>JAJXYE010000187.1 GCA_021780735.1 Pseudomonadota bacterium | reverse complement strand
ATCTCCGCCACCGCGGGCAGTGTCTTGTCGCAGCGTCTCTAGCGATGCTGCCTCTCCTCGTCGCGCTGCGCCCGGTCGGCGGCCTTGCCGATTGCCTTCTGGATCTTTCCGGCATTCTTCTCCAGCTTGCCGGACACTTCCCTGGCCTTGTCGCCGCTGACCTTGCCTGCTATTTCCTTCACCTTGCCCTTGATCTCGTGCTTGCTGCCTTCACTGCGATTCTTGTCCATGCTGCTTTCTCCGCTAACCTGCGGTATTGCAGGCACAACCAGATATAAGTGGGCGCGAGTGGACAACACGTGACCACGACGTTCGAGACGTGTTCGGGCGCAGCCGGCATTCATCATCGTCTGCGCAACAGGCTCCACCCGCATTTGGTTGATGCGTTGCCCGGCCGCGTCGTATTCCCGGAGATCCTGATGTTCCGTTCGATGTCGATGATCGTCCTGCTGCTGGCAAGCCTGCCCCTGGCAGCGGCCACCCTGCCAAATCGCCCGGTGGCCTCGCTTGACATGCCGCGCTATGCAGGCCAATGGCACGAAATCGCGCGACTGCCGATGTTCTTCGAGCGCCAGTGTCTGGACGCCGTCACCGCTACCTACACACCCCAGGCCAACGGCAGCATCCACGTGCGCAACAGCTGTCGCACCAGCGACGGTCGCAAGACCATCAACGGCGTCGCGAAGATCGAACCCGGCCAGCCCGGCGCACTCAGGGTGCGCTTCGCCCCCGCATGGCTGGGCTGGCTGCCGCTGACCTGGGCCCACTACTGGGTGATCGATGTCGACCCGAACTATCAATGGGCCATGGTGGGCAGCCCCGATGCCCACCATCTGTGGATACTCGCGCGCAGGCCCGACATGACCCGCCAGCTGTTCGATCAGCTGAAAGTGCGAGCACAGCAGCGCGGTTATCCGGTGCAGAACCTGGTGATCATGGCGCCGCTCGACTGAAATCATGCCGCATCGGCGGCCGCTGCCCGCGCGTCGGGCATCTGCCGCCCGCCGCTGACCAGCTTCCAGCTTCAGTTCGCCTGCGGCCGATGCCCGTCAGCTCAATCGCCCGATGATCTCGTACGTGGCGATGGCGCATGCCATCGCCACGTTCATCGATGAATTGCCGCCGTGCATCGGAATGTGCACGACCTGGTCGGACAGATCGAGCAGCGATTGCGCCACGCCGGCCCGCTCCGACCCAAGCACGAGGCAGATCCTGTCCGAGGCGGCTACAGCAAGCTGGCGTATGTCGATGCTGTTGCCGGTGATTTCCAGGCTGATGATGCGGTAGCCGGACGCCCTGAGCCGAAGCAGAACCCCGGCCGGGTCAGACGCATGGCTGAAGGCCACGTGCGCCTCGGTCGACCGCGAGGTCTTGCTCAGCTTGCGATTCGGCGGCAGCACCGAGCGACCGGTCAGATGGATTTCTTCCACGCCCAGCGCGTCGGCGAGGCGGAACAGGCTGCCGACGTTCGCCGGCGACTCGATGTCGTGCGCCAGCAGGCGCAACCGAAAGGTCCTGTGCGAAGGCTGATGATGACGGTGTTCGAGCTGCACGTCCTGCATGGGCCTGTTCCGATACTCCGATGAATGACCGCCGTGCCCGGCTTGCGCCGATTGGCGCAAGCCGGGGTTGGCAATCACCGTCCTGTTGCCGCGGGATGCTGCGACAGCATCCCGCGTACCGCAGCATGACAGGCTTGCGCGTATCGCGCCGCGACAGTGAAGGCTATGCTGATCTCGCGACACCAAACCGCCCCGTGGGAGAACCCGTGATGCCCGGCACGAACCGCCTGCAGGCCCTGTTGCTGCTCGTACTGATCCTTCTCAACGGCTGCAGCGCGACAGGCAATGTGCGCATGCCGATACCCGTGTTGCTGGTTCACGCGCCACAACCGGCACACCGCGTGGTAGTGATGCTGCCCGGCCGAGGCGACGATCTGGTCGGGTTGCAGCGCCGGGGCGCCGCGGGAATCATCCAGCACGCCTGGCCGGACGCGGACGTGATCCTGACCGGACTGACCATGCCCTACTACACCGGCGGCGTGGCTGTGAGGCGCCTGCATGACGAGGTGATCGCGCCACTGCGCGGCAAAGGCTACCGCCAGATCTGGCTGGCCGGCATTTCGCTCGGCGGTCTCGGCAGCCTGCTCTATGACCAGGCCTATCCCGGCCAGATCGATGGCATGTTGCTGCTGTCGCCCTACCTGGGCGAACGTGCGATCCAGCGGGAAATCCGCACAGCTGGCGGCCTCGCCGCGTGGCAACCTGGCCCCGCTCAGCCGATCGGGCCAGCAACCTTCCAGCGCGAACTGTGGCGATACCTCAAGAACTGGCCGCGTGAACCGTCCCGCACGCGAACGGTATGGGTGGCGTATGGCGCCAGCGAGCGCTTTCGCGCCGCGATCGAACTGGCCTGCCCCGGGTTGCCCGCCGATCATGTGCTGATGCTGCCTGGTCACCACGACTGGACATTGTGGAAACCGGCGCTGAGTCGGCTGCTTGATATCGCCGCTCCTGCGGCCGGACAAGCCCGCCTCCACACCACGGATGACACCCGCGGCCGAGCCCGCAATGCAGCGGCGATGGCTTCCGGTAAAATATAGCTTGCAATTAAATAGCGCGCTATATAGTATTCGCCGCATGAACAGGTCGACCAACCCATCGAACGTCACGACAACGGCGCCACGGCTGGATGGGCAGCTTTGTTTCGCGCTTTATGCCACGAGCCTGGCCATGAACAAGGTCTATCGCAAACTGCTCAAGCCGTTGGCCATCACTTACCCGCAATACCTGGTGATGATGGTGCTGTGGGAACACGACAGCCTCAGCGTGTCGGAAATCGGAGAGCGCCTGTTCCTGGATTCGGCGACGCTGACGCCGTTGCTCAAGCGACTGGAGAGCGCCGGCCTGGTGACGCGCTCGCGCTCGAGAGAGGACGAGCGCCAGGTCGTGGTGGCGCTGACCGCCCGTGGCAGGTCGCTGCAGGCACGAGCCGGCAAGGTGCAGGAGTCGGTGTTCTGCGCCACCGGCTGCACTGCGGCGGCACTGAAGGATCTGAAAGGCGAGCTGCAGCGCCTGCGCGCCCGGCTTGCGGCGGGCTGCTGAGCCGCCACCTGTTTTGCCCATTTATATCGTTCGCTATTTAATAGCTGTCTATTTATCTTGACAGCGCAAACCCCAAGGAGAACATCATGTCCATCGAAAATGTCCTGTATCGCGCCAAAGCCACGGCTACCGGTGGCCGTGACGGCCGTGCCACCTCATCCGACAGCGTCCTCGACATCCAGCTGACCACCCCGAAAGAGCTCGGCGGCGGCGGCGGCCAGGGCACCAATCCCGAGCAATTGTTCGCCGCTGGCTATTCAGCCTGCTTCCTGGGTGCAATGAAATTCGTCGCGGCACAGCAGAAGCAGGTGCTGCCCAATGACACCCAGGTGACAGGCCAGGTCGGTATCGGCCCGATTCCCAGCGGTTTCGGCATCGAGGTCGCCCTGACCATCGCGGTGCCCGGCCTGCCCCGCGACCAAGTCGAGGCACTGGTGCAGAAGGCCCATATAGTCTGCCCCTACTCCAACGCGACTCGCGGCAACATCGACGTCACCCTCATCGTGGCCTGAACGCGCTTGAATCAGCCCGTCGTGTGACCCGATCATGCCGCCGGCTCGCTTGGCCGCATCGGCAGGAGGCGGTCTTTGCGGACGGCGCAGTCGATGTCGAACCCGTCCCTGGGACAGCGCAGCACACAACTGGTACGCTCAGCAGGGTACGGATGACCGCACCCTGCCGGCTCCCGGAGTGGAGCGGGCGACATCAGGGCGGGCATGATCGACAGCGAAGCATGCAAAATCGAGGGCGGCGCTTGGTTTTTGAACTCGAAGAACGGCGTATCGACGTGGCTGAGCTGCAGCTCGGCATGTTCGTGTGCAGGCTGGATCGACCGTGGCACGAGACACCTTTCCCGCTGCAGGGCATTGAGCTGACCCGTCTGGATCAGATCGACACTCTGCGCCGGCTGTGCCGCGAGGTCTATGTCGACACCCGCCGCCTGGTGCCGCATGACCCGCTGCAGACGCTTGCGCGCGGTGAGTTGTCCCGCCATCGCTTCAGGAACAGCACCCACTACAGCGACCTGGTGGCTGTCGAGGACGAGGCGCCGCGGGCGCACGCCGCGCTGACCAACGCTTCGCAAATCGTGGATGGCCTGTTCGAGGATGTCACCAGCGGGCGCGAGTTGTCGGTGGAACACGTGGAGCAGGCGGTGCGACCGCTGGTTCAGAGCGTGCTGCGCAGCGCTGACGCCTTTTTCCTGGTCGAGGGCCTGCGCGAGCGCGACAACTACTCCTACCGGCATGCGGTCAGCTGCAGCGCTCTCGCCGCGGCATTCGGGCGACACATGGGCTTTGACGAGGAAACCATTTTCAGCCTCGCCGCCGGCGGCCTGCTGATGGATGTCGGCAAGACCCGGTTGCCCGAAGCCTTGCTGCAGTATCAGGGCTCGCTGGCAGCCAGCGAGGTCGACACCATCCGCTCGCACGTGAAGCATGGACTGGCGATCATCGAGGAGTCCGACATCAGCAATTTCGACGTTATGGACATCGTGCGCAGCCACCATGAGCGACACGATGGCAGCGGCTATCCCGAACGGCTGTCCGGCAATGCGATCCCGATAACCGCGCGCATGCTCGGCATCATCGACAGCTACGACGCGATGTCCAGTGTTCGCCCTTACCGCGCCGCCATCTCGCGACACCAGGCGTTGCAGCAGATCTACGCCGCGCGCAACACCTTGTTCCAGTCAGAAATGATCGAGCAGTTCCAGGTCTGCCTGGGGGTGTATCCGACCGGCTCCCTGGTCGAGTTGAGCACCGGTGAGGTGGCCATCGTGATGGCGCAGAACCAGGTGCGCCGACTGCGTCCGCGGGTCGCCATCCTGAGCGCGCCGAACAAGCAGCCGTTGAACGATTTCAGGCCGGTCGACCTGATGCATCTGGGCGACAAGGATGCAGTCGACATCGTGCGCAGCCTGGCCGTGGGTGAGTACGGCGTCGACGCCACACGATTCTTTCTGCAGTGAGCGAAAGATTGCAAGCGCCCCACTTACAGCAGGCTGAGCCAACCGTCACATGTTGAACCGTGCACAAATTTTCAGTGCGATCGACGCCCTGATTGCAGCCAGCGAAGTGTCCGGGGAGCGCTTTGCGGTGCTGATCCTGCGCGTACCTGGTCTGCGCGAGATCAGCCTGCGGTTCGGCTACAGCCAGGGCGATCAGGCCGAGGAGATGGCGCATGCGCTGATCCGGCAGTCGCTGCGGCCGTGCGACGAAGTGTTTCGTGCAGGCGATGACAGCTTCATCGTATTGCTGCCCACGATGCTCAATGCCAACCATGCGCTGCTGGCCGGCACCCGCCTGGTTCAGGCCTTCGAGCAGCCGCTGAACGGCACCGCGTCGCCATGGCTGGTCAGGCCGGTCATGGGCATTGCGCTCCATCCCGAGCACGGCCCCAGCGCGGATCGGCTATGCCGCCGCGCCAGCATGGCACTGGACGAAGCCCAGCGTCGCGGTGAGCTGTGTGTGCTGTACCAGCCGTATGACACACAAATCGAGATCTTCTACGACGAACTGCGCGAGGCGCTGGACGCCAATCGACTGCGCGTGTTCTTCCAGCCGATCTGGAACCTGCAGGAAAACCGCATTGCTGGCGCCGAGTCGCTGGCGCGCTGGAGCAGCCCTCATCACGGCGAGGTGTCGCCCGCGAATTTCGTGCCGTTCTCCGAGCAAAGCGACCTGATTTCCGTGCTTACACGCTGGAGCGTCAACACCACCCTGCGCCATGTCGCCAGCCTGCCGCTCAGCCACGACCTGCGCTTCGCGATCAACTTCTCGCCGCGGGTACTGTCCCGCCCGGGCATGGTCGAGCAACTGATCGGCGCACTGGAAATCTGGGGCGTGCCGCCCACGGCGGTCATCGTGGAGATTACCGAAACCACCCTGGTCAACGACCTGGAAATGAGCGTGCAGGTGCTGCGTCGTCTGCGCGATCACGGCGTCCATATCGCGATCGACGATTTCGGCACCGGCTATGCGTCGATCGCCTACCTGCGCCAGTTTCCGGCAACCGAACTGAAGATTGACCAGTCGCTGATCGCTGCCATGAACAGCGAACCGCATACCGCCAAACTGGTACGCGCAATCGTCAACATGGCCCACCACATGGATTTGACCACCACCGCCGAAGGGATCGAGGATCAGCACACCCGGAACCTGCTGGTCGACATGGGCTGCGATTTCGGCCAGGGCTTCCACCTGGGGCGGCCACAGCCCGCACTGGACTTCATCGCGCAGTTCGGATCGATCGGCACCACGCCATGAGGCCGGATCGACTGGCACACCCACGGCGGCGCCGATGAGTGCCGCCAGCGTCATCGCAACGCTCACACCCTTTTCAGGAAGCACACCTTCAGCACCAGCCCCTTGATCTTGTCCGAGTGGCCCTCGATGTGCTCGTCGTCGCCATCGACCAGACGGATGTTGCGGATCACGCTGCCCTGCTTGAGCGGAATCGAGCTGCCTTTCACCTTGAGATCCTTGATCACCGTCACCGTGTCGCCATTGTTCAACACGTTGCCATTGACGTCGCGCACCACCATGGCGACCTCGTCCGCCAGGGACTCGCCCTTAAGTGGCCACTCGTGGCCGCAATCGGCGCAGACATGGTTGTCTCCATCCGGATAGACATTGTTCATGCCGCACAAGGGGCAGTTGAGGGTTTCGGGCATCGATCCGATCCGGCTGACGCAATGGGGCCGCCGATTATAGATGCCATGGCGCGTCAGCCGGGCGGTTTCTCGTCGGTAAAGTCGAAAAAGTCCGGTGACTCGGGCAGGCTGGCCATCTCCGCCAGCAGGTCGATGACCTCGGGAACAGGCTCCGGCTGCAGTGGCCAGCAGCCGATGACCTCGTGCCGGGACTGACCAAAAAAGCTCCGAATCAAGACAAACTCGCGTACTTTCCAGTGGATTGGCGTAATCGCCTCTTCGATCGCATCAATCATCGGTCCGCGCTGCAAGGTCACATGCGGCATGAAACTGGAGACGCCGCTCACCTGCAGCCCCAGCCGAGACTGGGCGGCGGCAATCGACTTGCGCAGATTCAATGCCGCTGCGCTGCTGGCGCTATCGGCACATAGCACCAACGGAAACTGGCCGGCCTTGGCGGTAAAGCGCATCGCCGTGTCCAGGGACACGCCGAAGCCCTGGTCCTGCACTGTGCTGGCGGCAGCCAGCAACGCCGACTCCAGCGGTTGGCGCAGGCCATCGGGCCGACCTGCCGGACAAAGCGCCAGATGCAGGCTGTCGACACCGATCGCGGAGCCACTGACCCGAAGAGACTTCCTGAAACGCCTCTCCACGGCGGCTATCTCGGCGCGCGCACGCGACTCCGGCTGCACGGCAAAGAAATATTTGACGCCGGAAGCAAGCTCATCGGTGGTCGACAAATTGAAAATGGCCCGGGCCTCCACGGCAACCACGCTGACGATCCGTCCGCACGTTCAAAGATACTCCCAAGCCGCTGCCGGAAGGTGTGAACCGCATCGTCTGCCCGCCGTGATCCGGTCGCGAATCCGCCAGCCGGATCGACACACGGCTGGTGCTTGACGAAAAGGCGGATCGGCTACGGATCTTCGGCAAACCGCACTTTCCGCCCCCTGCCGGGCCCGCTCCGGCACAGGACGCCACGGCCGGGCAACCGTGATGACCGGAATTCAGATGCTGGCAGGAACCGCCACCTTGGCACGGATCATGGCGCAGGGAGTAGCATGATGACCCATGCTCAACAGGGGTGGCTGCCTTCGGGCGTCGATGAAGAGCGCATGACTCTGTACGTTTCCAGTCAGCTGGTCGCCTGCGGCATCTGCTTTTTCGCTGGTGTCCACGCCATGCTCGCCGGATCGTCCGGCGGGCGCGAACCGGCAAATATGGCGTTTGGCTGTCTGAGCGTCCTGCTCGCTGGCTACCTGGCACTTACCGCGTCGATCTACCAGACCGATACCGTGGCCCTGGCGCAATCGCTGATTCGTTGCCAGCTTGCCGTCGCGTGTGCGATCTACCCGGCGGCGGTGTGGTTCATCGGCCTCTACGCAGGCCTGCTGCGCTGGCGTTCCTGGCTGGCCCTGGCCGGCGCCGTATTCGGTGCGCTGCTGATCATCGACCTGTTCTCCCCCGGCGGCGTGATCTATGACACGGTCGTCAAGGGCCACGCGATCGTTCTGCCGTGGGGCGAACGCGTGCCCGACTATGTCGGCGTCAGATCGCGCTGGTTCGGAGTCTATTTCCTAGCCAAGGACGCGATCTACGTGTGGGCGATCGGTTGTTGCGTGGCGCTGTGGCGTCGCGGCAGCCGGGAGCGCGCATGGCCGTTCACGCTTTACCTCCTTGTCCAGGGTGCCGCTGCGATCCACTCGGACGTGATCAACCGCGACGGCGAGCCGACGGTGACTTACGAGGCGCTGGCCTTCCTTGCCCTGGTGCTGCTGATGGGCGACCGCCTTCGCCGCGATCTGCAGCACCGCACCGAGGCACTGGCACGCAACCTCGACGACCTGTGCACCGAGACGCTGCGCCGTCAGAATGTCGAAGCCGACCTCCGCCACCTCGCCTATCACGACCAGCTCACCGGGCTGCCAAACCGCCTGCACCTGTACGAGCATCTGCATGAACAACTGGCCAGTGCAACGTTTCCCGACAGCGCCCTGGTGATGTTCGACCTCGATCATTTCAGAACCATCAACGAGGCGCTGGGGCACGATGCCGGTGACCTGCTGCTGAAGGCGGTCACCGGGCGCATGCTGGCGGCCGTACCCGCCGACAGCCTGTTGGCCCGTCACGGCGGCGACGAATTCGCGCTGTTGTTCATGCTTCCCGCCGACCTGCCGCCGAGTGAATCGGCCCATCGCATCGTTCGCGAGATCACCCACCGGCTTGTCGCTCCGTTCGGCATCGGCGCGCACGATCTTGCCATAGGAGTCAGCGCAGGCATCGCCCTGCTCCCGGGCATGGCCGGCGATGTCGACAGCGCGTTGCGCCAGGCCACCGTGGCCCTGCACCGGGCCAAGGCTGGTGGACGCAACGCCGCCATTGTCTTCGAGAGCACCATGCAGGCCGAGGCGGATCGGCGCCTGTTGCTGGAAAAGGGCTTGCGTGTCGCACTCGAACGCAACGAATTCGAGCTGCACTACCAGCCCCAGCTCGACCGTTACGACCGCTTTGTCGGCGCCGAGGCGCTGTTGCGCTGGCGTCACCCCGAACACGGGCTGATCGCCCCCGGCGAGTTCATTCCGATCGCCGAGGAATCCGGACTGATTCACGCCATCGGCATCGAGGTCATGCGACGCGCCTGCATGGAACGCGAGAGCTGGCCGGCAGCCTGCGCCGATGCACGCATATCGATCAACGTCAGTCCGTGGCAATTGTTCTCGCCGGACTTCGTGCGCACGGTGCACGATGCGGTCGGCACCACCCACGCCGATCCACGACGCATCACCATCGAAATCACTGAAAATGCCTTGTTGCATGATCTGGAAGACGTCGCCTACAAGATGCGCGAACTGGCTACGCTGGGGTTTCACTTCTCGCTGGACGATTTCGGCTCGGGCTATGCGTCACTGGGCAACCTGAAGAAGTTGCCGCTGCACGAGCTGAAGATCGACCGCGTCTTCGTCGAGGGTCTGCAGCCTGATACGCGCGACCCGTTCACCGAGTCGATCATCGCGATTGCCCACGAGCAGCATTTGCATGTGGTTGCCGAGGGCGTCGAGACCAACCCGCAACGGGAGGCGCTGGCGGCACTGGGCTGTGATGCGATCCAGGGCTTCCTGATCAGCCGCCCGCTGCCTGCCGCGGAATTCCATCGCTGGCTCGAACGACAGCTGGCACAGCAGTGCGTGGCCAGTGACTGATTGCCGCGCGAGCGCATCGCCAGGCGCATCATGCTGCCGACCACCCGCCAGGAGTGACCACCTCGTTGCCGAAGCATCGGCACGGTTGGCTTGAATGCGCCATTTGCGGATGATGACGAGCCCACCCCAGGAGAATGCCTGCATGACCATCCCTACCGTCTACGCGGCCAGTATCGAAGCACCGTTCCGAGTGACCTTCAGTGACGATCTCGGCCATGGCTGGCTGGCGGACGAACCGTCCGACATCGGCGGCGGCAATGCCGGCCCATCGCCACACCGGCTGCTGCTCTCTGCACTCGGCGCCTGCACCGCGATCACCTTGCGCATGTATGCCGCACGCAAGCAGTGGCCGTTGACCGGCGTCGAGGTCGAGCTGCGCATGAATCCGGACGGCGTGCCCGCCAGCGGCAACGACATCAGTCGAGCGATCACCCTCCAGGGCGAACTGGACGACGAACAACGCGCACGCCTGTTGCAGATAGCCAACCTGTGCCCGATCCACAAACTGCTCACTTCCGAGGTACGCATTGCCACCCGACTGACCGCCGATCAATAGATGGCGCCGTCAACACCCACCGCGACACCTGTTGCGAACAGAGAGCCGCCCCGATGAATGCGCCGCGCATCCCGATCCGGGTGGGGCTGGTCGGCTATGGCTATGCCGGCAAGACCTTCCACGCTCCCTTGATAGCGGCGACCGACGGCATGGCATTGACCGTGGTGGCGTCCAGCGACGCGACTCGGGTACGGCAGGATCTGCCCACCGTCGAAGTCGTCGTCGAGCCATCCCGGCTGCTGTTGCACGATGCCGTCGACCTGGTCGTGCTCGCCACGCCCAACGCCAGTCACGCGCCACTGGCCAGCGCCGCACTGCGTGCCGGCAAGCACGTGGTGGTGGACAAACCGTTCACGCTCGACCTCGCCGAAGCGCGCCAACTGCTGCAGCTTGCGCACGCCTCGGGCCGGCTGCTCTCGGTATTCCACAATCGGCGCTGGGACAGCGACTTCCTCGCCGTGCGGCAAGCCATCGCGGATGGCGCCGTCGGCCAGGTAACTCACTTCGAATCGCATATCGACCGCTATCGCCCGACGGTGCGCGCGCGCTGGCGTGAGCAGGCCGTACCCGGTGCAGGCATCTGCTACGACCTCGGCCCGCACCTGATCGATCAGGCCCTGCAGTTGTTCGGCCTGCCGGCGCGGATCCATGCCAGCCTGGCGATTCAGCGCCCGGGTGGCATGGTCGACGACTGGGCGCACCTGCTGCTGGACTATGGTTCAACCCGGGTCGTCCTGCATGCCAGCATGCTGGTCGCCGGCGGCGTCGCCCGATTCACCGTACACGGTAGCCGCGGCAGCCTGGTCAAGCTCACGGCGGATCGGCAGGAAGCGCAACTGCTCGCGGGCATGACCCCCGGCGCCGTCGGCTGGGGTGAGGATCCGGATCCGTTGACGGTCTATGACGACACCGGCACTGCACGTCAGTTGCCGGTGGCCGCAGGCGACTATCGCCACTACTACCGCGGCATCGGCGCCGCGCTCGCCGGCCGTGCAGCCAACCCGGTGACACCGCTCGAGGCGCTGGCGGTCATGGCTGTGCTGGAGGCGGCGCTGGAGGCAGATCGCACGGGACGCAGCATGGCTCTGCCGTTGACGGAGGCCGAGCGCATCTCGTGGCAACAACAGACCGGCGCGACGGCAGCGGGCTGACCGAAATTCCGGCGGCTGCCGCTCAGCGCAGCTGGCTGTCCTTGCTGCCGCGGCGATTGTAGATGCCGGCGCTACGCGCCTCGTCGTGTTCCGCCTGGCAAGCCACGCACAGGCGCACACCCGGCACGGCCTTGCGCCGCGCTTCGGGGATGAGCGCATCGCACTCCTCGCAGTGGCTCAGGCCGGGGCCCTTGCGCAATTGCTGGCGCGCGCGCTGCACTGCATCGTTGACGGTGGCATCGATCTGATCCTGCACTGCACCGTCGCCTGCCCAACCCGTTGCCACGGCCACCTCCACTGAATGAATTGCGCCTGCGAATACGCGGCAGCATAGCGTCAGTCGCGTGAATGGCCTGCCCACACGCTGTCCGGCACATCCCGGTACGGGCCAGACACGACTACTGCCGCCTGCGTCGAAGGGCTCAGGCCATCCCTATTGCCCTTTCCCTCCGAGCGCCCCTTTCAACAGATGGTCGAGCAGGCTCTTCTTGTCCGGTTTGGCGGACGGCTTCGCCGCCGGCTTGCTCGTCGAACCCTTGTTCAGCGCGCCACCGATACCGGACTTGAGCAGGTCGGTCATCGCCGCGGGATCGACCTTGAAGCTGGGTGCGCTGGCGGTGCCACCGACGCGCACGCCGATACCCTGACTCGAGGTACCCCCCAGGATGCCGCCCAGCACGCGTCCCGCCCTGGAGTTGCCCAGCACGCCGCCTGCACTCTGGCCGCCGCCGGTGATCGCCTGATCCAGCTTGACCACCATGCGGAAATCGAGCCTGCCGTCCGCTGCCATCCCGCCCTTGCCGGCGAGATTGCCGAGGTCGACGACTTCGGCGCTGGCCGGGTCGGCATGGATGCCGGCCGGTGACATCTTCAGCGTGGCCTCGGCATGCCGGATCACGGTGTCCTGTGGCGCCTTGATGCCGGCCAGCGACAACACGCCACCGAGTTTCGATCCCAGGCTGTAGCCGGCCAGCCGGGTGTTGTCCAGGGTCACCGGACCGCTGATCACCAGCGCGTCTAGCGGGCCCTGCGCACGCAGATCCACGCCCAGGCTGCCGCCGCTGAGGCGGGAATCCTTCGGCAGCACCACGCCGAACACCGGCAGCATCGGCTGCAGCTCGTCGACCGGCAGTTGCCTGCCGACGATATGCAGGTTCAGCTGGATGACCTTGCCGCGATTGTCGAAGCTGCCATTCACCGCCAGCTTCGCCCCACCGCTGCCAAGCGTGCCATGGTCGATGCTGCCGGTGCCGTTGGCCAGCTGATAGCTGGCCTGGTAGTCGACACTGATCGGTTGTGGCGAGGCCGATCCGGCCGCCACCAGTTTCAACCGGTGCGCAACGATATGTCCGCCGGAACGCAGCACGCCCTTGTGCGACTGGATCTTCGTATCGATGTCGAGCACGCCACCGACACCATCACCGCTGCTCATCAGTCCGGATCCGACCAGATCCAGATCGAGCAGCACCAGATGCGCGTCGACCGGCGTGAGCAGCGCGTTGGTCGCGTTCCACGGGCCGAGCTTGCCGTCCAGACTCAGTGTGCCGCCACCGGCAATCGCCGCTTTCATCCCGAAAGGAAATACTGCGCCGGCAGCAACATGGTCGGCGCTGATTTGCACTTTCTCATAGCTGCGCGAGCCGCCGACGGCGCGCTGAACC
>JAJXYE010000240.1 GCA_021780735.1 Pseudomonadota bacterium | reverse complement strand
GTTGTCCGCCACGCTGAGGCGGCGGAACACCGAGGCTTCCTGCGGCAGGTAGCCGATACCCAGCCGCGCGCGCGCGTGCATCGGCAGGCCGGTGATGTTCTGCTTGTCCAGCGTGATGCTGCCGGCGTCGGCCTCGATCAGGCCGACCACCATGTAGAAGCAGGTGGTCTTGCCGGCGCCGTTGGGGCCGAGCAGGCCGACCACCTCGCCCTCGCGGATCGAGAACGCGAAATCACGCACCACCTGGCGCGCCTTGAAGCTTTTCTGCAGACCTTCGGCGGAGAGCATGGAATCAGCGATGCCCCTGCGCTGCGGCGCTGCTCGCGGCGCCCGCCGGCGCTGTCTGCGGCAGCGCCGAAGTGGAGCTCGCAGCAGGCTTGCCGGCCGGTGTCGCAGTGCTCGCCGGCCTTGGCTTCGGCAGGAAAATCATGTGCACCAGGCCGTCGCTGCCGCTGCTGCCGGTCATGTAGCTGGTCTGCGTGTTGTAGGTCAGCTTGTCGCCATGGGCTTCGCCACGCCCCTGCTGGTGCACCACGGCTTGTCCGATCAGGGTCGCGATGCCGTTGACATTGTCGTAGTCGAGCGTCTGTGCGTCACCGGTCATCAGGTTGCCGTTGTCGTCCAGCTGCTGGATGTGCGCGGGCTTGCCGGTGATCACGATCCGGCTGATCTGCTGATCGGCGTCCATGTAGACCTTGGCCACATCGCCGGTGGCCTTCAGCGTGCCCTGGGTGAGCACGACCTTGCCAGTGAGGGTCGTTACGGAATTGGGTGCATAGAAGCCGTCGGTATGCACGGCGTGCACATCCATCGGTTTCTGCCGGTCATCCTGTTTGGCCAGGGCCGGTTGCAGCATGAGCAGACCGAGCAGAACCAGGCCGGGCCGGCGAAAGTTTTGGCGCGCGTGGCGGAAAAACGATGTGGGAAGCATCGAGCAGCTCCAGGTGATTGTCGTCGAGATTGGCGCGCATGCCGATCCCGTCCATTGTACGTGCGCCTTGAACAATGTGTGCCGGCTCCGCGGTTTCCATGCGGTTTTCCTTCGGCCATGCGGTCACTTCGGACGTGTGCATGGTGGTTTCCGGCTGCTGCCTGCCATGCTGATCGACATAGGCCTGGCGATGGATGAAAACCGGCCCCTGCAATTTGAGCAGTGTGCCGGGTTTGTTCACCCAGCCGTACAGGGATTGACCCTGCCAGTCCGGCACACCGGGCTGTTTGGCCGGCATCTGGAAGGTGGGCGCATTGAGATAAAGCGAGTCGTCGCCTTCGCGGCGCTCCAGATGCGGCGACTGCACGCGCAGGCCGGGTTTGCCATCGACGTTGTATTCGGTGACATCGGCGTTGGTCAGGGTGTAGCCGGAACGTGGCGGGCCGACGAAATCGTGGGTTTGCGGTGCCGGGCCCAGCCACCACAGCAGCAGCTGGCCCACGCCGGCGGCCAGTGCGATGACGGTGATGGCGACCGGCAGTCGCCGGTCGCGCAGCCACAGGTGGAGCTTCACTGCCATTGCTCCAGTGCGGCATCGCTCTTGCCCTGGGCGTGCAGCAGCAGGTCGCATACCTCGCGCGCCGCGCCCTCGCCACCCCGCTTGGCGGTTTGCCAATGCGCCTGTTGCACGATCCACGGATGCGCATTGGCCACCGCCACGGCGAGCCCGGCCAGGCGCATCGGCGCCAGATCGGGCAGATCGTCGCCGACGAAGGCAGCCTGTTCCGGCTGCAGATGCAGCGCGTCGAGCAGTTCCAGCAGGCAGGCACGCTTGTTGCCCTGACCCTGGTAGACGTGGGCGATGTCCAGTTCCTCGGCACGCAGTGCGACGGGATGGCTGATTCGCGCGGTGATCAGCGCCACTTCCACGCCATTGGCCTGCAGCAGCTTCAGGCCGAGTCCGTCGTGGACATGGAACACCTTGGTTTCGTGGCCATCCTCGGAGTACCACAGTCGCCCGTC
The DNA here is from genome assembly GCA_021780735.1 of Pseudomonadota bacterium. GTDB lineage: Bacteria > Pseudomonadota > Gammaproteobacteria > Xanthomonadales > Rhodanobacteraceae > Rhodanobacter. The sequence goes on along the minus strand of JAJXYE010000240.1, from coordinate 56,265 downwards.
GGTCAGCGTGCCATCCACATCGAACACCGCCAGGCGAATCTTCGCGGCGCGTTCGAGGACGTTGCCTGAAGCATTGGTGAGGTATGGAGAATTGGACACGGCTAGGGTCATGGCTTCAGAGCACAAGAGCGAGCTTGCTTGATTTGTCTGATTTGTCGAGACAAATCAGACCACGCGGGCACGGAGCAGATCATGAATATTGAGCGCGCCGACCACACGCTGTTCGTCGTCGACCACCAGCAAGGCATGGATCTGGTGCTTTTCCATCAGCTGTGCCGCTTCGGCGGCGAGCTTGTCGGCTCCGATCGTCTTCGGCCCGCGGGTCATCAGGTCGGCGACGCTGGCGCCGCGCAGATCCACGTCCTCGTCGTCCAGTGCCCGGCGCAGGTCGCCATCGGTGAACACGCCCAGCAGGCGCTGTTGCGCATCGACCACGGCGGTCATGCCCAGGTGCTTGCGGGTCATCTCGACCAGGGCGGCAGTAAGGCTGGCATCCGGTGGAACCCGCGGCACATCGTCACCGCTGTGCATCACGTCGCTGATGTGCAGCAGCAGGCGCCGACCCAGCGCGCCGGCGGGGTGCGACCGGGCGAAATCATCCGAGGTGAAGCCGCGCGCTTCCAGCAAGGCGATTGCCAGTGCGTCGCCGAGCACCAGCGCCACCGTGGTGCTGGTGGTTGGCGCCAGACCCAGCGGGCAGGCTTCGCTGGAAATGCTGCCGTCCAGATGCACGTCCGCTTCGCGTGCCAGCGACGAGCCCGGTTTGCCGGTGATGGCCAAAAGCGGGATGCCCTGGCGCTTGATCACCGGCAGGATGAACAGCAGCTCGTCGGTTTCGCCCGAGTAGGAAATGGCCAGCACCACGTCCTGCGGCAGGATCATGCCCAGGTCGCCGTGGCTCGCTTCGCCGGGGTGCACGAAGAACGCCGGCGTGCCGGTGGAGGCGAGGGTCGCGGCGATCTTGCGTGCCACATGGCCGGACTTGCCCATGCCGCTGACGACGACACGCCCCTGGCAACCCAGAACCAGGCGGCAGGCCTCCACGAACTCCGGGCCGATACGCTGTTCCAGCGCCTGCACGGCAGCCGCCTCCGTGGCGATCACGGTACGCGCGCTGCGGGCAATGGCGTCCATGTTCAGGTTGATCGACGCGGGTGGGGCGATGCGTGCGTTCATGCGGGCTCTGGCAGCGAAGGGAAGGGGTGGGCAGGCTTGCCTGTCGACAACGTTGCCACCGATCCGGCTGCGTTGTCGTTTCTGTGCCAGTAGATTTCCATTACCATGGCACATTCGCATTTTAACGTCATAAGTCAGCGCCATGCCTTCTCCGCCGCGCGGAACAGCATGCCTCAGCCGACTCGAACCCCCATGGAACCGCCGATGGACCCCGCCCGCATTCAGGCAATGATCGAAAACGGCCTGCCTGGTGCCCAGGTCGAGGTCGGTGGCGCCGACGGCGTGCATTTCCAGGCCACCGTGGTCGCCAGCCAGTTCGTCGGCAAGCTGCCGCTGGCGCGGCATCGGCTGGTCTATGCCACGCTCGGCGACCTGATGGGAGGCGCGATCCATGCGCTGGCGCTGAAAACCCTGACCCCCGAGGAAGCTGCGCCGAGCTCTTGATGGCCGCAGCCGCGCTTCCCGTTTCCGCCTATTGCAAGGACCTTCGATGGCCAAGATTCTGATCAGCGGCGGTACGCCGCTCAACGGCGAGGTTGCCATTTCTGGCGCCAAGAATGCTGTCTTGCCGATTCTGGCCGCCTGCCTGCTGGCCGATGAGCCGGTCAGCATCGGCAATGTGCCGCATCTGCACGACGTCACCACCTTCATCGAACTGCTCGGTCAGATGGGCGTGCAACTGGTGCTGGACGACCGCATGAAGATGCATGTCGATCCGCGAACCACCAGCACCTGCGTGGCACCCTACGACCTGGTGCGCACGATGCGTGCCTCGATCCTGGTGCTCGGGCCGCTGGTGGCGCGTTTTGGCCAGGCCGAGGTCTCGCTGCCGGGTGGCTGCGCGATCGGTTCGCGCCCGGTCGATCAGCACATCCGTGGCTTGCAGGCGCTGGGCGCCAGGATCAGCGTGGAGAACGGTTACATCAAGGCGAAGGCGTCGCGCCTGAAGGGTGCGCGCATCGTGATGGACATGGTCACCGTCACCGGCACCGAGAACATCATGATGGCGGCCACCCTGGCGCAGGGCGTCACGGTGATCGAAAACGCGGCGCAGGAACCGGAAGTAGTCGATCTCGCGAACTGCCTGATAGCGATGGGCGCGCAGATCGAGGGCGCTGGCAGCTCGAGCATGGTGATCCACGGTGTCGAACGGCTGCACGGCGCCGAGCATGACGTGCTGCCCGACCGCATCGAGACCGGCACCTACCTGGTCGGCGCGGCGATGACCGGCGGCAAGGTGCGCGCACGCCACGCCCGTGCCAACACGCTCGATGCGGTGCTGGCCAAGCTGGAGGAGGCCGGCGCGCAAATCTCCAGCGGCGACGACTGGATCGAGCTGGACATGGCCGGGCGCCGACCGAAGGCAGTCAACATCAGCACCGCTCCCTACCCGGCGTTTCCGACCGACATGCAGGCACAGTTCACGGCGTTGAACTGCGTCGCCGAAGGCACCGGTGTGGTTACCGAGACGGTGTTCGAGAATCGCTTCATGCACGCACAGGAACTGCAGCGGCTGGGCGCGAACATCCAGCTGGAAGGCAATACCGCGGTGATCCAGGGTGTGCCGCAGATGAGCGGTGCGCCGATCATGGCCACCGACCTGCGCGCCTCCGCCTGCCTGGTGCTGGCCGGTCTGGTCGCCAAGGGCGATACCGTGGTCGATCGGGTTTACCACATCGACCGTGGCTACGAGAACATCGAGGAAAAGCTCGGCGTGCTCGGCGCCAAGATCAGGCGCCTGCCGAATTGACTGGAAATCACGATGCGCGGGTGCTTTTGCGCCAGCATGCCAAAAGCATCGCGCACAGGGTGCGCTCCTACGGCACTTTGTAGCTGACCAGCTCCAGCTCCAGGTCACCGCCGTCGTGCTGCGACAGCTTCACCGGCAGCGGATAGCGGCGGGGTGCATACCATGCGCTGAAGCCGCGATCGGCATCGGTGCGGTCGATCCGCTCGGCGTTGAAGTTTCCGGCCGGCACCTTGACGGTTTGCCTGCCGGCTACCTTGAAGCGCTGGGTCTGCACTTCCTGGCGCACCGCGACGGCGAGTGCCACCTGCTGCTTGCCCTCCTGCAGCGCCAGCCCCAGTGCCAGCGGCAGGGTGTTGCGCTCGACCATGCCGGGCCTGGCCGGATAGTGCTGCGCACCCTTGCCATCGTCGACGCTCACCTGGCTTTTTGCCCAGTCGACGCGCAGGTGGCGCTGTTTGTTCTTGATCCCGGTATGCAACTGGTAGTCGTAGCTGATCGCTTCGGGGAGTTCGCCCTTCCAGCGGAAGCGCGAACTTTCCTTGACGCTGGCGCCGAGCATCGCCGCCAGGCCACCGGTGCTCTTGACGCTCTTGCTGTAGATCCACTCGCCGTTGCCGCCGGCGCGCAAGGTGATCGTGGCGACACCCACCGGGTCGCCGCCCTGCAGCACGTTGTAGGTGGCGGAAAACGCGGCCGGCGTGGCGGCACTGACGAGCGGCGCGGCAAGCAGCAGGGCGAAGCCGAGAAAGGGGGCGAGCAAGGGTCGGGTAGTCATGCCCCGAGTTTGCCAATGACCGACTGAACCCTGGATCACTCCGCCAAGCGCAGGCCGTGTTCGCCCAGCAGCAGCGGCGCGTGCAGGGGCCGCCCATCGAGGCAGGGTGCGTGGCCGTCCCACTGCAGACGCCCGCTGGCGAGCAGGGCCAGCGTCGCCGGAAGAAGGCGGTGTTCCAGCGGCAGCAGGCGATGCGCCAGCTGCTGTTCGTCGTCGCCAGCCTCAATCGTCAGTCGTGCCTGCGCGATGACTGGCCCGCCATCGAGTTCGGCGGTGACGAAATGCACGCTGGCGCCATGTTCGCGGTCGCCCGCTTCGAGCGCACGTCGGTGCGTATGCAGGCCGCGGTATTTGGGCAGCAGCGAGGGATGGATATTGATCATCCGGCCAGCCCAGGGGCGCAGTGCTGCGCCGTCGATGATGCGCATGAAGCCGGCCAGCACCAGCCATTCGGCCCCGCTGGCCCCGATGCGCTGGAACAGGTCAAGATCGAAGGCGAGACGATCCGGGTAGCTGCGCGGATCGAGCGCCAGAGTGGGGATATTCGCCGCTTCCGCCAGCCGCAGCGCACCGGCACTGGCCTTGTCGCTGCCGACCAGCACGAACTCGACCGGCAGCTCGCCGTGCTCGCGTGCATCGAGCAGGGCGGCGAGGTTGCTGCCGCGCCCGGAAGCGAGCACGGCAACGCGTGGTGGCTGTGACGTCATGATCGGTGCTGCCGTTCGATCAGCCGATCTGCACGCGCTCATCGCCCTGGGCGGGTACGATCTCGCCGATCACCGAGCTGGCCAGGCCATGCTTGAGCAGCAACGCGGCGGCGGCGGCGACCGCATCGCCCGGCAGGATCACGGTGAAACCCACGCCGCAGTTGAACGTGCGCCACATTTCCTCGCGCGCCACGCTGCCTTCGCGCATCAGCCAGTCGAACACCGGCGGCAGCACGATGCTCGACGCGTCCAGGGCAATGCCCAGCCCGTCCGGCACCACGCGGATGATGTTCTCCTTCAGGCCGCCGCCGGTGATGTGGGCCATGCCGTGTACCGGGCTCGCCTTCAACAATTCAAGCATCGCCTTCACGTAGATCGTGGTCGGCGCCATCAGTGCATCGGCCAGCGACACGCCATCAAGGTCGAGGTCGAGCGGGTTGCCTGCGCGCTCGAGAATCCTGCGGATCAGTGAATAGCCGTTCGAGTGCGGGCCGCTTGAGGCCACGCCGAGGATCACGTCGCCGGCGACGATCGTCTCGCCGCTGAGCATCTGCGATTTTTCCACCGCGCCGACGGTGAAGCCGGCCAGATCGTATTCCCCCGGCGGATACATGTCGGGCATCTCGGCGGTCTCGCCGCCGATCAGGGCGCAGCCGGCCAGCTCGCAACCCCTGGCAATGCCGCCAACCACCGCCACGGTGGTGTCGACGTCGAGTTTGCCGGTGGCGAAGTAGTCGAGGAAGAACAGCGGCTCGGCGCCCTGCACCAGCACGTCGTTGACGCACATGCCGACCAGATCGATGCCGATGGTGTCGTGGCGCTGGAGGATCTGCGCCAGCTTCAGCTTGGTGCCGACGCCGTCGGTACCGGAAACCAGCACGGGTTCCCGGTACCGACCGCTGAGATCGAACAGACCGCCGAAGCCGCCCAGTCCGCCCATCACCTCCGGGCGGAAGGTGCGCTTGACCAGCGGCTTGATGCGTTCGACCACGGCATTGCCGGCATCGATATCAACGCCTGCGGCGCGGTAGGTGAGGGCGTCAGACATGGCGGAAACCGGCGTGGAATGAACGCGCTAGTTTAGCAGCATGCGCCGTCGAATCCGGTGGCTGCGGTCACTTCGATGGCACGGCGGATGGACGCTGGGGGCGCAATTGGGCAGACTTCTCCGAGCTTTCCACCAAAGACACCCGTGTCCATGCGCCTCTCCCGCCTGTTGATCGTCACCCTGCTGCTGGGTCTCGCCGCGCTGCCCGCATTGCATGCGCAGTCTTCCGGCTCCCCCTACTCGGTCACCGTGCCGGTCACCGACACCACCAATGCGCAGCGCGACCAGGCCTTCGCCACGGCGCTGGGCCAGGTGATGACACGGGTTGCCGGCGGCCAGGATCTGCGCAGCCAGCCCGGGTATGCCGATGCCCTGGCTGGCGCCGGCGCGATGGTGCAGAAATTCCAGTACCAGAAGGCGGCGACCGGACTGGTGCTCGACGTCGACTTTGCGCCCGCCTCCGTGCGGCAACTGGTCGCCAGGCTCGGTGTCGCCAGTGCCGGCATCAAGCCGCCGGTGCTGGTGCTGGTGCAGGGTTCTGACGGCAGCCAGCTCGACCGCCAGGCGCTGGGCAGCCTGGCCGCCGCCGCCGCTGCGCGCGGCACCAGCCTGATCTATCCCGACAATCCCGCCTCGCTCGATGCGGGCAAGCTGGCCGCTGCCGACCCGGCTGCCCTGGCGGCGATCAACCGGCAATACCACACCGGCCTCGTGCTGCTGGGCCAGATGCATGGCGCCGCCGCCGACTGGACCTTGATCTCCGGTGGACAGGTGCAGCACTGGAGCAACGGCGGCACCAGTGCGGCCGCCATTCTCGGCGATGCCGGCAACGGCCTGGTCGATCGGCTCGGCAAGCAGCTCAACGTGATTGGCGCTGGCGCCAACGAAGGCAAGCTGTGGGTCAGCGGGCTGCAGTCGGCGACCGACTACGCCAGCCTGCTGGCCACGCTCGATGCCGACCCATCCGTCCAGAAAGTGATCACCCTGGGCGCGCAGAACGACGGCGTGCTGCTGGGCGTCAAGGCCTCGGTGCCGATGACTGCGTTGGCGGCAAGTCTCGCCGCCGGCGGGCGGTTGCTGCTGCAGGGCGATTCGCATGCCGGCGCCGATGCCAACCTGCGCTGGCTGCAGGCGCACTGATGAATGCCCAGGAGCGGTCTCGCCGCTGGCAGCTGATGGCGATCGCGGCGGTCATCGTCTACCTGATCTGGCTGCTGGGGCCGGTGCTGATGCCGTTCGCGGTTGCCGCGATGCTGGCCTACCTGGGTGACCCCCTGGCCGATCGGCTGCAGCGGCTCGGGCTCAATCGCATCTGGGCGGCGGCGATCGTCTTCGTGGTGTTGCTGATCGTCGTCATCGGTATCCTGCTGTTGCTCATACCATTGATTTCTCGTCAGGTCGAGAACCTGCTCGACAACCTGCCGCGCTACGGCGACTGGGCGCAGAATGTGGCCTGGCCGTGGCTGCAGGCCCGGCTGCACCTGGATCCGCATACCTTCGACAGCGACAGCCTGCTGGCTGCCTTCAAGACCCACATCGGCTCGATCGGCGGCGTGGCCTCGGTCGTGCTGGGCAAGGTATCGCGCTCGGGTGTGGGCATCGCCATGTGGCTGACCAACCTGGTGCTGATTCCGGTGGTGGCGTTCTACCTGCTGCGCGACTGGGATCGGCTGGTGGCCACGGTCGACCGCATGCTGCCGCGCTCGCTGCAGCCGACCATCGCCCACCTGGCGCGCGAGTCCGATCACATCCTTGGCGCCTTCGTGCGTGGCCAGTTGCTGGTGATGCTGGCGCTGGGCGTTTTCTACGGCACCGGCCTGGGCCTGGTCGGACTCTCCGTCGGGCTGTTGATCGGCATGGTCGCCGGTCTGCTCAGTTTCGTGCCGTACCTGGGCTTCATCGTCGGCTTCGTCGCCGCGATCATTGCGGCGCTGGTGCAGTATGGCGACTGGTTCCACCTGTTGCTGGTCTGCGGCGTATTCATGCTCGGCCAGTTGCTGGAAGGCTATGTGCTGGTGCCCAAGCTGGTGGGCGACAAGATCGGCCTGCACCCGGTGGCGGTGATTTTCGCGGTGCTGGCCGGCGGCTATCTGTTCGGCTTCCTCGGCGTGCTGCTGGCCTTGCCGGCGGCTTCGGTGATCATGGTGCTGCTGCGCTATCTGCTGGAGCGTTATCGCTTGAGCGAGCTCTATACCGAGGCCCGATCGGACGACCCGGTGGTCGCCGAAGTCCGGGCCAAGGAAGCCGGGCATGCTGAAGTGGCGACCGCTGCGCCCGCCGCTCCGCCGCAGGACGATCGGGCCGCCCCATGACTGCGCAATTGCCGCTGGCTCTGCGCTGGCCGCGTCGCCAGCGCTTCGAGCAATTCCATGCCGGTGCCAACGCGCCTGCGCTGGCCGCGGCAAGCACGCTGGCCATCGAGCGCGGCGCACCGTGGATCTACCTGCACGGTTCCGGCGGCAGCGGTCGCAGCCACTTGCTGCTGGCGACCTGCCAGGCAGCGACGGCGGCCGGCCGGCGCGCACAGTACCTGCCGTTGGCTGCCATCACCGACCAGGCCGCCGCCTTGCGTGGCGTCGCCGGCAGCGAATTGCTGGCACTGGACGACCTCGGCGCCATCGCGGGCAGGCGCGAAGCCGAGCACGCGTTGTTCGACCTGTACAACTGCACCCGTGCTGAAGGCGGCGCCCTGCTGTTCGCGGCGGACACCACGCCAGCGCAACTCGGCGTCGAGCTGCCTGATCTGCGCTCGCGTCTTGGCGCCTGCACCCAGTTCGCGCTGAAGCCGCTCGATGACGACGAACGCCGCGCCGTGCTGAAGGCGCAGGCTGCCGCGCGCGGCATCGAGCTGGACGACAGCGTGCTGGACTGGCTGTTTGCCCGCTATGCACGGGATCTCGGGGCGCTACTGGATCTGCTGGACAAACTGGATCAGGCGTCGCTGGCGGCGCAACGGCGGATCACGGTGCCGTTCTTGCGGGGCTTTCTGCGTGACGCCGGCGCTGGCTGATTTTGCTGCTGTGCCCCGGCTTTCTCCGATGTGACCGGCAAGGCACGGTGACTGGAAGAAAACTGAAGGCGCCACTGGGCGCCTTCATTCAAGCAGCCACCTGGCTATGCTCAGGCCTTGAGCAACGCCGGAGTCGCCTGCTGCCCGATCGCATCGACCATCGCCTTGGCCACATTGAGGTTGCCGGCAATGATGTTGCCGCTGGCGGGGATGCCGTCGCGGCCGGCGAAGTCGCAATAGCGACCACCGGCTTCGTGCACCAGCAGCACGCCGGCGGCCATGTCCCAGGCTTTCAGGCCGATCTCGAAATAACCGTCGTAGCGGCCGGCGGCGACGTAGGCCAGATCCAGCGCGGCGGAGCCGGAGCGACGGATATCCTCGGCCTGGCCGAGGAGTGCGCGGGTCATGTCCAGCTGTGCCACCAGATGCTCACGCTGGCGGTACGGGAAGCCGGTGCCGATCATTGCGCCGCCGAGGTTCTCGCGCTTGCTGACGCGCATGCGGCGGTCGTTGAGGTAGGCGCCGTCGCCCTTGCTGGCGGTGTACAGCTCGTCGCGCAGCGGGTCGAATACCACCGCATGGATCGGCACGCCCTTTTCCAGCAGGGCGATGGACACGCTGAAGTGCGGGATGCCGCGCAGGTAGTTGTGGGTGCCGTCGAGCGGGTCGATCACCCACTGCAGCGGGCCCTTGCCGATCGCGCCGCTTTCCTCGGCCAGGATGGCGTGGTCGGGATAGGCGCGGCGCAGCTCCTTGATGATTTCCGCCTCGGCCAGCTTGTCGACTTCGGAGACGAAATCCATCTGCTGCTTCTCGACGATGTTGAGGCCGTCGATGCGGTTCATGTAGCGCAGGATCACATTGCCTGCGGAACGGGCGGCGCGCGCCGCGATCGTGACGTGGGGTCGGGCCATGGGTTTCGACTTTGGAAGAGAGCGGGGTTGCGGTCGGCGATTCTAGCAGAGGCGGCCCGTGCCGGCCCGCAATGCCGGCCGGGCTGGTTGGTCGGGGCGGCGCATCCGCTATCCTAGGCGGCGATTTTCCAACCGGCTACCGCATGACCGCCATCGCTGAACTTGCCGCCCGCGTCCGCCACGTGCTGGTGCGTACCTCGCATCCGGGCAATATCGGCAGCGCCGCGCGAGCGATCCGCACGATGGGTTTCGAGCGGCTGGAGCTGGTGGCGCCGGCACGTTTCCCGGATCGCGAGGCCAGCGCGCTGGCGGCTGGTGCCGATGACGTGCTGGCCCGGGCCGGCGTGCACGCCGAGCTGGTCGACGGGTTGGCCGGCTGCAATCTGGCGTTGGGGCTGTCGGCGCGCCGGCGCGGAATAACCCTGCCCGAACTGTCGCCGCGCGAGGCAGCGGCCCAGGTGCTGGCGGCAGCCTCGCGTGGCGAGCAGGTCGCCCTGGTCTTCGGCAACGAGCGCAGCGGGCTGGAGAACGAGGAACTGGCGCGTTGCCACGCGATGGTGCGGATTCCCAGTGTGGACGATTTCAGCTCGCTCAACCTGTCGCAGGCGGTGCAAGTGATGGCTTACGAGTTGCGCGTGGCGATGCTCGAGGAGACGCCGGCGGCGGCACCGCCGGCAGCGGAGGAACTGCCGGCCGATGCCGCGCAGATGGAACGGTTCTACGAGCATCTGGCGCAGACCCTGGACGACATCGAGTTCCACAAGGGCCGCGCGCCGACCACGATCATGTTGCGCCTGCGCAAGCTGTTTCAGCGCGCGCAGATGGATGAGCGCGAGCTGCGGGTACTGCACGGCATTCTGGCCGATGCCCAGCGCATGGCGGATCTGGCCAGGGGCAAAGGCAAGCCCATGTAGGAGCGCACCCTGTGCGCGATGACTCTCGTCGCGGCCCAGCGCATTCGCGCACAGGGTGCGCTCCTACATTTCGTCGTCGGCCGGTTCAAGCGAGGGCGCCGGGGTGACCAGCAGCTTGTCGATGCGCGCACCGTCGAGATCGACCACCTCGAAGCGGATGCCACGCCAGGCGAACACTTCGCCGGTTTGCGGCACATGACCCAGCGCGGTCATGACCATGCCGGCGACCGTGCGGAAATCGTGATCCTGCTCGCCGGGCAGCTCGCTGATGCGCAGCAGTTCGCGCAGGTCGTCGGTGGACAGGCTGCCGTCGATCAGCCAGCTGCCGTCGGCACGCTGCACGATCGGGCCGCTTTCGTCGCTGCCGGCGTGACCGATCTGGCTGGCTCCGACCACGGCCGCCAGCAGGTCGTTGACGGTGACCACGCCCTCGATGTCGCCGTACTCGTCGACGACCAGCGCCAGCGGCGTCTCGGCGTCGCGAAACTCCTCCAGCAGATCCAGTGCACGGGCGGCAGCGGGCACGAACAGCGGCCGGGAAAGATGACTGAAAAGCTCCGGGCTGCCTTCGGCGAAGCTGTGCAGCATCAGCTTGACCTCGACCACGCCGACCACCTCGCTCTCGTCGCCGCGGTAGACCGGGTAGCGCGAATACGGGGTCTGTCGCATCACCTCGATGTTCTCCTCCCGCGGCGCGGCGATGTCCAGCCAGGCGATGCGCATGCGCGGAGTCATCACGCTGTCCACCGTGCGATCGCCCAGGCGCAGCACGCGGTTGACCATGTTGTGCTCATCGGGATCGAGCACGCCCTGTTCGGCGCTCTCGGCGACCAGCAGGCGAATCTCGTCCTCGGTGACCACACCGCTGCTGCCCTGCCTGACTCGCAGCAGCCGCAGCAACAGGTTGCTGGAATGGTTCAGCAGCCACACGAACGGCGCGGTAATCCGTGACAGCACCAGCATCGGTATGGCGACGTAGGACGACAGCAATTCCGGTGCCGCCAGCGCCAGCCGCTTGGGCACCAGCTCGCCGATTACCACCTGGATGAAGGAAATCAGCACAAAGCCGAGCACGATGCCGACGATGCGCGCATAGGGCACCAGCCAGGCCAGGTTGCCGCCCTGCAGCGCTTCGGCAATGTGCGTGCCCAGGGCATCGCCCGCCACCGCGCCGGTGATCAGCATGACCATGGTGATGCCGACCTGCACGGTGGACAGGAAGTATTCCGGTGCCTCGGCATGACGCAGGGCCAGCGCGGCCTTGCGGCTGGTTCGGGCCATCTGCTTGAGGCGGCTCTTGCGCGATACCACCAGCGCCATCTCCGACAGCGCGAAGAAGCCGTTGCACAGGGAGAGCACGAACACGAGCGCGATTTCGGTCAGCATCGCGGCAATGGTGGCGGAGGGTGCATGGGCACAGTGTAAGCGATGCCGGGCCGCGTTCAAGGCGACGTTGCAGCCGGGTCGACCGTCCATTCGGGTCTGCCCGATGTTCCTGCGACCCGCAGCGCGCGCATGGCGGCGATCGCCGATTCGGGCAGCAACTTCACGGCGGTGATCCGGAAGCAGGGCAGCTGGCTCAAGAGCCATGGCGTGATCCCCAAGGTGGTCATTCCGATGGTGCATTCGCCGGCTGCCGGTCTTGTCATCAGCATCCTGCTGATGGGCGCGCTCTACGCACTGCTGGCGTGGTTCGCAAACCGCCACGGCTGGTCGCGCCGGTTGGGGCGCACTCCCTTCGTCAATGCCCTTTTTCAGCAAGGCGCAGATCGTCTCCGCCACGGCGATGGGCGTGGCGCATGGCATGAACGACGCGCAGAAGAGCATGGGCATCATCGCGCTGGCCCTGGCCGGCGCCACCACCGCGCATCAGTTCGATCCGCTGCCGGCCTGGCTGGATTTCCTGCGCATCGCCGAGAACCCGGTCGGTGGCTTTGCCATCCCCGGCTGGGTGAAGGGGGTGTCCGCGTTGACCATGGCTGCCGGCACCGCCGGTGGCGGCTGGCGCATCATCAAGGCGCTCGGCCACAAGATGGTCAAGCTGCACCCGATCAATGGATTTGCTGCCGAAGCCAGTTCTGCCCTGGTGATCCTGACCGCCTCGCTCTTCGGCATTCCGGTGTCGACAACGCACAACGTGTCGGCGTCGATCATGGGCGTTGGCGCGGCAAAGCGATTCAACGCGATCCGTTGGTCGGTGGTCGGACGCATGGTACGGGCGTGGGTGCTGACCCTGCCGGTGACCGCCTTGCTGGCCTATGCCCTGGTGACGCTGCTCCGGCTGCTGTCCAAGGAGTGTGGGCGGTACAAACTCTGGATAGCGAGATGGAGCTATCGCCATGGGACGCGTCTGTCGGAGGGTGCGCATGGTTATTCCATGCAAGCCCGACGAGAGGCGTGGCCCATGGATGAGAGCACCATCGCAGCCCAAAGATTTCTGCCGCCCACGCTTCTAGAGCGTATCGTCGCCAGTGGCGATGACTTGCTCGAGCTGGTCTCCCAGCGTGCCCAGCTCACCTATCACCCGTTCCAGTTCCACCGCGTCGAGGAACTCGTACAGGCGGTTTTCGCACAGGTGCAGGTAGGGCGAGCCGTCCAGGTCGGCGACGGCCAGAAAGCCGGTGCGCTGCTGCCAGTTGAAGCGCAGGCAGCGGATCGGATCAGTGCCTGAAAGCGGGCCGATAGGGGTGGACACGCGCAGGTAGCGCCGGCCGGATTCACCCTCCAGTTCCGCCAGGTAGATGCCCTGATACCGTTCGCGCGCCAGTTCCAGATCGAAACTGATCAGGTAGGGATCGTTGTGGTGCAGTTGGTGCTCGCTGCCGATGTGCGATCGCACGGCTTCAAAGTGACGCATGCTGCGGATTCCGCTGGTGAGGGGCGCTGCTACTCTGCCACGTCTACCTGTTCAAGTCCCGTCAAACCGAGGTGGATGCACATGATCGAAAGCCACCAGCGCGTGTATGCCGCGATTGCGGCGATCCCCCGCGGTCGGGTTGCAAGTTACGGCGCGATCGCCGCCCGCGCCGGTCTGCCGGGGCGGGCCCGCCTGGTCGGTCGGTTGCTGGGTGAGGTGCCCGATGGCATGCAGCTGCCCTGGTTCCGGGTGCTGCGCTCCAGCGGCCAGCTTGCGTTCGCGCCGGAAAGCCGCGGTTTCCGCGAACAAAGCCGGTTGCTGCGTGCCGAGGGCGTGGAAGTAATAAATGGCCGGGTGCCGCTGTCACGCTTCGGGCTGGACGGCGATCTGGATCGCGCGTTGTGGGGCATGCCCGGGGACTGAGCCACAAGGACTTTCGCGGCACTCGCCCCTACGTCGGATTGCCTGCTCTGCCGGCCAGGAAATCGGCGTATTCCGACATCGCTTTCGACCCGGCGTCTGGCCGGTTTGCTAGCATGTCGTCGATGAATTCAATTGCCCTCGAGCTTCTGCAAAGCGTTTTTGGTTACTCCAGTTTCCGCGGCCAGCAACAGGCCGTGGTCGACCATCTGAGTGACGGTGGCGACGCGCTGGTGCTGATGCCGACCGGCGGCGGCAAGTCGCTGTGCTACCAGATCCCGGCCCTGCTGCGGCAGGGCACCGGCATCGTGGTGTCGCCGCTGATCGCGTTGATGCAGGATCAGGTCGATGCGCTGCGCGAAGCCGGCGTGGCGGCAGCCTTTCTCAACTCCAGCCTGAGCGCCGAAGACCAGCGCGAGGTCGAAAGGCAGTTGCTGGCCGGCGAGCTGAACCTGCTCTACGTGGCGCCGGAGCGGTTGCTGACCGGACGCTTCCTGGCCCAGCTCGAGCGTACCGAGGTAGCCCTGTTCGCGATCGACGAGGCGCATTGCGTGTCGCAGTGGGGCCACGATTTCCGGCCCGAGTACCGCGAGCTGGCGATCCTGCACCAGCGCTTTCCCGCCGTACCGCGGATAGCGCTTACCGCGACGGCCGATCCGCGTACCCGCGACGAGATCGTCGAGCGCCTGTCGCTGCAGCAGGCACGCCAGTTCGTTTCCAGCTTCGACCGGCCAAACATCGGCTACCGGGTCGGCTTGCGGCACAATGCGAAACGCCAGCTGGGCGAGTTCCTGCTCGGTCACCAGGGGGAGTCCGGCATCGTCTACTGCCTCAGCCGGCGCAAGGTGGACGACACCGCGCAGTGGCTGGCCGAGTCCGGCATCGAGGCCTTGCCGTATCACGCGGGGCTGGATGCGGCGACCCGCGTGCAGAACCAGAAGCGTTTCCTGCGCGAGGAGGGCGTGGTGATGGTGGCCACGGTCGCGTTCGGCATGGGCATCGACAAGCCCGACGTACGCTTCGTGGCGCATCTGGATCTGCCGCGCAGCATCGAGGGCTACTACCAGGAAACCGGTCGTGCCGGCCGTGATGGCTTGCCGGCCGAGGCCTGGATGATCTACGGCCTGTCCGACGTGGTCACCATGAGCCAGATGATCGCGCAGTCCGAATCGGCGGACGAACGCAAGCGGGTCGAGCGGCAGAAGCTGGAGTCGCTGCTGGCCTATGCCGAAGCTACCGGTTGTCGCCGTGAACTGCTGCTGGGTGCATTCGGCGAAACCTATCCGGGTTCGTGTGGCCACTGCGACAACTGCATCGCGCCGCCAAAGACCTGGGATGCCACGGTGCCGGCGCAGAAGGCCTTGTCGGCGGTTTATCGCACCGGCCAGCGCTTCGGCTCCGGCCACGTGATCGACGTGCTGCGCGGCGAGGAGACCGAACGCGTGCGGAGTCTGGATCACCATCGGCTGAGCACGTTCGGCATCGGCGCGGAGATGGACGAGAAGCAATGGCGCTCGGTGTTCCGCCAGCTGCTGGCTGCCGGCCTGCTCGAGGCCGACGCCGAAGGCTACGGTACGCTGCGGCTGACCGCTGCCAGCCGCAGCGTGCTCAGCGGCGGCCAGCTGGTGAAGTTGCGCGAGGACGCCCGCCCCGAGCGCGGCAGCCGTCGCCGTCGTGACAGCAAGCTGATCACCGGCGACAAGAGCAGTGGCGGCAGTCTCGGCATCGAGGCGTACGAGCAGCCGATGTGGGACGAGTTGCGCGCCTTGCGCACGCAACTGGCCCGACAGCATGGCGTGCCGCCGTACGTGGTGTTCCACGACGCCACCCTGCTGGCGATGTTGCGGGCGCTGCCGGCGAACGAGGACGAGCTGGCCACGATCAGTGGCGTGGGCGAGGCCAAGCTCAAGCGTTACGGGCGCGACTTCCTTGCGGTGATCAACGCGGCCGAATGAGTCGAACCGGCGCGGTGACTGGGCGTGCGCCATGTGATGCGCATGGATGGTGCACCTGCCGCCGGAAGCGGCCAGCCAGGCGATCGGCCGTGCCTCGTGATCGGTGTTCCCGTGGATGAAAAGGACGCGTTATGCTTGCTGATGTGACAGCGCTGTCATATTGTTGAAAGGGAATCGCCGAGATCGGTTTCAAGGCGCGGGCAGCGAGTTGTGCCGGCCGGCGACACGGCTGCACGTGCCATTGCATACGTATTCAATCAGACAGCGCCGCGGACGCATCCCAGAATCGACCGCAAGACACGCCATCACGTTGGGGGGAGACGACATGAGTTCAGTGAACGCGACAGACGGCCTGGGTCAGCACGCGACCGTGCGGGTGGTATTGATATCGGCGGTAGCGGCGTTGGGCGGCTTTCTGTTCGGGTTCGACACGGCCGTGATCAACGGCGCGGTGGACGCGATTCGCGGCGGCTTTTCGCTGGATGCGGCGCAGACCGGCTTTGCGGTGTCCTGCGCCCTGCTCGGTTCGGCGCTGGGCGCCTGGTACGCCGGCATGCTGGCCAATCGCTGGGGTCGCGTGCGCACCATGCAGGTGGCCGCGGTGCTGCTGGTGGCCGCTGCACTGGGCTCGGGCCTGGCGTTCCACGTATGGGATCTGATCGTGTGGCGGCTGGTCGGCGGCATCGGCGTCGGCGTGGCTTCGGTGATCGCACCGACCTATATTGCCGAGGTGGCGCCGGCGCGGATCCGCGGCCGGCTCGGCTCGATGCAGCAGCTGGCGATCGTGCTGGGCATCTTCGCCGCGCTGTTGTGCGATGCCTGGCTGGCCGACGTGGCCGGTGGGGCAGCGCATGTGCTCTGGCTGGGTCTGCCCGCGTGGCGCTGGATGTTCCTGGCGGCGGTGACCCCGGCGTTGATCTACGGCCTGCTGGTGCTGGCCGTGCCGGAGTCGCCGCGCCATCTGGTGGCCAAGGGCCGCCTGGCCGAGGCCAGGGTGGTGTTGCAGCAGGTGCTGGACATGCACAGCGCGCCTGCCCTGGACAAGAAGCTGGCCGACATAGAGGGCAGCCTGCGCTCGGAACACAAGCCGCGCCTGAGCGACCTGCGCGGGGCGGCCGCGGGTCTGCTGCCCATCGTGTGGGTCGGCATCCTGCTGTCGGTGTTCCAGCAGTTCGTCGGCATCAACGTGATCTTCTACTACTCGTCCACCTTGTGGCACTCGGTCGGCTTCAGCGAGGCCGATTCGTTCACGATCACCGTGGCCACCTCGATCGTCAACGTACTGGTGACCCTGGTGGCGATCTCGCTGGTCGACAAGATCGGTCGCAAGCCGTTGCTGGTGATCGGTTCGGCCGGCATGGCGATCACCCTGGGCGCGATGGCCTGGTGCTTCTCGCAGGCCACCGGCACTGGCGCCGAACTGAGCTTGCCCGGTTCGGTCGGTATCGTGGCGCTGGTCGCAGCGAATGCCTACGTGGTGTTTTTCGGAGTGAGCTGGGGTCCGGTGGTATGGGTGCTGCTGGGCGAGATGTTCCCCAACCGCATCCGCGCCACGGCGCTGGCTGTGGCCGCTTCGGCGCAGTGGCTGGCCAATTTCGCCATCACCAGCACCTTCCCGGCACTGGCCGAGATCGGACTGACCTTCGCCTACGGCCTGTACGCCGGCTTTGCCCTGTTGTCGCTGATTTTCGTGCTGTATGCGGTACGCGAGACCAAGGGTGTCGAACTGGAGGATATGCAGGCATGAGCCGCCTCGCGCGGACGGCGGCAGATCGCTACGGCGGCACCCGGGTCGTGACTGGCGCGTGCTGTTGCGTCGAGGCGCGCCAAGCTGTTTACGACAGTCGGCGCGCAAAGCGGTTAGGATTCGGCATTGACGGCGGCGGCGAGATGGCCGCGCCATTGCGCTCTGACGAGAGGTTTCCGGATCACGCCGCGGATGAAGGGAAAGGCCACATCGATCGACATTGCCCACCTCGCCGGGGTTTCCCAGGCGACGGTATCGCGCGCACTTGCCGGTAGTCCGCTGGTCAACGAGGAAACCCGGCGGCGCATCCAGGCGGCTGCCGAGCAGCTCAATTACAAGGTCGACAAGAACGCCTCCAACCTGCGCCGCATGCACACCGGCACGCTGGCCCTGCTGCTGTTCGAGGATCCGACGGCCGACGAGTCGCACATCAATCCGTTCTTCCTGTCGATGCTCGGTTCGATCACCCGTGCCTGTGCGCTGCGGGGCTATGACCTGCTGATCTCGTTCCAGCAATCGTCCGCAGACTGGCACGCCGATTTCGCCGACAGCAAGAAAGCCGATGGCATCATCCTGCTCGGCTATGGCGACTACCTGGCCTATTGCGACAAGCTGGAGAAGCTTGTCGCCCAGGGCACCCGCTTCGTGCGCTGGGGTCCGGTGCTGGCAGACCAGCCCGGTGTATCGGTGGGTAGCGACAACTTCTTCGGAGGCCACGCGGTGGCCACCCACCTGCTTGAGCGCGGGTGCCGGCGGATTGCCTTCCTCGGTGACGCGTCCAGCCATTATCCCGAGTTCTTCGGGCGTTATCGTGGCTACGTCGAGGCGCTGGAAAATGCGGGCATCGAAGTCGACCCCGTGCTGCAGGAAAACGCCGAAAGCACCGAGCATTCCGGCTACGAGGCAATGCGCACGCTGATCCTGCGCGAGGTGGGTTTCGACGCCGTGTTCGCCGCCAGCGACCTGATCGCGATCGGCGCGATGCGTGCCCTCAGCGACCACGGTCTGCGCGTGCCGCAGGATGTGGCCCTGGCCGGCTTCGACGACATCGCCATCGCCAGCTTCGTCAACCCGCCGTTGACCACCGTGCTGCAGGACACCCGTCAGGCGGGCGAGGTGCTGGTCGACAGCTTGCTGAGCCTGATTCGCGGCGAGGCGGTGGAGAGTGAAGTGCTGCCGGTGAAGCTGATGGTGCGGCGTTCGAGCCTGCGCTGACGCACAGGTCCTGCCTGCCTCAGCTGCTTCGGGCAGCTGACACCACGATGTAATGCAAATCGAGCTCCTCCGCGAAGTCGTGCAGCCGCACCTTTCGTTCCAAGCCCAGGCCAAACTTGCCGAGCACCCGTGCCGAGGCGAGATTGGCCGGAAGTACCAGGCCGATCAGCCGGCTCAGCCCATGCCGCAAACCCCTTCGGCGATGACCGCCCGGGAGCTTTCGGTAGCGTAACCCTTGCCCCGGCAGTCGGGCAGGAGGCGGTAGCCGATGTCGACCTGCTGCAGGTCATCCAGGTATTTGAGCCCGCAGAATCCGACCAGTTGTCCGCTGCTCTCCGGAGACGGGCCATGCGCCCGGACCCGTGCACCGCATAGTCGTGGAGCGGACGAGTGAGCAGATTCCCGCGCATGTCGTCCAGTGTCTCTCGCGGCTGCTCTTGAGGATGACTACGACAGCAGCTGATACGCCAGATAGCCCAGCCCACTCAACGCGGCCGCGGCCACGCCCACGATCACATAGGCACCACGGGTCAGCTGGCGCAGGGTCTGCCTGATGGCGGCGCGGTCGTTGACGTTGGGGAAGGTTGTTGCCGGCACGGCTACATCGAGGAACTCGCACAAGGGTGGCCAGCCCTGTTCCACCGAGAAAACCAGCAGGCGCTCGGGCGGCACGCTGGCTTGTACCTCCTCGATGTGCTGCCGATACAGCGCGATCGCCGCGTCGCGGTCGTCCATGCAGCCCTGGTGTGAGCGTTGCCAGATCAGCTTGCGCGACATGTCGCCGAACTTGCGCCCGAACGGCGTGGTCCATTCCAGCACCTTGAACTGCCACATCGTTTCGGTGAAGTAGATGGTGTCGATGGTGCTTTCGTACCAGGCTTCGGCACCGCGTGGATGCACGGTCAGCAGCACCTTGGCGTCAGGATAGGCATCCATCAGTTCACGCCAGACACAGCAGGCGGGATTGTCCACGGCGGCGGTGTAGCTGGAGAACACCTGGTCCCAGTCGTGCGGGGCGCCCGGCGGGGAGTTGGCGACCGTGCGCCAGAAATCGAGATGCGACTTGTTGGCCTTGTTCTCCAGTACCTCGATCATGTGGTAACAGGGAAAGCCGAGCTCGCGCAGCGCCGTCCATGTCGACAACGTGCCGGTGCGCCCGTAGCCGGCGCCGATGACTTTCAGGCTCATCTCGATCCCCTCGCCGGCATGGACCGGCCTGTCAGTGTGGCGGGTGTCCGCGCTCCTGCATCAGCCGGGTCAGCTCGGCAACGAGGTCAGGGCGACTGGCTTGGGCATTCAGCAGGTAAACCTGCACATCGTGTGCGGCCACGGTCGCCTTGAGGCTGCCATTGGCCGGCACGTCGACCGCCGTGCCGTCGAGCGCCGGCTTCCATGTGCCGGCCTGCAGTTTGTCGCTGACGTTGAATGCGGCTGGCTGGTCGCCCTTGTTCAGCAGTACCAGCGCGATCTGGTGGATGTCGCCCTTCTGGTACACCCGATAGAACGACGCCTGCTGGCCGGCAAAGCGGATCGGCAACATCAGGCCGCGCTGCAGCGCGGGGGTGCGCTCGCGCAGCGTGGCGATGCGCTTGAGGTGCTGGTAGATCGGGCTCTTCGGGGCGTTGTCGATGCGTTGCTGGCCGAAGTAGTTGCGGTTGCCCTCGTGCTCGGCCTTGCCGCGCTCGAAGCCGATTTCGGAGCCGTTGTAGATCGCCGGGATGCCGCGCGCGGTGAACAGGAAGTTGTCCGCATCGATGAAGCCGTTGTCACTGGCGTTCAGGCGCGCCATGTCGTGATTGTCGTAGAAGGTGACCAGCTCGTACGGGTTCTGGTACGGGCCGTTGGTGAGGTAGAGACGGTCGAGGATCTGTGCGTAGTCGCTGTGCGGGTGCTCGAACACGTCGGCGATGCGTCCGCGCAGCGGGAAGTCGAGCACGCTGATGCCGCCGTTCTGCGGCCAGGTGAACTTGCCGATGTTGTCGGGGCTGTAGTCAAACGCCTCGCCGACCATGAAGAAACCCGGATGCTTCGCCCGGATGCGCGCGCTGAACTGCTTCCAGAAGGTGGTGGACATGTGGCTGATGGTATCGATGCGGAAGGCGTCGCTGCCTTCGTCGATCCACTGCTCGTAGGCGCCGACCATGTAGTTCAGCACCATGGGACTCTGGTCGTCGTTGTTGGACAGCTGCACCAGATCGTCATAGGCGTGATAGAAGCGGTGCAGCGGGTTGCGCACGGGGTCGAGCTGGTACGGCGGCAGGTTCTGCTCGTCGGCGATCAGCTTGCCGTTCTTGTCGAAGATCTGCCCGAACTGCGGCTGGCGCACCGGCATGGTGAAGGCGGGCGAGCCATGGTTGAGCACGATGTCCTGCACCACCTTGAGCCCGTCGGCGTGCATCCCGGCGGTGAACTGGCGGTAGTCCAGGCCCTTGCTGGGCAGGTGCTCGTCGACCTTGTAGAAGTTGACGCCCCAGTAGCCGTGGTAGCCGGTCTTGCCGCGGTCGGTGAACTTGGAGCCCCAGTGCACCGGGTCGCCACCGGTGAAGGCCTGGTCGGGGTTGTCGACGATCGGGGTGATCCAGACCGCGCCGAAACCCATGCCCTTGATGTAGCCGGCGTTGTCCAGCACGCCCTTGAAGTCGCCACCGAGGTAGCCGATGTTCGCGCTCTCACCCTTCGGCGCACCCGGTACCGGGATGTTCCAGGTGGGGTGCGCGCCGCCCTGATGGCGATGGTCGTTCGACGTGTCGCCGTTGACGAAGCGGTCGGTCATCACGAAGTAGATCGCGTTGGAGGCCATCGGCGCGTCGGTGCCGACGAACTCGGGCGAGCGCGCGGCGTTGGCGATGGTGCTGGCGACAGGCGCGACCAGCAGGGCGAGAGTGAGGGCTAGGGGGTTCGGGCGCAACATCGTCAGCGGCCTCCGGCAACGGCAGGTGTGGCTGGCGCTTCACCGCGGGGCTCGCGCACGCGCAGGGTAAACAGGCCGGCCATCAGCAAACTGGCGCCGCCCAGTGCCAGCGCATAGATCGGCTGGTCGTGGAAGCACAGTCGCAGCAACAGACCCAACAGGCTGGCGGCCATAAGTTGCGGGATGACGATGAAGAAATTGAAGATGCCCATGTACACGCCCATCTTCTGTGCCGGCAGGTTGTCTGACAACATCGCGTACGGCAGCGACAGGATCGAAGCCCAGGCAAAGCCCACGCCGACCATCGACACCAGCAGGTAGTCCGGGTTGCGGATGAACAGGAACGACAGCAGTCCCGCCCCGCCCAGCCACAGGTTGACCAGGTGACTCCAGCGCAGGCCGATGCGGTGCACCAGCAGCGGTATCGCGATCGCCGCCAGCGCGGCGAAGCCGTTGTAGGCGCCCATCAGCACGCCGACCCAGTTCGCTCCGGTGTTGTAGGCAACCGAATGCGGATCGGCGCTGCCGAATTGCACCGCGGTCACCGCCGGGGTGGTGTAGATCCACATCGCGAACAGCGCGAACCACGAAAAGAACTGCACCACGGCCAGCCGGCGCATCGCGTCGGGCATGCTGTACAGGTCGCCCATCACCTCGCGCAACATGCCGCGGCTGTGGGTCATCGACAACCAGACGAACAGTGAGCCAAAGACGACCAGGCCGCCGACCAGCACGTACAGTTCCTTTTCCAGCGCGAAATGTTCGATGGCCAGCAACACCAGCGTGCCCGCAAGCAGCAGCAGCAGGCCGGGCATCCAGGCCCGTGAAGCATCCACTGCAGGCTGTTCGACGGGGTCGTCGAATTCGCGCAACTGCTCGGGCGGGTATTCGCGGGTGGACAGCACGGTCCACAGCACGGTACCCAGCAGCACCGCAGCGCCGGCGTAGAACGCGTACTTCACCGTGTCCGGAATCCTGCCATCTGGAGCGATATTGCTGACGCCGACCTTGGTCAGCAGCCACGGCATCAGCGAGGCGACCACCGCGCCGACGCCAATGAAAACGCTTTGCATCGAGAAGCCCAGCGGACGCTGCTGCACCGGCAATTGGTCGCCGACGAAGGCGCGGAACGGTTCCATCGAGATGTTGAACGAGGCATCCATGATCCACAGCACGCCTGCAGCGACCCACAGCGCGGGCGAATTGGGCATTGCCAGCAAGGCCAGGGTCGCCAGCAGCGCGCCGATCAGGAAGTATGGCCGGCGTCGACCGAAGCGGTTCCATGTGCGATCCGAGTAGTGGCCGATGATCGGTTGCACGATCAGTCCGGTGAGTGGCGCGGCCACCCACAGGATCGGGATGTCGTTGACGTTGGCGCCCAGCGTCTGGAAGATCCGGCTGACGTTGGCGTTCTGCAACGCGAAGCCGAACTGGATGCCCAGAAAGCCGAAGCACATGTTCCATATCTGCCAGAACGACAGCTCGGGTTTTCTGGTCATGGTGTGGTGGTTTCCCCGGCCAGCGGCGCGATCAGCAGATCGTCGATGCTGGCATCGTTCAATGGACCGTCGATGCCGCCGGCGCCGCCGGTGTAATGCGCGAAGTGTTGCAGGTAGCTCATGTTGAAGCCGTCCTCCAGCGCGAACCGGCACGAGGCGTGCGCCGGCGCGCTGAACTCCCCATAGGTGGAACGCTGGGTGCCGACGCTATGCGGCATCACCAGCGGCACGTTTTGCACGGGGAGACCATCGCAATGGATGACCAGCATCTTGACCGCGGCGGTCACGCCGGTACTGATCGGGCCATGCTCGTTGCGGTAATCCACCGAGACGCGATAGTGGCCGCTGGCGGGCGCGATCCATTGACGCGGCCAGTTGCCGGCGACCCTGGCGACATCGCCTGCGCAAGTGGCCGGACTGGGCAGTGACTGAAGCCCATGGGCATCGACGCGAGTGGCGCTGACACAGGTCAGCTCGCCGCTGCGCGGCAGCGTGCCATGGCCATCGATCGTGCCGGCGCGTCGACCGTTGACGTAAAGCTGCAACTTGCCCTCGCCGCTGACCTGCCAGCGGTCACCTGCGGCGGTGAGCGTCGGCGCGGCCGGCGCCGCGGGTGCATACAGGGGCGCGCCGGTGCGCAGTGGTGCGGCGTTCACTTGCACCGCCTTCAGCATTACCGTGGTGGTGCTGCCCCGGGTGCGGATGTGATCGGCGACCAGCAGGTTGCCCGTGCGCTGCTTCGGCAGTTCCAGCGTGATGCGACGATCGGGCAGGTTCAGCGTGATGGACGAGCGCGGGCCAAACAGCATCGGCAGCAGCGCCGTGGGCAGCTTCGGCTCGACCTTGCCGTCTTCGGTGAGGCCGAACACGCCTTCGGTCACCACGTCCAGATAGGCTGCCACCGACCACAGCTGGCGCGGCGAATTCACCACCGGGCCGCTGAGCTTGCCTTCGTCGACATGCTGACCCTGGGTCAGCAGCTCGTAGTTCTCCAGATTGGAGCCGTACAACGCGGCGCCGCGCATCACCGACTCGATCTCGTGGGCGATACGCGCCGGGTCATTCACCGTGCGTGCGGCACGCAGCGCGTAGGCGCTGACGAACGGCCAGATCGCACGATTGTGATAGATCGGCTGGTCGGCGCGTTCGGGCCACATGATCGGGCTGCCGGCGGGCCAGCTCGGATAGTTGGCCAGTGTCTGCCGCGCGCGCTCGCCCTCGGCGACGCCGCTGGTCACTGCCAGCGAGATGCCGAGCAGGTCATAGGTGTCGACCGGCGTGCCGTCACCGCCGAGGTAGCTCATGTACATGCCGCGGTCGGCGCGCCAGAAGTGCCGGTTGATTGCCTGCTTCAGCGCGGCTGCCTCGGCGCGGTAGGCGCCAGCGGCCTGCATTTCGTGGTGTGCGTCGGCCAGCGAGGACGCCAGCTGCAGCGCCTGGTAATGCAGCACGTTGGTGGACAGCGCGTACGACTGGGCGATGAAGGTGACATTGTTCGCCGTCCATGCCGGGTAGCTCTGTTCGCGCCAGTCCATGAAGGAGGTCTCGCCACGATACAGGCCGAACGCCGCGTCGAACGCGTACTTTCGATCCTGCGCCAGGGTGTCTTGCAACGCCGGCCACACCTTGTCGGCGAACGCCTGGTCATTGAGCAGGTGCTGCGCGCCGAGAAACCACACCACGCGGTCGGTACTGATCGGCCAGCTGCCGCCCGAGCCGGTGTCCTGCATCACGTACAGGCCCCGCGGCGCGGTGGGCACGCGCACGCCGGACAGCTTGAACTGCAGGCCGTTGCGCGCCCGTGTCGAGTCGAACCGCCACAACCCGAGGTCGATCGAATAGGACAGGTCGCGCGTCCACACATAGGGCCACTTCAGACCGGTCTCGAAGCAGTGGCAGGGAATCGGCTGGCCGTGATCGAACGCGCCATCGCGGATCGCCGTGACCGAGTCGAGCCGCAGGTCGTCCTGCGCCATGGCGTAGAGCCCATTGAAGAGCACGCTGGCGCTGTCCACCCGCAAGGGCGGCGCAGGTATTACCCGCTGGCCGAAGGGCCAGGCCAGAGTGTAGGCATCCTTTGAATCGCGCTGCATGCTCACATGCACCCCGTGCCAGTCGAGCCCGTCTTGCCAGGGTGGCGCAGCCGTGGGGGCGCTCGCCAGGGTGGCGGCCAGCAGCAGGCTCAGCATGGCTGGGGCAAGGGGAGGGTGATGTCGGGCATGCGGGTCACTCGATGGATTCTCCGGCGGCAGTTATGTCACGGTGGCATCCTCGCCGCATGCTGCATCCGCAGCATGAATCTGCGGCGAGTGCAGTCAGCAGCCTTGCATGGTAGGGAGCGTCGCACTGCAGCAACCAGCGATTGCATACGTATTCATGGCCGATCATGGGCAGTGCTCCATGCAACGATGGCCTTTGCCGTGTCACGGTTCTTGTGTTGCTGGCGCTGATGACGGCATAGTGGATCGAATAGCTGGCGACAGTCGGAGAAACCATGCGGGTACGCCTCGAAGATGTGGCGCGCGCGGCGAGCGTATCGCCCAAGACCGTGTCCCGCGTGCTCAACGACGAGGCCAACGTAAGCGACGACACGCGCAAGCGCGTGCGTGCCGCGATGGAAGCGATGGACTATCGTCCGTTGTCCTCGGCGCGCAGCCTGGCCGGCAACCGCTCGTTCCTGGTCGCGATGCTGTACGACAACAACGACAACCCCGCGTCGACCTACCTTGCCGAGATCCAGGACGGTGTGCTCGAGGCTTGTGACTTGCATCGTTACAGCATGATGGTGCGCCCGTTGCGCATGCGTGGCGACGACTTCGTCCGGCGACTCGACGCCGTGATTTCCGATCACCACCCGGACGGCATCGTGCTGACTCCGCCGATCACCGACTACGCGCCGTTGCTGCAACGTCTGCGCGAACGTCATGTGCCGTTCGCCAGTGTGTCGCCGATGTCACGCACCGACAACATCGGCGTCGCCATGGACGAGCAGTTGGCCGCACGCACGATGGTCGAGCATCTGCTGTCACTGGGGCATCGGCGGATCGCGCATGTGTCGGGTATTGCCGATCACGGCGCCAGCCGTTGGCGCCTTGCCGGTTATCGCGAGGCGATGGCTGCTGCGGGCCTGCCCGAAGATCCGGCCCTGGTGGTGGAGGGTGCCTTCACCTTTGCCTCCGGCGTTGCTGCGGCGCGGCAGCTTTTCGCGTTGAAGCAACGACCAACCGCCGTGTTCGCTGCCAATGACGACATGGCCAGCGGCGTGATGTGGGCGGCAAACCAGAGCGGGCTGAAGGTGCCGCAGGATCTTTCGGTGTGCGGCTTCGACGATATTCCGCTGGCCAGCCAGCTGTGGCCGGCACTCACCACCATCCGCCAGCCCAGTCGCGAAATGGGCAAGATCGCCGCCCTGCAATTGCTGGAAGTGCTGCGTGGCCGTGGCCAGGGGCAGCTGGTGCAGATGCCGTTTTCGCTGCAGATCCGCGAATCCACTGCCGCCATTCCCTGAGGGCACGGCGGTGTCCCGTGCACCTTGCCGGTCAATGTTGCTTTGCAAATTGACAGCGCTGTCATTTGTGTCACTCTGCGACTTCCGCGCATTGCCTGCGCATCAGCCTGGAGTGATCACGTGCCACTGTCCACTGCCCAGACCCGGGGTCTGAAGCAACTCTCTCTGATCCTCTCGGTGGCTGTTGCGCTGAGCGTTCCGACGGCTTCGGCGATGCCAACGGCGGACAACAGCGCTGCCACCGTGCATCCGCAACTGTGGCCCAGGCTGAGCTCGCCCCTGGCGCACGATCCCGCGCTGGAGGCCAGGGTGAAGGCGTTGCTGGGGCGCATGTCGGTGGAGCAGAAGGTGGGCCAGATGATCCAGGCCGACATCAAGTATGTGACTCCCGCGGATGTGCACAAGTACCAGTTGGGCTCGATCCTGGCCGGTGGCAATTCCGGGCCGGATGGTGGCCAGTACGGCACCGCCGCGCAGTGGAAAAAGCTGTCCGACGCTTTCTATCGCGCCTCGATCGACCGGCCTCCGGGCACACCGGTCATCCCGGTGCTGTTCGGTATCGATGCCGTGCATGGCCACAACAACTTGGTCGGCAGCACGCTGTTCCCGCAAAACGTGGGTCTGGGCGCCACCCGCGATCCGCAGCTGATCAGGGAAATCGGTGCCGTCACGGCACAGGAGTTGCGAGCCAGCGGCATCAACTGGACGTTCGCGCCCACGCTCACCGTGCCGCAGGACAGACGCTGGGGTCGTTCCTACGAGGGCTACTCGGAGAACCCGAAGCTGGTGGCGGAATATGCCAGCCAGATCGTCGCGGGCCTGGAGGGCAGGGTAAACACGCCGCAGTTCCTCGATGCCCGTCATGTGATTGCCACCGCCAAGCACTTCGTCGGTGATGGCGGCACCCGTGATGGCCGGGATCAGGGCGACACCGAAGTCAGCGAGACCGTGTTGCGCGACGTGCACGCGGCGGGCTACCCACCGGCGATCAAGGCAGGTGTGCAGGTGGTGATGGTGTCGTTCTCCAGTTGGAACGGAGTCAAGATGGCCGGCAACAAGGGCCTGATCACGGATGTGTTGAAGGACCGCATGGGCTTTGACGGAATGGTGCTGGGTGACTGGAACGCGCACGGCCAGGTGCCAGGCTGCACCAACGAGGACTGCGCCGCGGCATACAACGCCGGCCTGGACATGCTGGAGGCGCCGGATTCATGGAAGGGGCTGTACGTGCATACCCTGGCCGAGGTGAAGTCGGGGGTGATCCCGATGAGCCGCGTCAACGATGCAGTGACCCGGATCTTGCGCGTGAAGATGCGTCTGGGCATGTTCAAGCCGGGGTTGCCGAGCGCCAACCCGCTGGCGGTCGACTCTGCGTCCGTGATCGGCAATCCGGCGCATCGCGCGTTGGCACGGCGCGCGGTGCGAGAGTCGCTGGTGCTGCTGAAAAACCAGAATGGCCTGCTGCCGCTCGATCCGCGCAAGCGGATCCTGGTCGCTGGCGATGGCGCCGACAACATCTCCAAGCAGAATGGCGGATGGACGCTGACCTGGCAGGGTACCGGGCTGACCAACGCGAACTTCCCCGGCGCCACTTCGATCTGGGCTGGTATCGAGGCGCAGGTGAAGGCGGCCGGCGGCACCCCCGTGCTGTCGGTGGATGGCAGCTACAAGCAAAAGCCCGATGCGGCCATCGTGGTATTCGGTGAAAATCCCTACGCGGAGTTTCAGGGCGACCTGCCCAATCTGGCTTATCGGCCGGGCGACGATCATGACCTCGACCTGCTGCGCCGCCTGCGCAAACAGGGTGTGCCGGTCGTGGCGGTGTTCATTACCGGGCGCCCGTTGTGGGTGAATCGGGAGATCAATGCCGCCAATGCTTTCGTGGTGGCCTGGTTGCCAGGCAGCGAAGGCGAAGGTATCGCCGACGTCCTGCTGCGTACGCGCGACGGCCAGATTGCGCACGACTTCCACGGCAAGCTGAGCTTTTCGTGGCCGCGCACCGCGGTGCAGACCAGACTCAACGTCGGTCAGCCTGACTACCACCCGCAATTTCCTTATGGCTATGGGCTGAGCTACGCACACCCGGCCAAGGTCGGTCGGTTGCCCGAAGTGGCGGGCATGAAGCTGGAAGCGACTCGCGCCGGCGTCTACTTTTCTCACGGCAAACCGGCACCGGATTTCACCCTCGACATCACGGCAGCCAACGGCAAGTCGACGCACGTGACCGCCACGCCGGTGTCCACGGCGGACGGCAGCCTGACGGTGAGCGCCCTCGACTACAAGGCGCAGGAGGACGCCCGCAGCTTGCGCTGGTTCAGTGCAGGCGAAGCAAGCGTTGCGCTGACTGCGGCTGCTCCGGTGGATCTGGATCGCCAGACCAACGGCGACGTGCTGCTGGTAACCACCATGCGCGTCACGGCGCTGTCACCCAAGGGCACCACGCTTGGGGTGTCCTGCGGTAGCGGCTGTCGTGCCAGCGTGCCAATCGGCAAGGCGCTCGCCACGCTGCCACGCGGCAAGTGGCTGCGCCTGGGCATTCCATTGAAATGCTTTCGCGCAGCGGGCGCCGACATGAGCAAACTGGACACCCCCTTTCGCTGGAGCAGCGCCGCTGGTGAGCAAATCGCCCTTGCCGATGTGGCGCTGGGCACGGTGGCGGACACGACCGTGGACTGCCAGCAGCATTAGCTGATTTCCGATTCCGCGCAGTTCGGCCCCGTCCGGGGCCGCGTGCCGATGACTCGATGTCCACCTGTTGCTGTGGCAGCACTTGCTGGCGCAGGGATTTCTCGTGCGCAGAGCATCGCAGGCGGTGTCTGCCAGTTCCGGTCATGATCCGAAGAGCTCCGTATACCCTGAAGACTCAGGCCATGGCTTGCCTGTGGCGAATGACGCTGGCCGCAAGCTGCCGCGCCCTGCCTTGGGCGCGTGTCGCATCACGCTGCCCGCTTCAGGTCCGACGGCACAAAAAAGGATGCCCCAGTACGGGGCATCCAGTGGCGACAGGAGGGGTCAATCAATCGCCGGGAGGAACTTGCACGGAAGGCTAGAACCAGAATCCGAACTGCACGCCGTAGGTGCGTGGCGGCAGGTACTGGGAGGTGAATACCACGCTGCCATTGGCCAGCAAGGTACTGCCCGCGGCACTGCTCTTGATCTTGTCGTTGGTCACGTTCTGCACGTAGGCGTTCACGTACCACTTGTCGTTTGGCTCGGTGTAGCGCAACGACAGGTCGCCGCGGGCATAGGCCTTCTGCTGGTCGCCGGCACCGAAGTTGAACCAGCTCAACCACTGCGCGCTCTGGTACTGGGCGCTCAGGCGCGGGGTCAGGCGGCCGCCATTGCCCAGCACGAAGTCATGTTCGTAGATCGCGGTGAGCGACAGGTTCGGTGCATGCGGCAGGTCGTTGCCCGAGATATCCGCGCAGTTGCTGACACCCAGCGGAGCGCCGGCCGGGCAGGGTGTGGCGATGTAGTAGTCGTTGCTGCCGGCGTACTTCTCGGTGCCGAGCTTCTTCTTGGGGATCACCGACAGGATCAGGTTGGCGCGATCGTTGGCCTGCTGGTAGGCGAACTCCGATTCAAAGCCTGCGACCTTGGTCTCGCCACCCACGTTGACGAAGCCGAGGCCGTGGTTCCCGTTCGAATAGGTGATCGGTGCCGACAGCTGGTAGTTCTTGAAGACCTCGTAGTAGGCCGCGCTGTTCCAGGTCAGATGACCGTCCAGAAACGAGAATTTCGCGCCGACTTCGTAGTTGGTCAGCGTCTCCGGCTTGTACAGCGCGCCTCCGTCCTGGGTGCCGCCTGACTTGTAGCCGGTGGAGACGCTGGCATACATCAGGCCATCCGCGCCGAGGTCGTGATCCAGCCGGATCAGCCAGGTCGGCTTGCTCTTGCTGTACGTCGCATCGTTGCGCTGGCTGATGGTGAAACCAGCGTCGCCTGGCTGCTCGCCGGGGGAAATCGGTACCTGCGGGTAGGTCGGATCGTAGCCCCAGCCCCAGTTGATGCCGCCCCTGTTCTGGCGCTTGTCGTGCGACCAGCGTGCGCCACCGGTAAGGCGCCAGCTGTCACTCATGTGCCAGGTTGCCTGACCGAACGCAGCGGTCGAGGTCACCAGCTCCTCCGGCTGGATGAACGAACCCTGCCAACCCACCGTGCCCTGCTGGGTGCCGTTCATGATCGGGATATCGAAGCGGATGTTGTTGTTTTCATGCTCGTAGTAGGCGCCGAGAATCCAGTCTACGGTCTTCTGGCCGGTGGATTTCAGATCGAACTCGTGGCTGGAGCTGACGTAGTTGGAGAAGTTGGTGCGGTCTTCCTGGTGCGAGCCGCCGGTGGTGAAGCTGGTCGGCACATTCACGCCGCCATCCTGGTCGAAGTCGCTTTTGCCCGAGTAGCGGTTGTAGCCGGCGGTGTAGGTCAACTCCATGTCGTCGTTGATGGTCCAGTCCATGCGGCTGCGCACCGACCTGGAGTTGCGATCCAGGTAGGGCGCGGTGTCGATCAAAGCCGACCAGAAGTCCTGGCCCGGGCGCGGGTGCTGCATCAGGTTCATGCTGGGCGTGCCGCGATCCTGGAAATCCTCGTACGACAGATCCCAGAGGAAGTTGTCGCTGGGCTTCCAGCGCGCACTCACGCGGTAGGCGGTCTGATCCTGCGCGTCGTATTTCTTGCCCCGCTGCACGAACAGGTTCGTATCGATCGGCTGGAAGGTCGCCAGGGTGCCGCCGGAGGCGAGATAGTTCGCCTGCTGCTGCGCCACCGACGGAATCTGGCCTATCGGATTCTGATAGTTGACGTAGCCATCGTGCTGCTCGTGCGCGGCGGCAACTCGCATGGCGAAAGTGCTGCTGATTGGCAGGTTCACTGCTGCTCGCACGCCACTCTGGTTGTAGTTGCCGGCCTCGATCGTGCCACTGCCGTTGAAACCGCCATTGATGTCCGGCTTCATGGTGGTGAAGCTGATCGCACCCGCGGTGGAATTTCGACCCCACAGCGTGCCCTGCGGGCCACGCAGTACTTCCACGCTATCCATGTCAAGCAGCAGGCTGGAGGCTGCTTCGGCGCGGGGGGCGTACACGCCGTCGACGAAGGTGGCAACTTCGGGGTCGGCATACTCGGTCTTGGCACTGTCGTTGCCGATGCCGCGCAAGGTGAGGGTGACGACGCCATGATCACCTTCGGACGTGCCCTGCAGGCCAGGCACCAGTTTGGTGATGTCCTGCACGGTCATGACGCGTTCCTTGTCGAGCGTGTCGCCGCCGATCGCGGTAATCGCGATGCCGGTTTTCTGCAGCGGCGTCTCGCGCTTGGTTGCGGTGACCTGGATGGTCGCCAGGGTCTTGACCTTGTCGCCAGCGTGGGCATTCTTCGGCGCCGAATCTGCATCTTGCCCCGTTGCGTGAACAGCGCCCGAGGCCAGTACGGCAGTCATGGCCATGTACAGTGCGGAGTAACGTAGTTTCATTTTCACCCTCTCCCCAATTCGTCGTGATCATGCATTAGTCTGTCGATGATAGCGCTGTCATACTTTCATGACAGCGCTGTCATTGGCCGATCCTACTGCGAATTTCCGCGATAAGCTTGCTGCGGAGCAACAAGCCATGAGAGGGCGAGATGTCACGCATAAAGAAGATTCTGATCGTGGGCGGTGGCACCGCCGGCTGGCTGACGGCATGCTATCTGGCCAGAACCTTGAACAGCGCCGCCGCGGAAAGCATCCAGGTTGAACTGGTCGAGTCGGCCAACATCGGCCTGCTCGGTGTCGGCGAAGCCACCTTTCCATCGATCCGTGGCACCCTGGCGGCCATCGGCCTGGACGAACGGCGATTCCTGGTCGGCGCAACCGCGACCTACAAACAGGGCATCCAGTACGTCAACTGGGTGCGGCCGCCGGGGGCGCCGGGAGCGGATCGCTTCTTCCACCCGTTCAGCACGCCCAGTCAGCGCGGCGGCAGCCCCGAATTGCTGCCTTACTGGCTGCTCGGCGGCGCCCCCGAGGGCGTCTCGTTTGCCGAGGCGGTAACGATGCAGACGCACGTCATCGATCACGGGCGGGCACCCAAGCGTGCCACCGATCCCGATTACCAGGGGCCGCTGAATCATGCCTATCACTTCGATGCCGCCTGCTTCGCGGCAACCCTGGCCGAACATGGTCAGAGCCTCGGCGTGAAACGCCACCTGGCCACGGTCGAGCGCGCCGAACTGGACGAGCACGGTGCGATCGAGCGTATCGTCACCACCGAGCTTGGCGCGCTGTCGGCCGACCTCTACGTGGACTGCACCGGCCTGCGCGGCAGCCTGATCGGCAACGCCATGCAGTCGCCGTTCCGCAGCCGGCGCGATGTGTTGTTCGCCGACCGCGCCGTTGCCCTGCAGGTGCCCTATCCTCAGGCGGACTCGCCGATCCTGCCATTCACCCGATCCACCGCGCAGGAAGCCGGCTGGATCTGGGATATCGGACTTCAGCAGCGGCGGGGCATCGGTTACGTGTACTCGTCCAGGCACAGCGACGAGGCGCGGGCGGAAGAGGTGGTGCGGCGCTATGTCGGTCCGGCCGCCAACGGATTGCAGGCCCTCCAGCTGAAGTTCGAGACGGGCTACCGACCGGAGCACTGGCGCAAGAACTGCGTCGCGATCGGACTGGCCGGCGGTTTCGTCGAACCGCTGGAATCGACCGGCATCGCGTTGATCGAACTGGCCGCCTATATGCTCACCCACCTCATGCCTGGCGATCACGACGAGATGGAAGGCACGGCCCGGAAGTTCAATGAAATGATGGTGGCGCGCTACGAGCGCATCATCGACTTCATCAAGATGCACTACTGCCTGTCACAGCGGCGCGACTCGGCTTTCTGGGTCGACAATACGGATCCGGCGAGCATTCCCGCAACCCTGCAGGAACGGCTGGCGCTGTGGCGGCACAGGCCGCCACATCGGCTGGACTTCGTCACCGACCTGGAAATGTTCATGCCGGCCAGTTGGCAGTACGTGCTCTACGGCATGGAGTTCAAGACCGATCTGCAACCCATGCGCAGCGCCTATCCGCAGATGGACTCCGCACGCCGCGAATTTTCGATGATCCGGCAGGTGGCCGGCCATGCACTGAACGACTTGCCGGATCATCGTGCCCTGGTCGAGCAGTTGTGCCGGGAACATGCACAACGCCAGCCGATGGCGGTGAAGCGGACGGCGGCGACGGAGGGCTGAATGACACGGCGCGGCGCCGAGTCAGCACAGCGGCGCCTCCGACGCCTGCGGAATTGCCGGTGGCATCGAGCCTTGCGTCCTCACTTCGCCAAGGCCGCGCCCGTCAGGCAAGGCGCGGCGAGTCCGGCGACGGCAGCCCGGGTTATTGCCTGGCACCCTTGCCGCCGATGTCCACGAACGGTACGGCGCCGCTGCCACCGACGTATTGCGGCAGGATGCCGTTCCAGTGCTGGGTGGCGTAGAAGCGGGTGTACTGCGGATTGGCCTGCAGGGCCTGGCCGACCATCTGGATGGCCTTGGCCTGGGCGGTCGCCTCCAGCACGTTGGACTCGGCGATGCCCTTGGCCTGCTCGATCTTGGCCTGCGCCTCGGCCTGCGCGGTAACGGTCTTCTGCTGGCCTTCGTATTTGCGTTGCAGCACGGTGTTTTCCGCCTGCACCGCCTGCGCCTTGGCCTTGACCGCGTTCTCCACCGACTCGGAAAACACCGGTGAATACTTGATCGACGTGAGCTGCACATCGACCACGTTGATGCCGAACAGGCGCCCGAGCGCCTCGGCGATTTCCTTTTTCATCTGCTCGGTGATCTGCGCCCGCGAGTCCGAGATGTTCAAGGTGTTGTATTTGGCGAAAACCGCCAGCGCGCGATCGCGCACGACCGGCACGATGGTGGCGTCAATATCGGTGTTGCCCGCACGGCCGACGTCATACAGCAAGTGCAGCACGGCGGAGGCGGGCACCTGGTAAATCACCGAAATGGAAATGGCCACGGCCTGGTTGTCGTTGGTGTACACCGACAGCTCGGGCAACTGATAAGTCGACTGCGAGGTCTGCAGATAGTCGACCTGCTCCAACAGCGGCACCTTGAAGTGAACGCCGGTGCCCAGCGGCTGCGCGGTCGTGACAGTACCACCCATCCAGCGAATCGCCGCCATCTGGTTCGGCGGCACCACGAAGAACGAGCCGGACAGCAGCACCACAAGCACGATGGCGGGAATGATCAGGCGCAGGGAAGGGCCTGACAGGTTCAACGGCTGACGCATGGGTGCGGATCCTTGGTCTGGTTTGATGGCGCTTGATGAATAACGTCACGGTTCAGATGGCAACGTGTCAGACGGTGACCTGATGCGCTGCGTCGAAATCCTCGCGGCAGTCGTCGTGCAGCGCCAGGAGTCCCGGCCAGAGCAGGGCGTATTCTTGCAGAAATGGGAAAGGGTGTGCGGTGGAACCTGGCACCGATGTGGATGTGCGCTGGGCAAGTTGCTACCGCGTCAATGTGGAGAAGAGCAGCAGCTCCAGGCAGTGCCACGGTGTCCTGCCGCACACCGGATTATTGCCGTTCGCCTTCAGTGACGCGTGCTACTCCGGCACAATTGCCACCTCGGCAGCGAACTTCGCGTTCCGACCCGCCTTTCCATCACCCGCATTTGCAGAGTGACCAGCATGCGCAACGCATTCCCAGCATGGGTGGCGATCGCCATCCTCGCCGCGACGCCAGCGACGTGGGCAGCCCAGTCTTCGTCGGCCCGGCACAAAATTCCCCGGCAGGCGCTCGACGCCACCGCCGCCCCCACCACGATGGCCGCGCTGGCCAAGGCGATGCCGGTTACCGCGAAGCACGCCATGGTGGTTTCCGCGCAGCACCTGGCCAGCCAGGTCGGGGTGGACATCCTCAAGCAGGGTGGCAATGCGGTGGATGCCGCGGTGGCCGTGGGGTACGCGCTGGCCGTGGTGCATCCGTGCTGCGGCAATATCGGCGGTGGCGGCTTCATGGTGGTGCACCTGGCCAATGGCAGGAACCTGTTCCTGGACTTCCGCGAAAAGGCGCCTCTGAAAGCCACTCCCACCATGTATCAGGATGCCAGCGGCAACGTGATTCCGGGCAAGAGCACCGGCAGCTATCTCGGGGTCGGCGTGCCCGGCACCGTGATGGGCATGGATGCCGCGCTGAAGAAGTACGGCAGCATGCCACTGCAGCAGGTCATCGCACCGGCGATCAAACTGGCCCGCGACGGTTTCGTGCTGCAGCAGGGTGACATCAACATCCTCAACGAGCGGGTCAAGGATTTCGCCAAGTACCCGAATGTGGCGGCGACCTTCCTCAACCATGGCAAACCTTACGTGGTGGGTGATCGCCTGCGCCAGCCGCAGCTGGCACACACGCTGGAACTGATCGAGAAGGGCGGCGCCCGCGCCTTCTATCGCGGCAGCATCGCGCGCAAGGTGGTGGCGGCCAGCCAGGCGCAGGGCGGCATCCTGTCGATGAAGGATTTTGCCGACTACTCGGTGACCTGGGACAAGCCGGTCAGCTGTGACTACCACGGCTACACCATCGTCTCCGATCCGCCGCCCAGCTCCGGCGGCACCACCATCTGCCAGATCCTGCAGATTCTCAAACCGTATCCGCTGGCCCAGTGGGGTTATGGCTCGGTCAACAGCGTGCACACCATGATCGAGGCCGAGCGCCGCGCCTTCGCCGACCGCAACACCTACCTCGGTGATCCGGCCTTCGTGAAGAACCCGATAGACAAACTGCTGTCGCCGCAGCATGTGGCCGCGATGCGCGCGACCATCAAGCCGGACAAGGCCACCCCGTCGTCCGAGATCAAGGGCAGCCTGGGCCCGGTCGAAGGCACCAACACCACGGACTACTCGGTGGTCGACCAGCATGGCAACGCCGTTGCGGTGACCTACACCATCAACTACCTGTTCGGCGTCGGTCAGATCGCCGGTGATACCGGCTTCTTCCTCAACAACGAGATGGATGACTTCACCTCCAAGCCCGGTGTGCCCAATTCCTTCGGCCTGGTGCAAGGCAGGATCAACCAGATCGAGCCGGGCAAGCGTCCGCTGAGCTCGATGTCGCCGACGATCGTGCTGCGCGACGGCAAGCTGTTCATGGTCACCGGCAGCCCGGGCGGCTCCACCATCATCTCCACCACGCTGGAGAGCTTCCTCAACGTGGCCGAGTTCGGCATGAACATGCAGCAGGCGGTGGATGCGCCGCGCCTGCACGAGCAGTGGTTGCCCGATCAGGTATTCGTCGAGCCCGGTTTGCTGACGGCGGCGGCACAGCGCAAGCTTGAGGGCATGGGCCACCACTTCAAGGCGGTCAAGTCGTGGGGCGCGGATGAGGCGATCCTGGTCAACCCGGAGACCGGTTTGCTGGAGGGTGCCAACGATCGGCGCCGTCCCG
This sequence comes from Pseudomonadota bacterium, assembly GCA_021780735.1. Taxonomy (GTDB): domain Bacteria; phylum Pseudomonadota; class Gammaproteobacteria; order Xanthomonadales; family Rhodanobacteraceae; genus Rhodanobacter. The sequence goes on along the minus strand of JAJXYE010000240.1, from coordinate 19,452 downwards.
CGGGCCTGGCCGCCGGTTACTGACGCGCGGAGCGATGTGCAGGTCAAGGCGAAAGCCCTGGCCTGCGTGCAGCATGGCATGAGCTGTGGGGCACGCAGGGCCCAAGCGCGGGCGTCCCGTTGATGCCGGCCCGGCATTCGGGCCGATTCGGCATAGACAAAACAGCGCGGGCGACTGATCGGGCTCCTGGCCAGCGTGATCATCGAACATCGGCTCGCGCCATGGCGGAGCCGATGCCTGGAGCCGGATCCGTGCGTCAGCGCGCCGGTGCCAGCAAGACAGTCTTCGCCGCAGCGGCCGCGATCCGTACGTAAGTGACGGCGCCAAAACGATCATGGCCGCTGGCCCAACCCTCGCTGCCGCCCTGTTGCAGCACACCGAGGCTGTCACGCGATGCCAGTGGCTTGCCATTGACGATCACGCTGCTGGCGGGACGGCCGTGGATTTTCAGCAGATAGAAACGCAACGCCGGCTTGAACGTGCCGCTGACGGCGCCGATATCGAACTGCACCGAGTTCGCGTGGTTCTGTGTCGCCAGGGTCTGTCTGAAATACGCGCCGTGTTCATAGGCGTAAGTGCTGCCGTCGTCGTCGTAGTAATCGAACGTGCTGCGCCGGTCGGAAGGGAACACCTCGACCGCGAGCTCGGTCACCGGCTTCTCCCCGACGTAATCCATCACCGGCTGCAGCGGGATGATCGCGCCATCGCGCACGAACAGCGGGATGTCGCCCCAGCCCTTGCTGTCAAGCGCCAGCTGGATGTCCTCGTCACCCTGGTACACCTTGCCGCTGAACCAGTCGGACCATCGCCCGGCAGGCAGGTAGATGTCCTTGCGGGTCTGGCCCTGTTGCACCACGGGCGAGACCAGCAGGTACCTGCCGAACAGCCAGCTGTCGACGTCGTTGGCCACCCTGGGATCATGCGGCCAGTCGAACAGCAGCGGCCGCACCAGACCGACGCCATCGACATGGCGCTGGTACTCGTAGCTGTAGATGTAGGGGATCAGCGCGTAGCGCAGGCGGATCGCAGCGCTGGCCGCCTTTTCCGCCACCGGGCCATAGACCCACGGCTGACGCTTCTCGTTGAGCACCCCGTGCACGCGGAAGATCGGCGTGAAAGCACCGAACTCGATCCACCGCGCGTAGTTCTCGTCGCTCGGGTGGCCGGTGAATCCACCGCCATCCATGCCCCATTGCATGGCCCCGACGTTGATTGCGCTGAGCATGCGTGCGCGTTGCCCCGCCATGCTGGCGAAGCCGGTCGGGATGTCTCCGGACCAGAGCCCGTAGGCATAGCGCTGGGAGCCGAGGTAGAAGTTGCGGTTGATCGACCACACGCGTACGTCCGATGCCGCGCGCTGCGCGTCGTAAAGCGCGCGCTGCATGTTCATGAATTCGGTATCGCTGCCGGTCGTGTCCGCCTCGTCATTCCACCAGCCGGCGATGCCGTCGTCGAAGCCGTACTTCAACGCCAGGCCACCGAACCAGTGGCGCGCGGCAGGAATGTCGAAGTCGATGTTCTTTACCAGCTTGTGCGAGAAATAGTCGAAGCTGGCCTTCTCGCCGGGTACCCAGAAGTCGTGGCTGGTGGCGTAACGACCCTCGACCGTGTCGAAATGCAGTCGGGGCTTCATGATGCCGGTGATCTGCATGCCCAATGCATGCAGCTGCGCGGCCAGCTTTCCATCGGGCCCGTCGGGAAATTTTTGCGAATTCCAGCGGAACTCGCCGTAGTTGTCCTCACCCCAGGCCTTCCAGTCGAAGTCGAGCGTGAAGTTGTCGATCGGGATGTGCCTGGCGCGATAGGTGTTGACGATCGTCAGCAGCTCCTTCTGATCGATGCCCCACTGACTGTTGGTGAATCCCATCGCCCATTTCGGAAACAGCGGTGTATGCCCGCTCAGTCTCGCCACCGCGGCGAAGATCCGTGCCGGCGTGCCCAGCACGACGTAACAGTCGATGTCCTTGCGCGACGTGGCGGAGACGGTGATCGAATCACCGGTCAATGCGAACTTGCCACCGAGGGTGTCCACCAGCACACCATAGCCGGCGGTACTCCACACCAGCGGCGCGCCGGCATGGCCCTGCTCGCCGGACTCGGCCTGCATGACGCCCTGGCGCAACAGCCCGGCATCGACATTCTCGGTGGCGTTGTAGCCGCCGATGCCATACAGCGCGTCACCGGCATGGTGTTGCAGTTGCAACTGGCCATGCTGCAAGGCCGGCAGGTTCAGCGCAAGCAACGGGTGATGCTGCGCGTCATCGACGTGCAGCACGCCGGTGTGTCGATCCCAATGCACCCGGGCACTGTTCGATACCAGCTCTTCGCCGCCAACCGCGCGCTTCACCCGTTGCCCGTTCCGCGTCGGTCGCGCGGCATGCGGATCCATCAGCAACGTGGGCGGGCTGCTGACGCCCGCCGGTTCGAAGTGGATCCGCACGATATTCGCCGTCATCAGGTCGACCTGCACCCGATCGCTACCCATCGCGATGGTGAGGCCATGACCATGGGCGCCCGTGTGGACGGCGGTTCTGGTACTGCGGGGCTGGCCGGGCTGGGTGCCGGCATGAGCCGGTGACGCCGACACGATCATGCCGAGTGCCAGCGACAGTGCGACGCTGCGGATCGGCGCCATCACTGCAGCACCGCCGTCGTGTAGGCAGGCAGGTGCAACTCGGTGCCTTGCAGACTGACCGGATGGGTTTGCCGCAGAACCTGATCGAAACGTCCTTCGGTGGACTCCAGCGGCACGCTCTGCGCCTGGCCGGACAGGTTGTGCACCACCAGCACGCGGCCATGCGGGTCGCTCAGGCGGTACGCGACGACGTGGGGATTGCTCGCGGCAAAGGCCTGTACGGCGCCATCGCGCAAGGGCTCGATATCGCTGCGCCAGTGGATCAGCGTGCGGTAGAAGGCGAGCAGGGAATCGGGCGTGGACTGTTCGGCCTCGACCGATACGGCCGGGCCGTCATGCGAAGTCGAGGCTTTCCAGGTCGTCTCACCCGGCATGTGGGTGCCGCGATCCCAGCGCATCGGTTCGCGAATGTCAGGGTCGGGTTTGCTGCCGCGCATGCCGATTTCCTCGCCGTAGTAGATGAAGGGGTGCCCGGGCAGGGTCAGCAACATCGCGGCGGCCATGCGCATGTGCTCGGGGTTGCCATCAAGCTGGCTCATCACTCGATCCTGGTCGTGGTTGGACAGGAACGTCGCATCGACACCGTGCCTGCCGGAACTGGCATGCAGTGCTGCGTCGGTCTGCGCCAGAAACTCGCCGAGATTTCCGGCACGCTCGCTCTTTGCGCTGTCGATCAGGCGGACTGCCAGAGGGAAATCGAACACCGCGCTGAGCGGCTTGAAATAAGGCGCCAGTTCCGCAGCTGTATCGCGAGTCACTTCGCCGACTATCCACGCGCGGGGATCGACCGCGTTCATGCCCTGGCGGAACTCGCTCCACCAGGCGAGGTTCTTTGCCAGGATCCGCGGATCGTCGCGCTGGCTCTTGAAGTCGAAGTAGATGTGCTGGGCCGCATCGAGACGGAAGCCGTCGACGCCGCGCTTGAGCCAGAACTGGCCGATCCGGATCATCTCCCTGCGCACGGCCGGCGTGTCGTAGTCGAAATCCGGCATTTCGGCGGTGAAGATGCCCAGGTAGTGCTGCTTGCCCAGCGCATGCCACGCTGGCGACCCGGTGGCGCTGATCGCGGCCAGGTCGGTGCCCTTGCGCGACCAGTTGTACCAGTCGTGATAACGACTGTGCGGATCGCGCGCGGCCTTGAACCAGGGGTGTTCGCTGCTGCTGTGGTTGATCACCAGGTCGATGATCACCTTGATGCCACGCTGGTGCGCTGCGCTGAGCAGGTGATCGAAATCAGCCAGCGTGCCGTATTGCGGGTTTATGCCGTAATAGTCGGTGACGTCGTAGCCGTGATAGCTGGGCGATGGATTGATCGGCATCAGCCAGATGCCGCTGACACCCAGTGATTTCAGATAGTCGAGCTTCGCGGTGACTCCGTTGAGATCGCCGATGCCATCGCCGTTGCTGTCGGCGAACGAGCGCACGAAGATCTCGTACCAGACGCCGGAGCTCGCGGATGTCCCATCACCCGCGGCGGCCGGGCCTGGCGATGCCTTGGCGAGAGCGGGCGAAACGAACGCTGCCGTGATCAGTACGGCGCCAAGCAGGATCGGCAAGAGCATCAGGCGGCGGAACATCGTGACTCCCGTTTGTCAGAGGATCTTGGCATGCGCGACGTTGTGCGGGCGTGGTAATCCAGCACTGCGCCGATTCGATTTCGTGCTGGTTTCATAGTAGGTCGATGGCCCGCTCGACGACCGGTTTCTGCATACGTATTCATTGCGCATGTGGACACTTTTCCATGCTGCGACGCAAGGTGTTTGCGCTGTCAGGGCAACGGTGTCGGTTACGCTTGTTGGCAAGGTCGCGCGCAGTGGCACGGTGATGAGTCGTGCGGTTATTCAGAGAGTCGCATGATGGAATTTCGCGCAGTTCCTGTAGATATCATGCAGCCCAAAGGTCTCAATATCATGTCGAAGCTGATTCCCAGGTGGTGCACGGAGACCCGGTTGTGCTTATCGAAGGAATCGCGACATGACTGAGCAGAATATCCGTCGCATCATCATCGTGGGTGGCGGCACGGCCGGCTGGATGACGGCGGCCGCGCTGGCCAACGCGCTGCAAGGCAGCTGCCAGATCGAGCTGATCGAGTCGGAGGAGATCGGCATCGTCGGCGTGGGCGAGGCCACCATCCCGCCGCTCAAGTATTTCAATCGCAGCCTGGGCATCGACGAGAATGCCTTCCTTGCGGCGACCCAGGGAACCTTCAAGCTCGGTATCGAGTTCGTTGACTGGACCCGTGTCGGGCAACGCTACTTTCATCCGTTCGGCCAGTTCGGCAGCGAGTTCGACGCCGTGCCACTGCACCACTACTGGCTGCGCGAGCGCGAACGCGGTGACGTTACGCCGCTGCAGGACTACGCACTGGCCTGGGTGGCTGCCCAGGCTGGCAAGTTCGATCTGCCGGTGGCCGATCGCCGCCAGGTGCAGTCTTCCCACGATTACGCCTATCACTTCGACGCCAGCCTTTATGCGCGTTTCCTGCGCCAGTACGCCGAGCAACGTGGTGTCCGGCGAACCGAGGGCAAGGTGGTTGACGTCACCCTGCGCGGAGACGACGGTTTCATCCATGCCGCAAGGCTGGACAGTGGCGCGGACGTTGAGGGTGACCTGTTCATTGACTGCTCGGGTTTTCGTGGCCTGCTGATCGAGGGCGCGCTGAAGACCGGCCATGAGGACTGGACCCACTGGCTGCCCTGCGACCGCGCGGTGGCGGTGGCCTGCACTCACCACAGCGAGTTGACGCCTTTCACCCGCTCCACGGCGCACGCGGCCGGCTGGCAGTGGCGTATTCCGCTGCAGCACCGAATGGGCAATGGTCACGTCTACTGCAGCCAGTTCATCAGTGACGACGAGGCCACCGCGACGCTGTTGCGCCATCTCGACGGTGAGCCGCTGGGGTCGCCGCGGCAATTGCGCTTCAGCGCCGGGCGGCGCAAGCAGTCATGGCACCGCAACTGCGTGGCGATCGGCCTCTCGGCCGGCTTCATGGAGCCGCTGGAATCGACCAGCATCCACCTCATCCAGACTGCCATCACCCGCCTGCTGGCGCTGTTCCCCGATCGCGACTTCGACCCGCTCGCGGCGCAGGAATACAACCGGCTCACGCAAATGGAGTACGAGCGCATCAGGGACTTCCTGATCCTGCACTATCACGCAGTGCAGCGCGACGAGCCGCTGTGGCGGCAGACCTCGAGCATGTCGATCCCGGACACCTTGCAATACAAGATCGAGCACTTCCGGCGATACGGCCGGCTGGTCGCCGAGGACATGGAGCTGTTCCAGAACCCCAACTGGCTGGCGGTGCTGGTGGGCCAGGAAGTGTGGCCGCAGCGATACCATCCGCTGACCGACATGCGCAGCCAGGTCGATGCGGCCGGACGCCTTGAGGGCATGCGGCGGGTGATTGCCGAGGCGGCGCGCGGCATGCCCACGCACAGGCAATACATCGACCGGCACTGCCGCTCACCTTCGTAGCGCGCGACAGCGCGGTTTTTTGCCGCGATGTGACGCGGGCGTATTCCAAAGGCAGCCACCACCGACTAAGCTCGCGCGGCGTCAGCTACCCTGCTGTCGAAGCTGCCGTCATGCCAATGACGAACCACGGGCATGGAGCCATCACGCAAGACGACCGCCTGCCAGCCAGCCCATGGATTCCTGGATCTACAGCATCGCTCCTCATCTTGATCGCGCCATGCAGGCGCGCGACGGGCATACCTCGCAGCATTGCGATCGCGTTGCCAGGATGGCGGTTCGACTCGGCGAAGCGATCAACCTCGAACAGCACGACTTGCTGGTCGTTGCCATGGCCGCGCGGCTGCATGACATCGGCAAGATCGATCTACCCGATTCGATCCTGTTCAAGCGCGGGGCGCTGAATGATGCCGAGTGGGCCATCATGCGCACGCACAGCACACGCGGCGAGAGGTTTATTCTCGATCAACGCGACATACCTTTTCGCGAGGAGATCGCGCGCATCGTGCGACACCATCACGAGCACTGGGACGGCACGGGCTACCCTGATGGACTGCAGGGCGAGGCGATCCCGCTGCTGTCGCGGATCGTGTCGGTGGCCGACAGTCATGACGCCATGACATCGAGCCGCCCGTACCATCCCGGCCGGACACATGCGGCCGCCCGCTCCATTCTTGTCGCCGAGCGGGGCGTCAAGCACGACCCGGCCATGCTCGACACCTACCTCGCGGCCATCACCCGCTAGCGCTTTGCACCTCGACTCCGGCCCGTCGCGATGAAGGCGGTGCCCTCGTCGCGATCGCTCGCCACATGCATTTCGACCGGATCAGGCCGCAGTCGCCGCCTTGCAGTGTTCGGCAATGAAGCGTTCGTGCGGCGGCAAGGAGTCGGCGGCGCGGCCGACCAGGCTGCGGATATTGCCCAGGAATTCGTCGAGCTGGCTCTGATCGAGCGCATCGGCCAGCGGGTGATGGCGTTCCGGTTCGATACCCTGGCCGAGCAGGACCTGAATCCAGCCAACCTCGGTGAACAGTTCGTCGGCATCACGAAAGATGCTGCCGTTGCCGCGAAAGAGGGCAATGCGCCGCGCCAGCGACTCGGGGATCGCCATCTGCGCGCATTGCCGCCAGAACGGACTGTCGTCGCGCTCGGTGGCCTTGTAGTGCAGGATCAGGAAGTCGCGGATGCGCTCGTATTCAAAGCGTGTCTGGCGGTTGTACTCGGTGCTGAGTGCGACATCGCAGTGGCGGTCGGGAAACAGCGCAAGCAGTCGATTGATGCCCGACTGGATCAGATGGATGCTGGTCGATTCCAGCGGTTCCATGAAGCCGGCCGACAGCCCCAGTGCCACGCAGTTGCGGTGCCACGACTGCCGCCGCATGCCGGTGGTGAATTGCAGCTGGCGCGGGTCGGCCAGCGGCTCGCCATCGAGCTTGGCCAGCAACTGGGCGCTGGCTTCATCGTCGCTGAGGAACTGGCTGCAGTAGACATGGCCGTTGCCGTTGCGATGCTGCAGCGGGATGCGCCATTGCCAGCCCGCGGTGCGTGCACTGGCCTGGGTGTATGGCCGCATCGGCGCGACCCGTTCGCTGGCCACCGCCAGTGCGCGGTCGCACGGCAGCCACTGCTGCCAGTTGTCGTAACCGGTCTTCAGCGCGCCCTCGATCAGCAGTCCGCGAAAGCCCGAGCAGTCGATGAACAGGTCGCCCGCCACGCGTTCGCCGCTGGCCAGCTGCACCGACTCGATGAAGCCGTCCCCGGCACGCAGCTGCACGTCGACGATCCTGCCCTCGATGTGCTTGACGATGGCTGGGTCGACATGGCGGCGCAGGTACTGGCCATAGGCGGAGGCGTCGAGCTGGTAGGCATACTTGATACCGGTCAGCGGGCTGCTGCCGACACGCTCCATGCGGCCGAAACGATGCGCCCGTGCCGCCGTCGCATTGAGCGAGTAGGCCCACAGGTCCGCTGCGCCGGCGCGCTGGCGATCAGCCGCTCCTGCGCGTCCTGCGCTGGCGGCTTGCGTGCGTCCATGCACATCCCTCAGCCAGTAGTGGTGAAAGCCGATCAGTCCCAGCGGCAGGCCGATGTCACTGAAGGCATGCATGTACGAATCGCCCAGCCGCCGCCAGTCATTGAATTCGATGCCGAGCTTGAAGGTGCCGTGGGTGGCGCGCAGCAGGTCGTCCTCGTCCAGCCCAAGGAACTGGTTGACCAGGCGAATGGACGGGATGGTGGCCTCGCCGACGCCGACGATGCCGATCTCTTCGGACTCGATCAGCCGGATCTGCACCTGTGGCCCCAGCGCGCGGGCGAGCAGGGCGGCAGTCATCCAGCCGGCGGTGCCGCCGCCGACGATGACCACCTGCTGGATGGGGTTGGCCTGCATGTGTGCGTCCGAGTTGGGTGAAAGCAGTCAAGTAGCGGTTCGCCACGATCCTGTCAAAAAAAAGCCCCGTTGAATTCACTCAACGGGGCTGGAGGGAAGCAGCCTTCCTGGCTTACTTGAACTTGTAGGAGACACCCACTTCGTAGCGGCGGCCGTAGCTCTCCCAGTTCAGCACCTGCCGCGGATCGTTGTTCTGGTAGGTGATGAACTTCTTGTTGCCCAGGTTGGAGCCCTGTGCAATGAGGGTGAGGCCGTCCAGCGGGCCGTGGTCGAAGGTGTAGCTGACCTGCGCATCGAAGCTGCTGCCGCCCTTGAGCGTCTGCTCGATACGCGACGCACTGATGCCGGACACCTCGCCCAGGAAGCTGGAACGATAGCTGTCGCTGATACGGGCTTCGAAGCCGCTGTGCTGGTAGTACAGCGTGCCGTTGGCCACCCACTTCGACAGACCCGGCACCGTGATCGGGTTGCTGTTGCCGGCATAGACCAGCGAGCTCTTGGTGCGGTTGACGGTGAGGATCGTGCCGAAGCCGTCGAGCACCGGAGTGATCAGGCTGGCAGGCAGGTTCAGGGTCACCTGGGCGCCCTTCACGTAGCCGTGGCCATCATTGGTCGGGCCGCTGACGATGCCCAGCGGGGTGCCGAGCTGCGTCTGCTGCGCGGGGGTCAGGTAGGACGGTATGAAGGCCGAGAAATCATACAGGTAGGCCGAGTTCGGGTTGATGTAGTCCTTCAGTTCCAGGAAGTAGCCCGACACGGCGAAGTAGCCGCCACCGCCGCCCTTGCACAAATCGGACTGCTTGGAGTCGGATGCGTTGCACTGATAGCCCGACGCACCACCCGAGAAATAATGCTCGTAGCTGACGTTGTAGTTGTCGGCCATGGTCGGCATCAGCTTGGCATTGCCGCCGGAGGAACTGAAGAACGACTGGCTCGGATTGGTCGAGGCCAGGTAAGTGATATTGCCGCTGATCGACTGGCTGGCATTCATCTGATCCATGCGCGGACGTGCCATGGTACGGGCCGCACTGACGCGGATATCGTCATCCGGGGTCAGGCCGAAGATCAGGTTGGCGCTCGGCAGGTAGCGGGTGTACGTGGTGCCACCGGTGACCGGAATCAGTGCGGTATGGCCTCCCGTGACGGAGCTGCCCGGAACCACGCGCTCGCCGGTCGAGGTCTGGTGGGTGCGGGCCGCCTGCATGCCGATGTTGCCGCGCAGGGACACGTTGCCCAGCTGGGTGTCCAGGTTGAACTGGAAGTAAGGCGTCGTGTCACGCTCGTGCACCTTCCAGTTCGGCGGCAACGGCAGGCTGGACATGAACACCGGGATCTCGGTGTAGGTGCCGTTGGCGATAAGTGCCAGCGGGTTGTAGCAGGGCTGGGCGCCAAGCCCCATCCAGGACAGCGGCGAGCAGGTGCCGCCGGTGTAAGGCAGCGACTGCACGGCACCCTGATCCAGCAGACCGCCGCCAAGAGTGAGGAAGTTCTGATCGATGTTGTAGGTCTTGTTGCGGGTACTTTGGGCGACGCCGAATTCGACGCTGGAGAACGGGCCGCTCATGAAATCACGCTCGGCGCTGAGCTTGAGGTTCGCCAGGTAGTCCACCGTGTGCGGCGCGTTGATGAAGCCGGTTTGCACCACGTTGTTGCCCGCGCCCCAGCCCTGCGGGTCGGTCAGCACGGCACCGCTGCCGTAGTCGACCGAATTGTTGACGTACAGCAAGCCACTGCTGAGCTCGTTGAAGTTCAACGTGCCGAGCGGACCGCTCTTGTTGTAGCCGCTGCCCGAGTAGCTCTCGAGATTGACGTCGCGACGGGTGGCGCGCGAGTAGTTGCCCACCAGGTCGACCGACCAGTTCTCGTTGATCTTGAACTTGTTGTCCCAGTTGAAGTTGTAGACGCGCGCCTTGGTGCTGTTGTAGTCGTTGCGGATGACGGGTGACAGATTGGTATAGATACCCTGGGTGACCAGGCCGTTCTGCACGATGCCGCCGGGCTGCAGTGTGGCCGAGCCCCAGAACAGCGGCAGTTCCATGCCCTTGGCCTGCTGGATTTCCCTGAAGTTGTCGTACGTCATGTCGATCGTGCCGGTGTAGTGCTCGTTCGGCTGCCATTGAATGGTGCCGAGCAGGCCCTGGCGCTTCCAGTTGTCGGAGATGCCGTAGTTCTTCGAGCCGCCGACCACGACGTTGCCGTCTGCAGCCGTCGGGTAGCCCCAGGGTGCCTGGTGCTCGATCTGCGTCGGACTGGACTCCAGATCCACACCCAGGGTGACGCCCAGTGTGTGATCGGCAAACTGATTCACCCACACGCCGTTGACGTTGTAGCCCTTGTCCGGTACTCCGGGGCCACTGGCGAGCTTGGATGCGCTGTTCCAGATGTAGTGGGCGTTGACCGCCGCTTCTTCCTTGTCCTTCTCGAGCGGACGGATGGTCTGCATGTCGATCGTGCCGGCCAGGCCCTGGCCGATGAGGTTGGCCTGGGGGCTCAGGTGCACCACGACGGCGTTGAACCAGCTGGAGGGGTACTGGTCGAACTGCACGTCACGGTTGTTGGATGTCGATACCTGTTCGGCGCCATTGACCAGCGCGGTGGAGAAGTCCCCGCCCAGGCCGTGAATGCTGATCGCCTGCGGGCGGCCGCTGACTGTCTGCACGGCCAGGCCGGGCAAGCGGCCCAGCGCGTCGGCAATACTGGTGCCGGGCAGTTTGCCGATCTGTTCGGACGAGACTGCCTCGACAATGCTGTCGGCGTTGCGTTTGATCGCCGTGGAGTTCTCGATACTGCTGAGAAAACCGGTGACCTGCACGGCTGCAAGTTTCTTGGCCTTGGTGCGTCGAACTTCGTCCGCCTTGTTGCCGTCGGCAGAAGCCTGCGGCGATGCCTGATCCTGCGTGCCTTGCGCTGCGCCTGTCGCCGGAGCGGCAGTGTCGGCTGGCGCTGCGTATACGACGGCGGTGCAGCACAGTCCAGCCGAAATCAAAGCCAGAGCCATCAGGTTGCGTTTGAGTAGCATGTTCTCGTCTCCCCACGAATAGTCGCCGTAGTGCTTGAGCTCTGGGTTTCCTGCGCTTTCGTCGGCGACGACCGTCGGCAGGATGCGCTGGCAGAGGTGCAGGCCAGCGACGTGGGGCGATGTTAAAGCCGCGTTTCAACGTGGCACGCATACCTGCATACGTATTCATGGTTGGCACGATCTGGCAGTCCTTGCGTTGCAACATCCCGCGCCATGGCGGTGCTTCGAGACCATGATTTTCGGCACTACCCCTTGCCGCTACTTTGCTGTTACTCCTCATCGGAAGGTCAGCGAAAAATCGAGGATCGCGCTGTCATGAGGTCAAAATGTGCGTATGCAGCACACATGAATACGTATGCAAACCCCTGCTAGCCAGCAGGAACCTGCGGATAAGCTGGCCCCCTTCGCCAGTTTCGTGATTCGAAGGGCGTATCAGGTCAGGGGTTTCTAGGGATGAGCGACTCACATTGGTGGCGCGGTGCCGTCATCTATCAGATTTACCCGCGCAGTTTCCTCGACACCGATGGTGATGGTGTGGGAGATCTGCCGGGCATCGTGGAGCGACTGGACTATGTCGCGAGCCTCGGCGTCGACGCGATCTGGATCGCTCCGTTCTTCAAGTCGCCGATGGCCGACTTCGGTTACGACATCGCCGATTACCGTGACGTCGATCCGTTGTTCGGCACGCTGCAGGACTTCGACCACTTGCTGGCCAAGGCGCATGGTCTGGGCCTGAAGGTGATGATCGACCAGGTGCTCAGCCACACCTCGATGGAGCATGCGTGGTTCCAGGAGAGCCGGCAGAGCCGCGACAATCCACGCGCCGACTGGTACGTCTGGGCGGACGCGCGGCCGGATGGCACACCGCCGAACAACTGGTTGTCATTGTTCGGTGGCTGCGCCTGGCAGTGGGAGCCGCGACGCGGGCAGTACTACCTGCACAATTTCCTGACTTCGCAGCCGGATCTGAATTTCCATCATCCGGAGGTGCGCCTGGCTGCGCTGGACAACATTCGCTTCTGGCTGGACAAGGGCGTGGATGGCGTGCGCCTGGACGCGATCAACTTCTGCTTCCATGATCGCCAGCTGCGCGACAACCCGGCAAAGCCACGTGAAATGCGGGTTGGCCGAGGCTTCAGTCCCGACAATCCGTATGCGTTCCAGTACCACCATTACAACAACACCCAGCCGGAGAACCTGGCCTTTCTCGGCGAGTTGCGTGCGCTGATGGACCGCTATCCGGATATCGCCGCGCTGGGCGAAATATCCTCGGAGGATTCACTGGCCACGATGGCCGAATACACCCGCGATGGTCGCCTGCACATGGGCTACAGCTTCGAGCTGCTGACCGATGAGTTCAGTGTCGAGCACATTCGCGGCACCGTGACGCGACTCGAGTCGCAGATGACCGAGGGCTGGCCGTGCTGGGCGATCTCCAATCACGACGTCGAGCGCGTGCTTACCCGCTGGGGCAATGGCGACGCCTCGGCGCAAAGGGCCAACCTGCTCACCGCGATGGTCTGTTCGTTGCGTGGTTCGGTCTGTGTCTACCAGGGCGAGGAGCTCGGCCTGACCGAGGCGGACGTTCCCTACGAATCGTTGCGCGACCCCTACGGCATTGCCTTCTGGCCACAGTTCAAGGGGCGCGATGGTTGCCGCACGCCGATGCCGTGGAGCGACCAGGATGCGCAGGCCGGCTTCAGCGACGGCATGCCCTGGTTGCCTGTGCCGGAGGAGCATCGGGTACGCGCGGTGAAGCAGCAGGAGCTCGACCCGCAGTCGGTGCTGAACGGTTTTCGCACCTTCATGCACTGGCGCAAGTCGCAGTCGGCACTTCGCTGGGGCGATGTGGAATTCCTCGACACGGCGGAGCCGGTGCTCGCCTTTACCCGCCGGCTCGGTGACGAGGCCTTGCTGGTGGTGTTCAATCTTGCCGCCGCCGATATCGACATCGTGCTGCCGCAGGCGCTGGGCACGGCAACAGCGGTCGAGGGGCATGGCCTGCCGCAGGCACGGCTGCTTGAAGGCCGCTTGCAGTTGCCTGGTTACGGTGTGTGGTTCGCGCGGCTCGGCTGAACCCGGCCAGCCGATTTCACGCCCCTGTCCCTGCCAGAAAAGACGCCGCGCCGGTATGCCGACGCGGCGTTTTGTCTGCGCGGCGATGGCCGCGTCTGGTGCGGGGGTTACTTGCGCTCGGCCGCGCTGGCGTCGCGGGCCGCGCGGAACTCGGAATCCTTGCTCCAGTCCGGCCACTGATCCGAATTCGCCAGTTGGCTGCCTGCCGTGTAGAGCAACTGCAGGTCGCGCGCCATGCCGGTGAACGACCAGCTGGCCTGCCATTCGTCCGACGGCTGGTGATAGTGCCTGGCCACGTATTCGTCTTCCGCCGCCTTGCCCGCCTTGATGCCGCCATCGACCCAGTCATTGCCGGAGCCAAACGAGATCGCCGGCACGCCACGCTTGGCGAACGAGAAATGATCGGAGCGGAAGAAGTGGCCGGCCTCCGGTTTCGGATCCGCCGTATAGACCATTCCGTACGGTTTCGCGTCGGCGATCAGGTCATCCAGCAGGCCGAGCTTCGCGTTGCCGGAGATGGTGAAGTTGCGCGCCGGCCCGTGCGGATCAAGCGCGTCCATGTTGAGCACGCCAGCGGTGGTGGCCAGCGGATACAGCGGATTGGCGGCGTAGTACTCCGAACCGAGCAGGCCCTTTTCCTCGGCGGTGACGTTGAGAAACACCACCGAGCGCTGCGGCCTTGGCGCGTGCGCGAAGGCGCGGCCGAGCTCGATCAGTGCCGCCGTTCCGGTGGCATTGTCCACGGCACCGTTGTAGATGCGATCGCCGCGTGCATCGGGCTGGCCGACGCCCAGGTGATCCCAGTGCGCGCTGTAGATGACGGTCTGATCCGGGTGCTTGCTGCCGATCACGCGGCCGACGATGTTGTGCGAGGTGATCACGCTCTTGTCGACCTTGAAGCTGGCCGACAGGCTTTCGCCCTTGAGCAGCACCGGTCGGAACGCGCGGGTTTGTGCCTGCTGCTTCAGCTTGTCGAAATCCAGGCCGGCATGCTTGAACATCTGCACCGCCAGGTCGTGCTGGATCCAGCCCTCCAGTTGCGGATGCACCGACGAGGGGTCAGCGCGGACGATGTCGAACATGGTGTTGATGTTGGAGTTCTTCACCGTGGCCCAGCCGTACGATGCCGGCGCGGTTTCATGGATCACCAGCAGGCCAAGCGCACCCCGGCGGGCGGCCTCCTCGTATTTGTAGGTCCAGCGACCGTAGTACGTCATCGCCTTGCCACCGAAGTCGCCCTTGCCGGTCTCGAAATCCGGGTCGTTGACCAGCGCCACGGCGATCTTGCCGTGCAGGTCGATGCCCTTGAAATCATCCCAGTGGCGCTCTGGTGCCTTGACGCCGTAGCCGACAAAGACCAGCGGCGCATCGGCGATCGCCACCGAGGTCGAGCCGTCCATCGGAGAGCGCACGGCAATCTGCTCGCCCTGGGTCAACGCCTCGTGTCGGTTGCCCAGGTTCAGGCCCAGCTTCGGCATGTCGATGATTTCAGTGCGCAGCAGCGGCACGGCCTGGGTCCAGGTCCGCTTGCCGTGCTTGAGATCGCCACCGGGCTGCAGGCCGGCGGCTTTCATTTGCGCGACCACGTAGTCGATCGTTTTCCTTTCGCCCGGGGTCGCCGGGCCGCGACCTTCGAATGCGTCAGAGGAAAGCGTCTTCACTTCAGCGGACAGGCGTTCGGTGCTGAACTTGGGTGTCTCGTTGGCCAGCGCGCCGCAGCACGCAGACATGATCAGGGCGGACAGGAGCAATCGCTTCACGGTAGTCACCTTGCGTAAGAACTTGTGGTTCGATACTAGTGAACCCTGCGATGAGCGTCCATCCGGCAAAAGCGACCATGCGGCGATCCTGGTCCGGCACAGCGCGCTGCCGCAGCGCACTGCCCGCGCCGGCCAGATCGATCAGCCGTGCCTTTCACTGAATTTGCGTTTGTCCGCAGGCGAGAAGCAGTCGTCGAAACGCGCCCTGGAGGCGATCATCGATGCATCGTATCCGCTGTCCGGCCCACGTCCGCTGGTGGGCATCTTCGCCCATGCCACGGGCGGCAAGCGCCAGGACGAGAAGTGGCGGGTGCCATTGGTCGGCGCGCTGCAAGTCGCGTTGGCTGACGTGCTGGTCGTCGATGTACTGGCTGAGCGCAAGCACGCTCAAGGTATCGGCGCCGCAGGGATCGACTCCGGTGCCGGCCGGGCCGGCATCAAGCGAGGCGAGGCTGGCATGAACCGGTCGCGTGGCGGGAGCCACGCGCGTCGCCACAACGTCGAGCCTGATGGGCGGCGTTGCGCGCACGTGTGTCGATGCAATGACTGAAACCACCATGACGCCGGCGCGGGGAACACACCTGGCCGGCGTCATGGTGCCGTATCAGACAGCGGCGTCTTTCAGCTTCTTCAGCGGACGCACCTTGACCTTGACCGTGGCCGGCTTGGCAGCAAACACCTGCTCGAGACCGGTGAACGGGTTCTTGCCCTTGCGCTTCGGCTTGGCAGCCACCTTGACCGCGTTGATCTTGAACAGGCCGGGCAGGGTGAACTGGCCGACGCCTTTCTTGTGCACCGAAGCAAGCACCGCTGCCTCGAGACCGGCGAGTACGGCCTTGACCGCCTTCGCTTCGACGCTGGTCTGAGCGGCGATGTGCGCGATCAGCCCGGACTTCGACAAGGTCTCGTTCAGCGGCTTGACCGGTGCAGCGGCCTTGGCTGCCTGGGCAGGAGCCTTCTTCGCAGGAGCTTTCTTCGCAGGAGCTTTCTTGGCAGTGGTTTTGGTAGCCATGGATTTCATCTCGATAGTGGGAAACTCCGGCTTTTCAGGGCTCGGAGGCCTTGCGGCCCGCACAATGTAGCGAAATTTCGGGGGTTTGGTGCAATCCATCCGAAATGGTGTTGGTCAGACCGGTATCGATCAGGGTGAGCGGCGGGTACTCCCACCATGAAAATTGCGGATAGCGTTGAGCTGGTTCGCGCGTCTGTGGCGCCGTCATTTCGCGCCGTCTCGCTCTGGTCCGGTCTGCGCGGGTTTGCCTTGCCGCGAGATCAGGCCGGGGTTGGAGACGAACAACGGAGTCAGCACATTCATGCCGCCTTGCTTGCCAACTGTGCATGTTCCAGTGCTCTGGACGTGCGTCAGGGAGACAGGGCGGCGGCGGAGCCATTGCTGGCCGCCTGTCGCCCGGACATGCGCCCCATCGCACAGGCATCCTGATGTCGGCAGCGTGTCCGCGCCGTGCCCGGCCAACGCTTGCGGCCATGCAGGGTCGGGCAATACAAGTCAGGCTTGCGCGTAACCGACCGCCTCGCTGCAGCGAAAACGATGGCATGGGCTCGGCCGCAGGTGCCTCATGCCATTGCATTGACAGGATCCGCGAGTGCGCATGCGGAGCCTTCATGGCCGCATGGGCTCAGTATGCTGGTTGCCAACGACTTTCCAGGCTTGCCCGTACCATGAAGAGAAAACTCACGCCGTTCCGCTGGCTGGTGGTCATCGTGCTGCTCGGCGGGATCGTGGCCTTCTTCGCGCTGGGCCTGCAACACCAGCTCAGCCTGGATGCCCTGAAGGCGCGTGAGCACGATCTGCAGGCGTTTCGGCTGAGTCACCCGATCTGGCTGGCGGCGGGAGTCTTCCTCGTCTATGTGGCTGTCACGGCGCTGTCGCTGCCGGCGGCGACCTTGCTCACCCTGGCGACGGGCGCGGTGTTCGGCCTGCTTGAAGGGACCCTGCTGGTGTCCTTTGCCTCGAGCGTGGGCGCGACACTGGCGTTCCTGGCCAGCCGCTTCGTGTTGCGCGACGCCGTCCAGCAGCGTTTCGGCAAGCGCCTGTCGACCATCAACGAGGGCATGCATCGCGAGGGTGCGTTCTATCTGTTCACGCTGCGGCTGGTACCGGTGATTCCGTTCTTCGCGGTCAACCTGGTGATGGGGCTGACGACATTGCGCGCATGGACGTTTTACTGGGTCAGCCAGCTCGGCATGCTGGCTGCCACCGTGTTGTACGTGAACGCCGGCACCCAGCTGGCGAGCCTGCACTCATTGTCAGGCATCCTGTCGCCGCGGATCGTTGGTTCGTTTGCCCTGCTGGGGGTGTTTCCATTGCTGGCGCGCTGGATCACGGCTCGGGTGAAGGCGCGGCGCGTGTATGTGCGCTGGCCGAAGCCGGCGAAATTCGATCGCAACCTGGTGGTGATCGGTGCGGGTTCGGCCGGGCTGGTCAGTGCCTACATTGCTGCCACGGTGCGGGCGAAAGTTACCCTGATCGAGAAGCACGCGATGGGCGGCGACTGCCTCAATACCGGTTGCGTGCCGTCCAAGGCGCTGATCCACGCAGCGAAGCTGGCGGCGCAGGCGCGCGAGGCAGGCCGGGCCGGCGTGCGGGTGGGTTCCGTGCAGGTGGATTTCCGTGCGGTGATGGAGCGCGTGCAGCAGGCGGTCGACACGGTAGCGCCGCATGATTCGGTCGAGCGTTATCGCGAGCTGGGCGTCGACGTGCAGCACGGCCATGCGCGTATCGTCTCGCCCTGGGTCGTGGAGGTGGACGGCAAGCCGATCAGCACGCGGGCGATCGTGATCGCCTCCGGTGCCGAGCCGTTCGTGCCGCCGATCAGCGGTATCGAAGGCTGCGCTTACCTCACCTCGGACACCCTGTGGAAGCTGCGCGAATTGCCGCCGCGGCTACTGGTGATGGGCGGCGGTCCGATCGGTTGCGAGCTGGCGCAGGCATTCGCGCGGCTGGGTTCGCACGTGACCCAGGTCGAGGCGATGGATCGGTTGCTGCTGCGCGAGGACGATGAGGTCTCGGCCTTCGTGCAGCGGCGCCTGGCCGATGATGGCGTGGACGTGCGCACCGGACACAGGGCGGTGGCGGTCGAGCGCGATGGCGACGGCCATGTCCTGATCTGCGAGGTTGGCAGCGAGCACGTGCGTCTGCCCTTTGACCAGTTGCTGGTAGCGGTCGGGCGCAAGCCGCGCACGACCGGCTTCGGCCTGGAGGAGCTGGGCATCCCGGTCGAGCGCACGGTGAATACCGACGCGTACCTGGCCACGCTGTACCCGAATATCCATGCCTGCGGCGATGTCGCCGGCCCGTACCAGTTCACCCACACTGCCGCGCATCAGGCCTGGTATGCGTCGGTCAACGCGCTGTTCGGCCAGTTCAGGCGCTTCCGCGTGGATTATTCGGTGATTCCCGCCGTCACCTTCGTCGATCCCGAGGTCGCACGCGTCGGTCTGAACGAGCGCGAGGCGAGGGAACAGGAGGTCGAGTACGAACTGACCCGCTACGAGCTGGACGATCTGGATCGCGCCATCACCGAGGATCGGGCGCGAGGTTTCGTGCAGGTGCTGACCGTGCCGGGCAGGGATCGTATCCTCGGTGCCACCATCGTCGGTGCGCACGCCGGCGAAATGCTGGCGGAGTTCGTGCTGGCGATGCGCCATGGCCTGGGTCTGAACAAGATCCTCGGCACGATCCACGCCTATCCGACCTGGGCCGAGGCGAACAAGTACGCTGCCGGCAACTGGAAGAAGGCGCATGCGCCACAACGCGTGCTGGGCTGGCTGGCGCGCTATCACAGCTGGCGGCGTGGATGAGCATGTCGATGAAAGCCCTGATCTTGCTGCTGCTGGTTCCTTCGGCCGCCCTGGCCAGTGCCATCGGCACGACCACGGTGCTGCGCTTTTCCGACACGGCACCGGGCAGCGCCTTGCCTGCGGGCTGGAAGCAGTACGCGATGTCGCGGCACCGGCCCGCGGCGCGCATGGCGATCGTCCGCGATGGCGACCGCGACGTTTTCAGCGTCGATGCCGATCGTGCAGCAGGCGCCATCGCCCACCTGCTGAACATCCCCGCCACAACCACCCTGAGTTG
>JAJXYE010000143.1 GCA_021780735.1 Pseudomonadota bacterium | reverse complement strand
CCGTGGTGGCGCGCCTGACCGACGTCGAGCAGGGCGCCGCAGCGCACTCGGCAATGGCGCAGGTGCGCGCGGCGCAGGCGGCCTACAGAGATGCCGAAGCGCAGTATCAGCGTATCGCAGCGGTGTACGCGCGCAGACTGGTGTCGAAGGCGCAATACGACCAGGCCCGGGCCAGCGCCGACTCGGCCAAGGCCGCGCTGGATGCGGCCCGGCAGAATTTCCGTGCCGCTCAACAAAGCCAGGATTACACCGTGGTGCGCGCGCCATACGCCGGCATCGTCACGCAGCGCTTCGTGCAGGTCGGCGAGGCAGTGCGGCCCGGCCAGCCGCTGATCGCCGGGATTTCCCTGAACCAACTGCGCGTTGAGGCGCAGGTGCCGCAGTCGGATGTGGCGGCCATTCGCAGGTATGCCCGCGGCTGGCTGGTGCTGGATGGTGGCGCGCGTCGCATCGAGGCGACCCGGGTCATCGTGTTTCCCTACGCCGATCCCGCTACGCACACTTTCACCGTGCGCCTGGAACTGCCGCCGGCCGACACCAGCCTCAATCCCGGCGAGGTGGTGCGGGTGGCCTTCATGGTCGGCGCGCGACCACGGCTGATGATTCCCGAGTCTGCGTTGCTGCGTCGTGGTGAGATCACAGGCGTCTACGTGGTGCATGGCGACCAGGTCGCTTTGCGCCAGATTCGCCTCGGGCATCGCTTCGGCGGCGAGGTCGAGGTGATCTCCGGCCTCGTGCCCGGCGAGCGCATCGCGCGTGATCCGCTGCAAGCGGTGGCCTGGCTGGTGAAGCGACACCAGGGCAGGGGAACCTGAGCACATGGCCGGCAACAAGCCGCTTGGCATCTCCGGGCGTATCGCGCGCGCGTTCCAGACTTCGCAAATCACCCCGCTGTTGGCGTTGGTCGGCCTGCTGCTGGGCGTTGCAGCCGCCATCATCACGCCGCGCGAAGAGGATCCGCAGATCGAGGTCACCATGGCCACGATAACGGTGCCGTTTGCCGGTGCCGATGTGCGCGATGTCGAAAATTTGGTGGCGTTTCCGCTGGAGCAGAAAGTTTCCGAGATCCGCGGAATCAAGCACGTCTACTCGGTGAGCCAGCCCGGCGTCGCCATCATTACCGCCGAGTTCCGTGTCGGTGTCTCGCGCCAGGACGCGATCATCCGGCTCTACAACAAGGTTTACTCCAACCTCGACTACGCGCCATCCAACCTTGGCGTCGGGCAACCGATCATCAACGCCATGGGTATCAACGACGTGCCCATCATGACGTTGACATTGTGGTCGGACCACGCCGACCGCGTGCAGTTGTCCGAAGTGGCGCGCACGCTGGAGACCACGCTTAAACGCGTGCCGGGCACGCGCGATGTCTACACGGTGGGCGCACCGCAGCGCGCAGTGATGGTCAAGCTCGACCCGGGCAAGCTGGCCGCCTACAACATGACCGTGAGCGAACTGGCGGGTGCGCTGAAGGCAGCCAACGTGGCGGCCGATGCTGGCGACGAGTACGACAACAACACCGATTACCCGGTCAAGGCCGGCACACTGCTGATGGATGTCGACCAGGTGCATAACCTGGTCATCGGCCTTTCCGGTGGTAAACCCATCTACCTCTCCGATGTCGCCGAGGTAGTCGGTGGGGCCAATTACCCCACCAGTTATGCCTTCTATGGCACGCCCGCAGGCAAAGGCGGTGCCGCCACGGGTCTGGCGCCGGCAGTGACCATCGCCATTGCCAAGAAGCAGGGCGAGAACGCCATCAACATCACCGACGCCGTGCGCGCGAGATTGAAGGCGCTGAAGAACATCGAGATTCCGGCCGACGTACACGTCGCGATCACCCGCGACAGCGGCCGCAGCGCTGACGCCAAGGCCAGCGAGTTGATGGACCACCTGTTGCTGGCCACGGTCTCGGTGGTGCTGCTGGTGCTGCTGGCACTGGGGTGGCGCGAGGCAATCGTGGTCGGCTCGGCGGTGCTGGTGACTCTGGGCATCACCCTGTTCGCCTCATGGGCGATCGGCTTCACCATCAACCGCGTCTCGCTATTCGCGCTGATCTTCTCGATCGGCATCCTGGTCGATGACGCCATCGTGGTAGTGGAAAACATCCATCGGCATATGGCCCTGGGGGGGGCGCGGCTGCTCGAAGCCATCCCGCAGGCTGTGGACGAGGTGGGTGGGCCGACCATCCTGGCCACCTTCACGGTGATCGCGGCGTTGCTGCCGATGGCGTTCGTGGGTGGACTGATGGGGCCGTACATGCGGCCGATTCCGATCAACGCCAGCATTGGCATGTTGATCTCGCTGGCAGTGGCTTTCATCGTCACGCCGTGGATGGCCTATCACCTGCTGCGCAAGCTGACGGAGCGGCCTGGCGCCAGCGACGACGCGACGGGCCATGCCGCGCCTTCCAAGCTCGACCGTCGACTGCATGCGCTGTTCACGCGACTGATGACGCCGTTTCTCGCCGGTGCAGCGGCCCGCCGCAATCGCCGGCGCCTGTTCGCGGCAATGGGCCTGCTGGTAATGCTGGCGGCCAGCCTCGTGGTGTTCAAGGCGGTGATCCTGAAGATGCTGCCGTTCGACAACAAGTCCGAATTCCAGGTGGTGCTGGATATGCCGGCAGGTTCGACGCTGGAGCAGACCAACCGCGTGCTGGTGGACCTGGGCCAGGTGCTGGCCAGGGTGCCGGAGGTGACCAATTACGAGCTGTACGCGGGAGCGCCGGCGCCGATCGATTTCAACGGTCTGGTGCGGCAGTACTTTTTGCGCACCATGCCCTACCAGGGCATGATCCAGGTCAATCTGGTCGACAAGGACAAGCGCAGCCGGCAGAGTCATCAGATCGCCGCTGCGGTGCGCCCGCGTCTGGCCGCGGTGGCCAGACGTTTCGGCGCGCACCTTGCGGTGGTCGAGATTCCGCCCGGACCGCCGGTGCAGGCGCCGATCGTGGCCGAGATCTTCGGTCCCAGTTACACGGTTCAGAAGCGGATCGCGCTGGCCGTGGAGCAGTTGTTCGCACGCACCCCGGATATCGTCGACGTCAACACCAGCGTCGAGAACCCGAGAGCCCGGCGCAAGCTGCTGGTGATCGACCGCACGCGCGCCGCCACGCTGGGAGTGAACCAGCGGCAGATCGTCGATGCCATCGCCGCCGGTCTCGGCGGTGTCAGCGCCACCTACCTGCAGGACGGCGCCGCCAAGCACGCCATACCGGTGGTGCTGCGCCTGCCGCAGCGCGATCTTGGCTCGCTGGACAGCGTGCTGACGATGCGTGTGCGTGCGCAGAGCGGCCAGC
>JAJXYE010000264.1 GCA_021780735.1 Pseudomonadota bacterium | reverse complement strand
GTCAGCCGCCGGCTCCACGGCCGGCGCCCGCAGCGACGTCTGGCGGTTTCCTCGCACGCATGTTCGGCTGGTTGCGCAACGCCGAGGCAGCGGCCCCTGCGCCAGCGCCGAAGCGTGCCGAATCCAGTGACAGCCGCAATCGCCATGACGAACTCGGCGGTCGCGGCAGCAGCAGTTCGAACACCTCGCCGGCACGCCAGCCGCGACGTGATTCGGCGTCGCAGAATTCGCCGAAATCCGGTGCCCAGCAGCAGGCGCGCAGCAACCGTCAGCGCAACAATGAGGCACAGACCCGTCAGCCTGCAGCAGCGCAGGCTCCGACCCAGAAAGCGCGGGCCGAACGCCAGCCGAAGCCGGCAGCGGCCGAGAACGCCACGCGCACGGAACGTCCCGAACGCAAGCCACAGACGCCGAAGCCCGAGCGTCAGCCCCGCGGCGAGCGTCCGGCCGCCGCACCGCAGGATGAGGCAGCCAGGGAAGCCGCGCTCCTGGTCGCGCCATTGCCCGAATCGACCGCGCCGGAAAGTGCAGACGATGCAACCGATACCGATGGCAGCCAGTCACGCCGTCGCCGTGGTCGTCGCGGTGGTCGTCGTCGCCGTCGTCATGACGAGAATGCGGCGGGCAATTCGACGCCGGATACCGCACAGGCCCAGGCGCTCGACGACGAGGATCGCGACGAAGCCAGCACTGCGCCAGCACCCGCCAGATCGGCCGCAGCGGTAGTCGCCGCGGGCGTTGTCGACGCCGCGGGCAGCCCGCCTGGCGAGAGCATCGGCAAGCCGGCCAGCATGACCGACCCGCGCCCTGCCTCTGCCAACACGACGCCAGCGAAAATGGCGGAAGTCCCTGTAGCCAGGGTCGACACGATGACCGCGCCACCGAAATCCGCGCCGAACAGCGTGGACACGGCCATCGCCTCCAGCCCTGCGGCACCGGTGATCGCCAGCTTCAACTTGCCCACCTTGCCGCCGATTCCCGCGTCGATGCCGACCAATGACGGCAAGGCTGCGGAAGTCGAAAAGGCCAACCCGACCACAACTTCCCCGATGGCCGCTTCAGTCGCCACGCCCGCTGCAACTCCGGCACCGGCACCGGCACCGGGACCGGGACCGGCAGCACCGTCACCCACGATGGTTCGCACGGCGCCTGCGGCGGCGGTCGAGGTTGCTCAGGCCGATCGCGCAGTGCCCGCCAGTACGCTGGAGAACCGTGCAGCCAGTCCGCACCCGATGGAAGCGTCCGCGCCAGTGTCGCCTGCGGCGGCACCGGTGAAGCCACCGGTACCCATCGCCCCCCCGGTCGCGGCATCGGAAGTCCCGCCGCAGCCCGCCACCGTGGTGCCGGCAACGCGGCCCGCGACCTCACCGATCAGTCAGGTCGACAGCGCCCCCGTGAAGCCACCGGTCAGCCCAACCAGCACCGCTGCCGTGAAGCCGCCGGCGGCCCCACCGGTGGCCAGTGTGGCTGCCGTCGCCACCCCCTTGCCCTTGGCCACACCGGCACCGGTACAGCCCACCGCACCCATGCCCGTTGCCGCGCCCGCGCCGACGGCAACTGCGCCAGAAATGCCGGCAGCGGTCGTCACTCCCGCCGCTGCTTCGCCGCTGCCCAAGCAGGGCGACCTGCTCGCCGCCACGCCGGCCCGGCCGGTCATCCCTGCCGCGCCGTCGGTTGAGCCCGCCCCGGCACCTGCCAGCAGTGAGCAACCGCGCCAGGACGACTCGCTCGACTAGGTTGCCGGGCCGGTACTCGACTCACGAAAAAGCCGGACGCAAGTCCGGCTTTTTCGTGGGCTCGGTTTGCTGGGTCAGTTGCCGACGTGATGATTCGGCGTGTCGATCAGGCCGTGCACAGTCATCAGGTGCGCCAGGCTGAGTACATGATCGACCTGAAGCTTTTCCATCAATCGCTGCTTGTAGGTGGAAACGGTTTTCGGGCTCAGGTTGAGCTGCTCGCCGATGATCGTCAGCGGCTTGCCACGCACCAGCATCATGGCAACTTCCAGCTCACGACTGGACAACACATCGAACGGCGAGGCGCTGCCGTCGAGTGTGGCCAGCGCCAGTTGCTGCGCGACCGCCGGAGCCAGATAGCGACGCCCCTGGGCCACCAGGCGCACCGCCGAAACCAGTTCATCGGCGCTGCAGCCCTTGGTCAGGTAGCCAAGCGCACCGGCATCGAGCAGACGCTTGGGAAAGCGCGCGTCGTCGACCACGGTCACGATGACGATATGCGTGGACAGCTTCGACCGGCAGACACGTTCGGTGAGCTCGATCCCGCTCATGCCAGGCATGTGCACATCGACCATCGCGATCTCGGGCTTCAGCTTGCGGATCAGCTGCAGACCGTCCTCCGCGCTGCCGGCCTCGCCGCTGATATTGATGTCCGGCTGCTGCTGCAGAATCATCCGGAAACCGGTACGCACCAGTTCGTGATCGTCCACCAGGACAACATTGACCATGTGACGCCCTCCTTGGTTGGGCTGATTGAAATTAGGCCGCATGGCCGCCCATTGCAAGCAGCCGAATGCTCATCCTCGCAGCGCAATGGATCAGCATCGAATATCGACACGGTGTCGCGGCCAGGCTCCGTCAGGCGCCTTGCGGCAGCAACGCGATTTATTCCGTGCGGGGCGGAAATTCACGCCACCTGCGCGTGGCTGGCGTGACTGCCATCGATCGGAGCGCATCTTGCCGACGCGACCAGCTTGTTCGTGCAAGACATGTCCACACAGATCGGTCGGCGCAACCGGTGATGCTGGTCGCGAGCCACTTCCCTGGCAAGCCTGATCGCCTGTTCCAGCGGCAGATCGCTGAACAGGGCCTGCCCTTGTTGACAGACATTCCAGCCAATGCCAGGCGATGGCCTGATCGAAACGGTCAGCATGAGCGTCAACCCCTTGGCGCGTTGAAAACAGCGCTGCAGTGAGCGGATCGAACCGTCATCAGCGCAGCGATCGAGACGCAGGATGTCATGAGGCACGGCGGCGATATGTCAGCCAATCCCTACAGCTCATGTACGGCAACACGGCATACCCCCGATGCTGCTGCCGGCTTCGACGATGGGTTCGAGTCCCCTCTTGGGCAGCGAACCGATCCACACATGCAGAAACAGAAAACCGCCTGCCGGCGGTTTTCTGTCGTTCCAGCTTCGGCAAGCATCTGCCGCAGCCGTTTCATTGGTGCCCAAGAGGGGACTCGAACCCCTACGACTTGCGTCGCTACCACCTCAAGGTAGTGCGTCTACCAGTTCCGCCACCTGGGCAGGTGTGTTGCTCTTCAGTGCTTCTTCGCTGGCGA
>JAJXYE010000220.1 GCA_021780735.1 Pseudomonadota bacterium | reverse complement strand
CTCGCTCAGGCGCCCATGGCCAAGCGCGCGCCCAGATCCAGCAACGGCGCAGCAATCAGCAGTCTTCCGAGCAGCAGCACGATCATCACGGCCATCGGCGCAAAGTCGATCTGGCCGACCACCAGCCTGCCCTCGAGTGGGCGCAACAGCGGCGCGACCATGCTGCCGGCCATTCGCAGCAGCGGCTGGCGAGGGTCGACGCTGAACATGCTGAGCAGGGACCAGCCGAAGATCAGCACGATATAGAACAGCAGCACGTAGTCGATCAGTTCAGCCAGTGACAGCAGCAGCAGACCCGCCAACTGCGGCATCACGCCCAGCAGGCCGAACAGCAGCAGGCGCTTGAGCAGCATGGTCAGCCACGCCAGCAGCAGGCCGGCAAGATTGATCCGGCGCCAGTTCGGCAGCACCCGGCGAATCGGCGCCAGCACCGGGTTCGTGGTGCGGTAGATGAACTGGCTGAGCGGGTTGTTGAAGTCCACCCGGCAGGCCTCGGCCAGCACCCGCAGCAGCAGCAGGGTGATGACGGCATCGAACGCCAGCTCGATCAGCATGGCCAGAGCATTCAGCAGGTAGCTCACGGGAGTTTGTCCAGTTCGGCGGCCAGTTCCGTGCCACGCCGGGTGGCGGCGGCAACTGCGCGGGCCACGATCCGGGTCAGCCCGTCAGCGTTGAAGCTTTCCAGCGCCGCCTGGGTGGTGCCGTGAGGCGAGGTAACGCGCTGGCGCAGCACGGCGGGATCCTCGCCCGCTTCGGTGAGCATGCGGCCAGCCCCGAAACAGGTTTGCGCGGCCAGCGCGCGGGCCGTTTCGCGTGGCAGGCCCTGGCTCGCGGCAGCGTCTTCCAGCGCCTCGACCAGGGCAAAGAAATAGGCCGGTGCCGAGCCGGAGATCGCGGTGACGGTGTCCATCAGAGCCTCATCGTCGATCCAGCGGGTGATCCCGGCCGCATCGAGGATCTGCTGCGCCTGCGCCTTCTGCGCGTCACTGACATGGCGATTGGGGCACAAGCCGGTGGCGCCGCTGCCGATCAGCGCCGGGGTGTTCGGCATGCAGCGCACGATGGGCAGGCCATTGCCGAACCAGCGCTCGAGCTGATCCAGCCGCACGCCGGCGGCAATCGAGATCAACAGCGGCTGGTTGCGCTGCAGGGTCGCGTGCAGTTCGGCGTGGATCGCCGGCATGATCTGCGGCTTGACCGCCAGCACGATCACGTCGGCGTCGGCCACCGCGCGCTGGTTTTCCGCATGACAGGCCACACCGAACTCATCGTGCAGGCGCTGACGCGCCTCGGCCTGCGGTTCGGACACACTGATCGTGGCCGGCGCCACACCGGTTTTCAGCAGGCCGCCGATCAGGCTGCGTGCCATGTTGCCGCCGCCGATGAAGGCTAGTCGTGTCATGCAGGGCTCCTTGGGTTTGTCCAGGCCGCTTACCTTACCGGAGCGGACGTGGTGGCGCAGTGTTTCCGCGCCGTCTTGCATGCGGCGTGCTGCCGTCAAAATATCGGCGGCAAGCTGATTCGGCTCGACAGATTGTGAACTGGTCACGGGAAAGACTGGCCGCACTGCCGGTTGCGCGAGTAGTATCGACGCGGCTACAGGGGGGGTGCGGGTCGTTTGTCCAACCGGCTTCACGGCGCTTGCAGCGCGCGCCGCGGAGCCAGGGCTGGAAGAGCGTCCGAAGGCCCTGTTGTGGCATACGAATTGACGCCATCCAGACGATCGGTTGAGGGGAAACGACAGATGGACATTGCCGAACTGCTTGCTTTC
Source organism: Pseudomonadota bacterium (assembly GCA_021780735.1). Lineage (GTDB taxonomy): Bacteria > Pseudomonadota > Gammaproteobacteria > Xanthomonadales > Rhodanobacteraceae > Rhodanobacter. The sequence goes on along the minus strand of JAJXYE010000220.1, from coordinate 1,546 downwards.
TCGGTGAAGAACAAGGCCTCGGACTTGCACTTGTCCGCCGGGTTGCCGCCGATGATCCGTGTTGACGGCGACGTGCGCCGCATCAACATTCCCGCGCTTGAACACAAGCAGGTGCACTCGCTGATCTACGACATCATGTCGGACAAGCAACGACGCGACTACGAGGAGTTCTTCGAGACCGACTTCTCGTTCGAGATCCCCGGCCTGGCGCGCTTCCGCGTCAACGCATTCAACCAGAACCGCGGCGCCGGCGCGGTATTCCGTACCATTCCGTCCGAAGTGCTGACGCTGGAGGATCTGGGTTGCCCGCGCATCTTCAAGGAGCTGATCGAGCAGCCGCAGGGCCTGATCCTGGTCACCGGTCCGACCGGTTCGGGCAAGTCGACCACGCTGGCAGCGATGGTCGACCACATCAACAAGAACGAATACGGCCACATGCTGACGATCGAGGATCCGATCGAGTTTGTGCACACTTCGCAGAAGTGCCTGGTCAACCAGCGCGAGGTGCACCGCGACACGCACGGCTTCAACGAGGCGCTGCGCTCGGCGTTGCGCGAGGATCCCGATTTCATCCTGGTCGGCGAGTTGCGCGATCTGGAGACCATCCGGTTGGCGCTGACGGCGGCGGAAACCGGGCATCTGGTGTTTGCCACCGTGCATACCAGCTCGGCGGCCAAGACCATCGACCGCATCATCGACGTGTTTCCCGCCGGCGAGAAGCCGATGGTGCGCTCGATGCTGTCCGAGTCGCTGCGCGCGGTGGTATCGCAATCGCTGCTCAAGAAGGTCGGTGGTGGCCGTATCGCGGCACACGAGATCATGGTCGGCATCCCCGCAATCCGTAACCTCATCCGCGAGGACAAGGTGGCGCAGATGTATTCGTCGATCCAGACCGGTCAGCAGTTCGGCATGCAGACGCTGGACCAATGCCTGCAGGATCTGGTCAAGCGTGGCCTGGTGACGCGCCAGCAAGCATCCGGTTATGCGAAGAACAAGGACAGCTTCAAGTGAGGCGGGGAACGGAAAACGGGGAACGAGGGACGCCTGCGACAGGGCGGCCCGACATTCAGGGCTCCGGTTTGAAGCCTGAGCGGAGCGCGCGCCCCGATTTTTCCTCGAACCACATGTTCCCCGTTCCCCATTCCCCGTTCCCTGTTTCGGGAGTACCTAAGCCATGAGCGATTTCGATTTCACCTCGTTCCTGAAACTGATGGTGCACAAGAAGGCTTCGGACCTTTTCATCACCGCCGGGGTGGCGCCGTCGATGAAGGTGCAGGGCCGGATCGTGCCGATCACGCAGAGCCCGCTCAGCGTGCAGCAGGCGCGCGACATGGTGCTCAACGTGATGACGCCGGGACAGCGCGAGGAGTTCGAGAAGACCCACGAGTGCCAGTTCGCGATTTCGGCGCAGGGTGTCGGTCGCTTCCGTGTATCGTGCTTCTACCAGCGCAATTGCGTCGGCATGGTGTTGCGCCGGATCGAGTCCAAGATTCCGACACCGGAAGAGTTGAATCTGCCCCCGGTGATCAAGCAGCTGGCGATGACC
>JAJXYE010000375.1 GCA_021780735.1 Pseudomonadota bacterium | reverse complement strand
CGACCATGCCCGAAGCCAGCAGCGGACACGCCGGCCAGCCGGCCAGGACATCGTCCAGCGCCGCATCGAAGCCGCCCGCCGGCAGCTGGCGGATACCCCAGCTGCGCGCGCGCATCTCCAGCACCCTTCCGCTTTCATCCAGCAGATACGCGCGCAGGCTGCTGCTGCCCCAGTCCAGGCCGATCAACTCTGCGCGCGGCAAGGTGGCGTTCATTTCGCCGCCAACGGCTTGTCGGCGAACAAGCTCAGGTCCACGGCATGGGCCATCGCCTGATAGCCCGCACTGTTCGGGTGCAGATGATCGCCACTGTCATAGGCAGCGAGCATTTTTTCCGGCGCCGCCGGATCGCGGATCACCTTGTCGAAATCCACCACGCCGTCGAATGCGCCGGAGCCGCGGATCCACGCATTCACTTGCTCGCGTGTCCTTTCTCCCGACGCGCTGTGATAAGGCCAACCGCTGCCGCCATAGGGGGTCAGCGTGGCGCCGTAGATCTTCACGTGCCTGGCATGCGCGCGGGCGATGAGCGTCTTCATGCCGTCGATCAGCTGCTGCGCGCTGATCCTGTCCCTGGCATTCGATGCGTAACCCGAGCCACCGATATCATTGATGCCTTCCAGCAACACGACCCAGCGCACGCCGGGCTTGTCCAGCGCATCGCGATCGAACCGCGACAACGCGCTTGGACCGGCGCCGTCGTGCAGGTTGCGGTTGCCGCTTATGCCGGCATCCGCCACGCCGATGGACGACAACCTTGGGTCGGCCTGCAGGCGCGCGGCGAGATCATCCGGCCAGCGCTGGTTCGCATCCGCCTTGCTGCCCACGCCATCGGTGATGGAGTCGCCGAACGCCACGAGCGTGTACCTGGTGGATGCGCCGGCCACTTCCACGTCCGTGAGGAAAAAGCGATTGCCGCTGACTTCTTCGCGCGGGAAACGCGTGGCTGCGCCGGCATCGCCGCTTTCGGTGATGTAGGCGGTGGCAAAACCGGCGCTGTGGATGGTCGACGCGTGATATGGCGCATCAGCCGGCGCGTAGATGCTCACTGCCAGCGATTGCAGCGCCCTCACATCCATCGTCGCCGGATCGCTCAACACGCTTTCGCCCTTGGCGATGGTGACCGTCGGCTTGCCGCCAAACAGCAGCGTGTGATCGCTGCCAGGCACCGTGTCCGCACCGCCGGCGCTCAGCGCCACGTGCACCGGGCCCAGTGTGATCGCCACGTTGCCGAACAGATTGGACAGCCGAACACGCACCTGCGAGCCACCCACGCTGGCTCGCACGACCTGCCGCACCGTCTGTGCATTCAGGACCGGGCCAGCCGTGTCCGGCGACGCCTCCCAGGCATCCACCCACGCGCCACCTTTCCTGCCACCGGCAGCCATTGCGCAGCTGGCAACGGCACAAGCCGAACCGGCGAGCAGCCATTTCAACAACCTATGACGCATGTCGCTCCTCCCTCGTGTCCTTTGCATCGCCACTCAGCGCGGCACCTTCGACTCGCTGCCATCGTATTCAACGCGTTGGTCGTGACGACCATCCAGCGCATCTGCATCCGGTTGCGTCGCATCGATGCGGCGGATGATGAACTCCCGCTTCGCCGGCGCACCCTGGCCGTCACCTTCACGCTTGCCGAGCGTCAGCACGCCGGTGGCATCGTCGTAGTCGAGCGGGATGCGCGAGTAGTGCCCGTGCTCGTAGCCGTAAGTGGTGCCGGCATCCTCGTAAAGCGAGAAGTGGCCGTTGGCGCCGGCATAGACCAGCAGGGTGATCGGCGCATCCGGTTTCTGGTTCGTGTACTGGATCGCCGGACCGGTGGGCACGATCGCGCCGGCGCGCACGAACAGCGGCATCCGCGCCAGTGGCGCCGGGGCCTGGATGGTCTGCCCGCCGCGGTAATGCTTGCCGGTATTGAAGTCATACCAGTCGCTTCCGGCCGGCAGGTAGACCTCGCGGCTGCGCGCCTCGTACGCAGTCACCGGCGCCACCAGGAAGGCCGGCCCGAACATGTACTCATCGTTGATGTCGCGCACCTTGAGGTCGTTCGGGAAATCCATCACCAGGCCGCGCATGATGGTGCCGTCCTTGAACCAGGTGTTCGCCGCCAGCGTGTAGATGTACGGCATCAGCCGATAGCGCAGCTTGTCGTACCAGGCCAGTGCGTTGTACACCGGCGAACCGACCGGCGCGAGGTTGAAGATCTCGCGGTACACGCCCTGCCCGTGCGAACGGAACAGCGGCATGAAACTGCCGAACTGGAACCAGCGCAGATTCAGCTCACGCCACTCCGCCAGGTTTTTTGCATCCGGCTTTTCGTAGCGCGCTTCCAGGGCATAGCCGCCGATGTCGGTGGTCCAGTTCGGGATGCCCGACAGCGAGAAGTTGATGCCGGCGGAGATCTGGTCGCGCAGGTTGCTCCAGCGCGCCACCACATCGCCGCTCCAGCCCGCTGCCGCGTTGCGCTGCTCACCGGCGAACATCGAACGGGTGAGGATGAACACGCGTTTGTCCGGGTAGCTCTGGCGGCTGCCCTGATACACCGCGCTGGTCGTCATCAGCGAATAGGAATTGAAGAACGCCGCGCCCGGGCCCAGCGCGGTCGGCCCCATCAGCAGCTTGCGCTCGGCGATGCTGGTGTTGGAGGTGATATCCGGCTCGGTGGCGTCCATCCACCACGCATCGATGCCGAGGTCAGCCAGGTTCTCGCGAATCTGCCGCCAGTAGATCGTGCGCCCCACGTCCGAATAGGGGTCGTAGAACGAGTTGAGGTAACCCGGACCGACCCAATCCTTGATGCCGAGCTCGACATTGCGCCGGTACATCGCGCCCTTCGCGTCGAGCTCCTGGTAATTCTTCGTGGTCGGATAGAACTTCGGCCACACCGAGATCATCAGGTTGGCATGCTCGGCGTGCACCTGGTCGACCATGCCCTTCGGATCGGGGTAACGCGACTTGTCGAACTGGTGCGAGCCCCAGGCGTCGTCCTTCCAGTAGCGCCAGTCCTGCACGATGTTGTCCAGCGGCAGCTTGAGCTCGCGATAGCGCTTGAGCACGCCCAGCAGCTGCGCCTGGGTTTCATAGTGATCGCGGCTTTGCCAGAAACCGTAGGCCCAGCGCGGCAGCAGCACCGCCTTGCCGGTGACGTGGCGATAGCCGGCGATCACATCATCCAGATTCCTGCCGTCGATGAAGTAATAGTCGACCGCGTGGCCCAGCTCGGAATACAGGGACAGTTCGTTCTGCTCCGCCGCGGGCAGCGGGTTCTGGTGATCGAGCGCGATGTAGCCCGACTGCGGCGTCCACTCGATGCGGATCGCATGCTTCTCGCCTGGCTGCATCGGCACGAAGAAATTGCGGTACCAGGGATTCCAGTTCTGGCGCCAGTCGTCCAGCACCAGCTTGCCGTCCACATACAGCTTGAAGTAACCGCTGGCGTATAGACGAAACTTGTGCAGGCCGGCGACATCGGATTCCACCGAGCCCTTCCATTCCACCGTCTGGCCCGGGCCACCGGTGATGCCCCTGGCATCGGTCAGCGATGCCGGCCAGTGTTTCAGATCCTTGATGTACTCGTAATTGACTTCGGACTCGTCGCGGCTGAGCTTGAGCTTGCCGTCGACGTAGTAGTTTGCGGTGAAGCCGCCCGGCTTGCCGTCGGCGTCGAACAGCTTCAGCTGCTTGTCCAGCATCTGGTACGGCCGCGGATCGCCGAAGCGGGTGATCGAGTTGTTGTCCCACAGCAAGCCGTAGTTGCGACTGGACACCACGAACGGAATGCCGATGTCCATGTTGTGCTCGGCCAGCTCGACGTCCTTGCCCTTGTAATTCATGCTGCCTTTCTGGTGCTGGCCCAGGCCGTAGAACGCCTCGTCGTCGGGCGAGGCAAACTGCTGGCGCACCGCGTAGAACTTCTGCTTCTGCACCGTCACCGGGGTGAACGTGCGGCCATGCGGCTGCTCGGCAAGAATCAACTTGCCATCGCTGCCGAAGAACTTCACCACGCCGCTGGCGATCGCCACATCGGCCGTCACATCGGCCGTTTTCAGCCGCACATGGCCGGCCTCCGTGCTGACGCTGAAGTGCGTGTCGCCGCCGCTGTTCACCGCCATCAGGCTCTTCGGCAAATCGAAGGTGCCGGCCGGGATCGCGGTCACATGGATGATCTTGTCGCCAACCACCCGCAGGCGCACCTGCTCAGTGGTGTTGCCGACATCGACGATCACCCCGTCGGCAATCTGCCGAAAGGCGGCCTTGCTGACCGTGACGCTGGCCGGCGCGGCGGCCTTTGCCGGATCGGCATGGCCGCTGCAGCCCGAGATCAGGGCCACGGTCAGGACAGCGGCGAGCATGTTCAAGGAAAGGCGTTGCATGATTCAGTTCCCCAGCGTCAGCGTGGCTGACAGCGGTGTGTGATTGGAGGCATCACCGACGTAGACGGTGAAGCGACCCGGATCGACCTGCCAGCCGTGCTTGCCGACGTCGTAGTAGGCAAACGAACGTCGATCCAGGGTCAGGCTGACATGCGCGGTCTGTCCCGGTTTCAGCCTCACCTTGCGGAACGCCTTCAGTTCGCGCGCCGGCCGGGCCAGCTTCGCCGACGGATCGCCGACATAGACCTGCGCCACCTCGGCGCCGTCACGCGCACCGGTGTTGGTCACGTCGAACGCCACGGTGACGGTGTGGCCAATCTTCGCCGCTGCCGGCGACACGCTCAGCCGGCTGAAGGCAAAGCTGGTGTAGGAGAGTCCGTAGCCGAAGGCAAACAGCGGCTGCGGCTTGTCGGGGTATGTCGTATACCAGCGATAACCGAGGAACACGCCTTCGCCGTATCGCACGGTGGGGTTGCTGCCGGTGGCATGCGGCGGCGCGTCGTAGAAATCATGGGTGGGATTGTCCTTCCACTCGCGACCGAAGCTGATCGGCAACTTGCCTTCCGGCGCATGCGCACCGAACAGCACCTCGGCGATCGCGCGCCCCCCTTCCTGACCCGGATACCAGCTCTGCAGCAGCGCCGGCACCTTGTCCAGCCAGCCATCGGTGGCATAGGCGTCGCCCGAGTTGACGGTGACGATGGTCTTCCTGTTCACCGCGGCCACCGCCTCGATCAGCGCTTCCTGCCCCCATGGCAACTGGAACGTGCGATCGAACGCCTCGCTCTCCGAGGTGGGATCGAAGCCCACCGCGACCACCGCCGCGTCCGCCATCGCCGCCATCTTTCTCGCATCCGGCGAAATCAGCTCGTCCAATGCAATCACGCCCAGACCCATGCGGCTGTAACTGACGTCGGGCTGATAGTCGAGACGGATCGCTACCGGCTTGCCGGCGGTCAGATCGAGGGTGACATACAGCGGAGCCTGGCCTTCGCGCTTGGGCTGGCTGATCACCGGCTTGCCATTGACCAGCAGCCGGTAAGTGTCCTGACTGGCGGCGGCGGTGAGGAACAAATACTTGCCGCTGTGTTTCGGCACGAAGCTGCCGCTCCAGCGGATGCTCTGCCGCCTGGTCGCCGACGCCGTCCACAGCTCAGGCTTCCACTGGTCGACGTGTTCGTCCGTCCCGGTGGCGCTGGGCTTGCCCTGGAAGTCGGCATTGGCGAACGTCTGCCGCAGCAGGCCGTTGCCGCCGTCCGGGCTGATGAAGCTCGACTGCTTGAACACCTCGTCCGGCGAAGGCAGACCACGGCTGTACAGCACCTGCACCTTGTCGCCGAGCTGATGGGTGATGCCGCTGAGCACGCTTTGCGCCTCGAACGTGTCGACATGTGAACTGCCGCCGGCACTGCTGATCGCCGGAAAGGCGTTGGGGCCGATCACCGCGATGCTGCGGATTTTCGAGGGATCCAGCGGCAGCACGTGATGCGCGTTCTTCAGCAATACCAGGCCCTCGCGCGCGGACTGCAGCGCCACCGCGTCGCTGGCCAGACTGAACAACGGTTGCGACAGCTCCTTCTGCGGCCGATCGAGAAAGCCGAAGCGCACCGCCGTGCGCAGGATGCGGCGCACCTTGTCGTCCAGCGCCTCGCGCGACAGCGTGCCGTCCTTGAGCAACGGCAACAGCCGTTGCGGCGACATCACGTCGGCAGCGGGCATCTCCAGATCGAGCCCGGCGTTGAACGCCTTGACGCCGTCATGGGCGGCGCCCCAGTCGGACATGAAGATGCCCTTGAAGCCCCACGCCTTCTTCAGGATGTCCTCGTCGATCGTGCGGTTCTCGCTCATGTAGTCGCCGTTGACCAGGTTGTAACTGCTCATCACGGCGCCGACATGCGCATCCTTCACCGCCATCTCGAACGCGGGCAGATAGATCTCGTGCAGGGTGCGCTCGTCGATCAGGGTGTCGAGATGGCGGCGGTCGTATTCGGAGTTGTTCGCCACGAAATGCTTGACCGTGGCCACCACGCCCTGGCTCTGGATGCCATCGATGAAGCCGACCGCCATGCTGCCGGCGAGGAACGGATCCTCGCTGTAGTACTCCATGTTGCGGCCGTTCTGCGGTGCGCGATGGATATTCGCACCCGGGCCGAGCAGGAAGTTCACGCCGCGGGCGCGCGCATCATGCCCCATCGCCTCGCCCACCCGACGCGCCAGCGCCGGATCCCACGAGGCGGCCAGGCCGACACCGGCCATGTAGGCCGTCGACGGTCCCACCGAGCGCACGCCGAACGGACCATCCGACATCCGCAGGCGTGGCAGTCCGATCGCCGGCTCGGCGCGAATGTACATGTTGTCCTCGCCGCCGATCAGATCGACCTTCTGCTTCAGCGTCAGTTTGCCCAGCATCGTGTCGACGCGACGCTCGATGGCCGGCGAATCCGTCACCGGGCCGGTACGGACGGACGGCGCAGCCTGCACGGCGCAGCTCGCATCGAGGCAAAGCAACAGGGTCAGGCAAAGGGGCTTCAAGCGCATGCGGTTCATCTCTTTAGTACGTGGCCAACGTGACCCGCAGAACCTGCGGCTGGCCGGTGAAGTTGAGTCCGTAGTCGGTCTGGTCGCCGTTCCACTCGCGCAGGAACTGCCAGTGACCGTCGACGTCGTAGTGGCCTTCCTCCACCCGCTCGAACAGCAAGTGCTCGCCGTCGTGATCCTTCGGCGGCAGGAAGTTGACCCGCGCGTGGTAGCCGGTGACCAGGTATTCGTTCTTGCCCAGTTGGGCGATCAACACGCCGCCCAGCAGCTTGTCGTTGCCCTTGGGTGGATCCATGCCGAACTGCGGCTGGCCGTAGCCGATGTGCACGCGCCAGTCGCCAAGTTCGAGGTTCTGTTCGTGGCTCTGTTCCGGTTCGGCCGCCCCCCACACCTTGCCCTCGAAGCTCAGCCTGGCGATCAGGCTCTGCATCGGCGCGATCAAGGCGTAGTTGGCGGCGAATGGCTGGATCGTGTCCGCGTCGATCACCTTCGCACCCAGCGGCCAGTTCGAATATTTCGTGTAGTCGATGCCGAACGGCGAGTAGCCGATCGCCTGCTTGCCCAGCGCGGCGAACAGGTAGCGCGCGTACGGCAGGTCGTTGCCGGTTTCACCGACGAACAGCGGATTGTCGGCGCGCGCGTAGCGATCCAGCACCGCGGTGTACTTGGCGTACTCCCGCATGTAGATGTCCGGCGCCAGCAGGTCCAGCGATGGCGCCGCGGCGCGCCAGATGTCGAGCACGTTGTCGGTGGGTCCACCACTGGAGTAGCCGCCGGGTGGCCCCGGATGAAACGGGTCGCGCAGCGCCACGTTGGCGTACATCGGCAGGTCGTAGACCGCCTTGCCGGCGGCGGCGACTTGATCGATGTAGTGGGCGATCGCCCAGGCGTAGGAAAACTCGGCCGCGTCCTTGCCGAACACCTGGCTCCAGCTGCCGGCATGCTTGTCCATCTTGCGCAGCACCACGACCGGCACCGGCGACTGCAGCAGTGCATTGCCGGCAGCGGAGTAGTCGCGGTCGGTGCCGTAAGTGCCCGACTCGTTCTCCACCTGCATCATGACCACGGTGTGCTGCTCACCATCGAGCTGGCGCAGATGCGTCATCAGTGCCACGAAGGCAGCGCGATCCGCGGCCAGCGTATGCGTACCGAACGGCGACAGCGAATTGAGCGAGCTGCCGTCCTTCTTCACCACGCGCGGAAACCGCCGGTTGTTCAACTTCACCCACGCGGGCGCGTAGTTCGGCCCGTTGTTTTTCCAGGTCGCGAACCAAAGCAGCACCAGCCGCACCTTCTGCTCGCGCGCCTGCGCCACCAGGGTGTCGAGAAAGCTGAAGTCGAAATGGCCTTGCACCGGTTCGATCTGATCCCACGCGATCGGCACCTGCACGGTATTGGCGTGGATCGCCTCGATCGCCGGCCACACCTGCGGCAGCATCGCCGGCCAGCCGCTGGAGTTGTTCACCTGGGCACCGAGGATGAAGTAGGGCTTGCCGTCGACCAGCAGCTCGTGGCGGCCGTGCGCGCTGACGATCCTCGGCAGCGGCGTGGCGGCATGGGCGAGGCCGCTGCCGGCGAGGACGGCGGCAAACAGCGCGGACAGCAGACGGCGGTGGAACATGGAAGTCATGGGCAGGTCCTGGTCACCAGGTATCGGTACGGAACGGCGACGCGGGCAGGCCGGCGGCGTTGACGAGGTTGGCGCTGGCGGGGTTCTCGCTCCAGCCGTAGCGCACCGCGACGGGCGCGCTGACGTCGGCCGCCTGCACCACCACGTCGTTGCCATCGATATGGGCTCGCGCCGGATGGAAATGGCGGTCGGCGGCGGCGAGGGTGAAACCGTCCAGCGCATCGCCGCGATGTTCGAGGGCACTGCCCGGGCTGCTGAAGTGCAGCCGGATTGCATGCCCTTCGAGCGTGATCGCGCGATACACCGGGCCGCTGTACACCAGCGACTCGCCATAAACCACATGGCGTGCCGCCAGTGCCAGCCGATGGCCGACGGTCTGCTTGTCGGTGGGGTGGATGTCATCCGGATTGCCAACGTCGATGGTCACCGCCTGCGCCGTGTGCGGCAGCGACAGGGCGCGGGACTGCGACTCGCGCAACATCGCCCACGGGCTGCTGGTGGGCGTGTCCAGGCCCTGGCTGAAATTGGCCAGCTGCACCCACAGGAACGGCAGCGCCGGCTGGCGGAAATCACGCCGCCATTGCCTGATCAATGCGGCAAACTGGTCGCGGTAGCGATAAGCGTCGCCCGGCAGTGCGTTGGACTCACCTTGGTACCAGATCACCCCGCGGATCGCCAGCGGCAGCAGCGGATGGATCATGCGGTTGTAGAGCAGGGTGGCGATCTGGTTCTTGTCCTGCGTTGGCGCCAGGCTGACCGCTTCCGGGCGGAACAGCCACGGGCCGGGAAACGGGCGACGCGCGCCGTGATCGGGCTGGATATGGACCTGCGCGGGGTCGCCATGGATGCCACCGCCAGCGCCCAGGTCATCGACCCGGATGGCCAGCGTATGGCGTCCTGCCTGCAGCAGGCCGGGCGCCACGTGATAGAGCCGCGGCTTGTCCCAGGCATGGTCGGTGGCACCGATCGGCTTGCCGTCGACCCAGGCATGATCGGAGTCGTCGATCATGCCCAGCCCCAGCGTGACGCCGCTTGCGGCATCGGCCGCACTGAGCGTGAACGAGGTGCGATACCAGGCGATCCCGTCCATGTCGTCGTAACCCTGCGCCTCCCAGTAACCGGGCACGTGGATCGGCTGCCAGTCGCGTGTGTCCAGATCCCCTGCTGCATAACGGGCCTCGGCCACGTCCGCGGCGGAAGCGCCGAGCACGCCCGGCCAACGCTGCAGCTGTTGTCGGGTCGCCTGCATCGCCTTCGCTTCGGCGGCATCCTCGCGCTCGACCCGGGCCTTGATCGCCGCCGGCTTCACCCCTGCCGTTTGCCCATCCATCCATGGCTCGATCCGGCTGCCGCCCCAGTTGTCGTTGATGATGCCGATCGGCACGTGCTGGTCGGCGCGGATTTCGCGGGCGAAGAAATACGCCACCGCCGAGAACTGCGCCGCGGTGGCGGGTGAGGCCGCAACCCAGTGGCTGTCAGGCAAATGCTCGGCAGGCCGGATGCTCCAGCTGTGGGAAATCTTGATCTGGCGGATCGCGCCGTCGGTGGCGTGGGCGATGGCTTCGGCGGCGTTGCGCGCCTTGTACAGCTCGAACTCCATGTTCGACTGACCCGAGGCGAGAAACACATCGCCGACCAGCAGATCGTGCGACTCGATCTTGTCCTTGCCGCTGCGCACGCTCAGCTGGAACGGGCCACCGGCGGCATGCGCCGGCAACACCACATGCCAGCGACCGTTGGCGTCGGCGGTGACGTTGGCCTTGCTGCGATCGAACTGCACCTGCACGTGGGCGCGCGGCCCGCTCCAGCCCCACACCCGCAGCGGCTGGTCGCGTTGCAGCACGGCGCTGTCGCCGAAAACCGGCGGCAGCTCGACGCGTGCCTGCACAGCCAGCGGCAGCGCCAGCAGCAAGGCGAGAACAGCGCGGACGGATGGAGAGGTCGCGCGAGCGTGGCTCATGGTGTTGCCGGCTGCGAAGGGGCGTCGGCGCTGCCCGGTCGGGAGATGCGCAGGTCGCCATGGAAAATGCCGCGGCCGCGGCCGGCGAAGTACACCCGGCCGAATACACGCGGGTCGCCCGTGACATGGAAGATGCCGCCGTACTGGTGTGCATCGTCGTTGATGCGCAGCCAGTGCTTGCCGTCGTCAATGGAAAGGAACAGGCCCGGCTGGTCACCCACCGTGCCGGCAAGGAACAAGGTGGGACCGGGCATGCCCGGCGCGGCCTTGCCGAACCCGAGCGAGTCAACCGACTTGATCACACCGCTTTGCCACTGCACGCGGCCATCGTCGCTGGCCCGGATCAGGCCATCGAAGCGACTGGCCAGGAACAGTCCGCCGGCCTGCCCCGGCACGGCATGCAACTGGACATCGCCCGGGCCGTACCAGGGCTGGTGCCATTTTTCGGCGACGCGGCCGAGCGCACCACCGATCCGCTTGAAGTTCTGGCCACCGTCGTGGCTGACGAAGAGGCGTCCGTTGACCGGATCCTGCGCATAGAAGCGCTGCGGATCGACCCGGTCGGCCAGCACGCGGATCACCTGGGGCAAGCCATTGGCGGCGACCCAATGCCGACCCCAGTCGTGGGTGAGGTAGGCGGCACCGGCATCCTGCGGAGACCACAACACGGTGTTGCCGTCGGCCGCGATGGCGATGCTGCCGGCGCCCTTGCCACCCGGCTCACTGGCGAACGCCTGCCACGTCTTGGCGCCATCCAGCGAATAGGCAGCGCGCACCACCTGTTCCGCGCTGCGGATGATGCCGCTGCGCACGACACGCTGCGCAGCCAGCGCCGCCACGTCGATGCTGTCGCTGTTGGCATAGCGCGGTGGCGCGCTGAACTGCAGCGGCGCAACGTCGAGATCGTCATGACGGAAGCCGTCGAGATCGCCCAGCGCACTGAGCAGATGCGCACCCGCAGAGGGACTGGCCAGGTCCAGTGCCACGGTTTCTTCCAGACCGGTGTCCTGGAACCACCAGTTGACCGTGCCGCCGCGATCAAACGCGCGCATGTTGCGCGAAGCCCAGATGCCGTAGCCGGTGACGAACAGCACGTGGTCCGGATCGAACGGGTCGATCGCGATGTCGCTCATCCAGTGTGGATGCGCGTCGCGCGTCCACGGCGCATTCGAGTGGTCGAACGACGAGCGCGGGAAAACCGCGGACCAGTGCCTGCCGCCATCGGTGCTGCGGTAGATCTCGTCGTAGGGCGTGTAATGGCAGAACGTGGTGGCCATCAGGATATTCGGGTCGTGCGCGTCGACGGCGACATCGCCCCAGCCGAAGCCGCTCGGCTTGCCGTGGCGAGGAATCGGCGTGATGTCGGTCCAGCGCCCGGCGCCCGGGCTGAACTTCCACACCGCGCCATCGTGCATCTGATCCGGCCCGGGCTCGTCGCCGTAGGTCAGGTAATAGTTGCCATCGGCGCCGCGCGTCATGTGGTTCGGGCGCAGGCCGAGCGGCTGACCGGGCACCGCGCGCCAGTGCGCCCCGCCGTCGGTCGATCGGAACAAGCTGGTCTGGCGCGTGGAAACGCCGGCATACACGACCTGCGTCGGGCGGCCCCTGGCCGCGCTGGCCGGGTCGAACACCACGAACACGATACCGATCGGCTGTCGCCGCCAGCGGTTGCTCGCCGTGGCGGCCGGCGATGTCGCTACCGCCGGAAAGCTGTCCACGCGCGACCAGTGCGCCGCGTGATCGGCGCTGCGCCACAGTCCTGCCGTACGCGAGCCGAGAAACAGGATGCCGCCATCATTCGGATCCACCGCCAGCCGCTCGCCATTGCCGCGACCCAGTTCGTTGCCGCCGAGCGGGAACGGCAGATCCACCCGCTGGAAACTGTGGCCGCGATCATGCGAGCGCAGGATCGCGGCGTTGCCCGCCCGCGGCACGGTGTAGGTACCCGCCGCCAGATACAACCAATCCGGATCGGCCGGATCGAGCGCCAGGCTGTCGATGCCCATCAGGTTGTGATCCTTCGCGCTGATCCAGTCGGTCAGCGGCACCCAGTGCGCGGCGGTCGCGTCCCAGCGATAGGCTCCACCGACGTCGGTGCGTGCGTAATAGAGCCCCTTCTGCGTTGGATGAAACACCAGTCCGCTGACGTAGCCACCACCGCCGATGCGCACGTTGTGCCACGCATGGGAAACCCTCTGCGCCGACACCGGCAATGATGCAAGCAGGCAGAACAGCAACAGGCCGCGGGAGACAAGACGAGTGATGTGGGTCGGATCTGGAAGGCGCATCATGTCGTCAGCAAAGGCGGACCGGCAACCCGCGAGGGAACGGGTTGCCGGCCGATGGGCGAGAAGCGGGGATGTCGAAGCGGGACTTCACGCTCGACTCGAGGTCAACGCCCTGCCCGTCACGCGAAAGTATGAGAAGACCGGTTTTGCCAGCCTGTCTGGCACGGATCGGTTGCGCGGCGGCAGTCAGCGACACGCAGCTGCGCCGTGAGCTGGCATGCACATCTTGTCGAGCAACAGTGCCGAACGCGTTGTTCACCTGGCTCCCCTGCGATGATGGTTTGCTGACCGCGCGAGGTGAACATCTCGACCCGCTCGCCAGCGATGGCCGGGACGACAACAACGTCCCCGTAATGGCTCGTGCGTGCGCTCGACCTGCTTTGCCATGAAACGTGCCAAAGCGTTTGCACCGTGCAACTTGCATGCTCCGGTGGTGGGCGCGGAGATGCAATTACGAAATTGGCCAGGTTGCCTGATGTTTCTTCTTTTGCACTTGCCGCAATGGGCAGCGGTTTGCCGCTGAACATCCACGATGCTGCTCAATGACCCGGTGGCTTGTGCAGGCCGACGCTGGCCGCTGCCTGTAGATAGGCGTAGGGACCAAACGTGGTGCCGGTAAAGCCACCGGCCGTTGCGGCGCTCAGCAGGCTGGCGTCGAGCCTGCGCCGCAGTGCGTGCCAGGCGCCCGCGTT
>JAJXYE010000018.1 GCA_021780735.1 Pseudomonadota bacterium | reverse complement strand
CAGGTCAAGGTTGCGCAGGCCGACGTCGAAGTCGATGACGGCGGTTTTCTTGCCGGCCATGGCCAGGCCGGTGGCCAGCGAGGCGCTGGTCGTCGTCTTGCCGACGCCGCCTTTGCCGGAAGTGACAACGATAATCTCAGCAGTCAAGGGCCCATCTCCGCATGATTGTTCTTGTTGTGGATGATTACAGTCTGGCGATCAGCAGCCTTTCACCCTCGAGCCAGCATTGCACGGACTGGCCCTCGATGTCGGCAGGAATCTGTTCGAACACCCGATACTGGCCGGCGATCGCCACCAGTTCGGCGCGAAAGTCGGAGACGAAGATGCGCGCCTTCTCGTCGCCCTGCGCGCCGGCCATGGCACGACCGCGCAAGCCGCCGTAGATGTGGATATTGCCATCGGCGATCACCTCTGCACCATTGGCAATCGCACCGGTGACGATGAGGTCGCGTTCGCGCGCGTAGACCTGCTGGCCGGAGCGCACCGAGCCGGCATGATGCTGCGCGCCCGTCTGGCTGCCCGGTGCCGGTGCGGAAAGGATCGGCTCGCGCGTTGCGACGGGTTCGGCGCGTGGCGCCGGCTCGGCGGCTGCCGAGTTCGCATGCGCCGGCTCGTAGGCGGCGCGGAACTTGGCGATCAGCGGCAGCCCCATGCGCTTTGCCAGCGCCTCCGTTTCACTGGTGCCATAGGCCAGCCCGACCGGCAGCATGCCGGCGCTGCGCACCGCTTCGAGCAGGGCGTCGACGGCGCCATCGTCGGGCAGATCGAGCAGGTGGCTCAGATCCAGCACCACGGCAGCGCGCGAAAACATCTGCGGGGCGGCGCGCACGCGCCGCTCCAGCTCTTCGCACAGCGCGGCGGCATCGACCCGGCGCACGCGCACGCAGGCCATGCCCACTTGCCCGAAGCGCAGATCGCAGGCGTCGGCGGTATCCATCCGTGCACTCATGGGCGCGCCTCTGCCGCGAGCCGGGGTGAAGCGGCATCGCTGGCCAGTGGGCGGTCGCGCTCGGCCAGCCACGGCACGTCAGGCAGGCCGCCATGGTCGAGCCAGGTATCGCGCACGTAGGCGTAGCTGGGCAGATCCTTGGCCAGCAGGCTGACCTGCGGGCCATCCGCCCCCATCCTCTGCTGGTCGACCTCCTGGAAGCCATAGGTGCCGTGGAACAGCACGACGATGTCGTCGCGTGGCTCCAGGAAAACCTCGCAGGTGAGCAGCGGCACGCGCACTTCGGCGTAGCTGTGCACGTCGCAATAGAAGATCCGGCCAAGCCCGTGCCGGCGATAGGCGTTCGCAATCACGATCCGGTCGATGTACAGGAACTGGGGATAGTGTTCGGAGAACCAGCGATAGTTGGGGCTGTCGTACTCGCCGCCTTCGCGCAGTGCAATCAGGAACCCGGCCAGGTGGCCATCGATTTCGGCCACCCGGAAATAGTCCGCGTGCTCGAAGAAATAGCGCAACTGGGTCGCGTCGAGGGCGAGGATGGAGCGGCCGGCGGCGTTGTTGAGCGCCAGCACGGCATCCAGGTCGTGCTCACGCACGTCGCGGATGGCAAGGGCCATTCGTTGCTCCGCAAGAGTGGATACGAGGTGCGGGGCCGACGGATCGACCTCGCGATGGCGCATTATGCCATGCGGTGGGGGCCCTTACATCCCGCCTGGCCCAGTTGAACGCCTGGTCAGGTTGCCGGGCTTGGCGGTCGGGCATGACTTCTCGCGCATTGCGCGAAACCCCGCCTGGGCCAATCATGCATGGCATGCGCTGGCCATTTTTCAACCATATCCGCCTGCTTCGTTATGCGGGCTTCTTCACCTACCTTTCGGTGGGCACGCCGCTGATCACGAATTGGGCCACCGAGCGGCTGAATCAGCTGCAGCGCCCCAACTTTTCCCTGCTGCTGTGGACGCTGTGCTATCTGGTGTTCGGGCTGATGTACTGGCTGTTGACCAGCAATCTGGGTTCGCGGCGCTATCCGGTGCTGAAACTGCTTGGCCTGACCCTGATGACGGCGGCTGCGGTGGCGGTGGGCTGGTACAGCCACAGCGGGCTGTCGGCGATGCTGATGGTGGTCGCCTCGCTGGTACTGCCGTGGCTGTTGCCGCTCTGGCTGGCTGCGTTCTGGCTGGTGCTGCAACATCTCAGCCTGGTCGCGATCTTCGCCACCTTTCCCGAATACGACCACAGCATCGGGCTGGGCTTCCTGCAGGCCAGCATCTATCTGGGTATTTCCGTGCTGGTGTTCGTGACTTCCACGGTGGCCAGCCAGCAGGCCGAGCAGCGTGAGGCGCAGCGTCGACTCAACTCCGAGCTGCGTGCCACCCGCGCCCTGCTGGCCGAGTCCAGCCGGATCGCCGAGCGCATGCGCATCGCCCGCGACCTGCACGACCTCATCGGTCACCACCTGACCGCGCTGAGCCTGAACCTGGAAGTGGCCAGCCACCTCACCAACGAAGCCGCCGGGGCGCATGTGCGCAAGGCCCAGAGCACGGCGCGGCTGCTGCTGGCCGATGTGCGCGAAGTGGTCAGCGAATTGCGCCAGGACGACTCGATCGACCTGACCCAGGCACTGCGCAGCCTCACCGAGGGCGTGCCCGGGCTGCAAGTGCACGTGGTGATGCCGCCGCGGTTCAGCGTGGAGGATCCGCGCCGCGCCCAGGTGTTGCTGCGCTGCGCGCAGGAGATCATCACCAATACCGCCCGACACGCGGGCGCACGCAACCTGTGGCTCAATTTTGCCTATGCCGACGCCAGCCTGATCGGTTTGCACGCGCGCGACGACGGTCGCGGCGCCGACCAGGTGGAGCCGGGCAACGGCCTGTCCGGCATGCGCGAACGGCTGGAGGAGTTCGGCGGCAGTGTGACCCTCGACACCGGCCTCAGCCGCGGCTTTGCACTCACCGTGCGCCTGCCGCTGGGCGAGCAGGCGTCGCTGGCGCATGCGCCGTCACGGTTTGAACCACCTGCGCTGAATGTGTCGTAATGTTGGAGCCGGGGTCGTGGAAGTGGCAACCGGTGCCTGCACGCCGGGCGCCCTCCTGTGAAGGGCTTCTTCAAGTTGCCTCCAAGTGATGATTAGCCGAGGATTCGCGATGATTTCCGTTTGTCTCGTCGACGACCAGAATCTGGTGAGGCAGGGCGTTCGCTCGCTGCTGGATCTTGCGCAGGACATTCGCGTGGTGGCCGAATGCGCCGACGGCGCCCAGGCGGTGCAGGACATTCCACGGATCAAGCCCGACGTGGTGCTGCTGGATCTGCGCATGCCCAACATGAGCGGGCTGGAAGTGCTCCAGGCGCTGTCCGCCCGCAACGAACTCCCGCCAACCATC
>JAJXYE010000199.1 GCA_021780735.1 Pseudomonadota bacterium | reverse complement strand
TGGTGTGGCGTGCTGCGTGTCAGTGCTGCGCGGGTTGCAACGCGTGTCAGGCTGCATTTCCGTAACCGGTCTTGTGGGGTCGATGCCGCCGACCCGGATCTGGGTATAAACCGCACCCGAAGACCTCATTCGTTCATCGGACTGTCTGGTATCCGGGGATCGGCCGACATACCGTTTTGACGCTCCCCCCAGTTGGTCAGATTCCATCGGGGTCGGTCTCGCGTCAAAGTACACTCAATCCACTTGGAGATTCATTGTTGCTGAGACGGCATCTTTCAACGTATCGCCAACCGCCCACGAATCGATTGCAGGGCTCGCCGCAAATCCAGCGAAATCCGCGGCCTCGCGCGGGTGGACTGCAGGCCCGGGCCACACCTGAACATGGGAGAGGAGAATCATGAGCAAGGTATTCGTAAACGTCGGACTGAGCCTCGACGGCTACCTCGCGCCGGAAGGCATGACCATGGGCAAGCCCGAGTACATGAACTGGGGCGCCAAGTGGGGTGCGCTGATGGCCTGGCTCATCAACCAGCGGCACTTCCGCGACAACCTCAAGCTCGGGCCAGGCGGAGAGACCGGCCCGGTCAACGACCTGGTTCGCAGCACCATGGAGCGCATCGGCGCCAACATCATGGGCAGGCGCATGTTCGACCAGGGCGAGGTCGCCTGGCCTGAGGAGGCCCCGTTCCGCACGCCGGTCTACGTCCTCACCCATGAGAAACGCGAACCCTGGGTGCGCCCCGGCGGGACGACGTTTTACTTCATCAATGAGGGGCCGGAACAGGCCCTGGAGCTGGCCCGGGAATCCGCAGGCAGTGGTGATGTTCGTATCGCGGGTGGCGCGGATGTGATCCAGCAGTACCTGAACCTGGGCGCCGTCGACGAGCTGGAAATCGCCTTGGCACCGGTGTTTTTCGGCAGCGGGCGGCGCCTCTTCGAGAACCTGCACGAGCCCGGGCCGCAGTTCCGCATCGAGCGGGTTCTTGATGGTCCTGCCGCCACACACTTGCGCTACGTGCGTCGGTGAGAGCAGCCTGGCAACCGGTTGCAGCGGCTCGCTGTGCCGGGGCGTTACTCAGTGAGACAAGCCATGCATCGTTACGATCCAGAGCAAACGCCGAATGCCGGGGAGTGGCTCGCACTCGATGAGCAAGAACGGATCGACCTGGTGGCGAAATATCATCGCCTTGCTCGAATCGGGATGCCCAGCGTGAAGATGCACGCGAGCATACATGCCGTCATCGAGAATCAAGTCGCCGAAGGCCACGAGCCGGTCGTCCGGGCCATGAAACGGCTGACTTCGGCGGGCCTGTCACGTCACGATGCTGTGCACGCCATAGGATCGGTTCTTGCCGAGCACATTTTTGAGGTGCTCCATGAGGCACCTCCTGATGGCGATCCCATGGTCAACTATGACGCCGCTGTCGAACGCCTCACGGCCGACACCTGGCTTCGCGGCTGATCATCAGGGTGGACGGCTTCGCCGCTGAAATACGGGGCCGCAACGCAGCGCTCCAGGCAGGCACACGATCCGCGTTGCGCCGCCCGGCACCCCTGCAGCCCACGGAATGCGCTCTTGCGGATTTGTGGCGCGCGCCTACTCCCTGGTGATCGCGTGCCCGCCGAATTCGTTGCGCATCGAGGCGAGCAGCTTGTCGCTGAAGGAGTCCTTGTCGCGCGAGCGGAAGCGTTCCATCAACGACAGGGTGATCACCGGCGCCGGCACGCTCAGCTCGATCGCCGCGTCGACGGTCCAGCGGCCTTCGCCGGAATCGACCACGTACGGCGCGATGCCTTCCATCGTGGGGTTCTTGCCGAGGGCGTCGGTGGTCAGGTCGAGCAGCCATGAGCGCACCACGCTGCCGTAACGCCAGATCTCGCCGACCTGGGCCAGGTCGAGGCCGAATTCCTGCTTGTGCTTGAGGATCGAGAATCCTTCGGCATAAGCCTGCATCAGGCCGTACTCGATGCCGTTGTGCACCATCTTGGTGTAATGGCCGGAGCCGACCGGGCCGACCCGGCCCCAGCCCTTGTCCCTGGCGGGCGCCAGCGTCTCGAAGATCGGCTTCAGGCCATCGACGACCTTCTCGTCGCCGCCGACCATCATGCTGTAGCCCTCGGCCAGACCCCACACGCCGCCGCTGGTGCCGCAGTCGACATAGTTGACACCCTTGTCGGCGCACTTCGCCGCGTGACCCAGTGAATCCTTGTAGTTGGAGTTGCCGCCGTCGATCATCGTGTCGCCCTTCTCGAGCAGCCCGAGCAGCGCACTGACAGTGTCGTCGGTGACCTTGCCCGAGGGCACCATCAGCCACAGCACACGCGGCGCCGGCAACGCCTGCACCAGCGCCTTGAGCGAATCGGCCGAACCGCCGCCCTTGCCTTCGAGCTGCTTGCGCGCTTCTTCGCTGGGGTCGAAGCCGGTGACCTGGTGGCCGCCGTTGAGCAGCCGCTGCGCCATGTTGGCGCCCATCTTGCCGAGGCCGATCATGCCAAGTTGCATAGGTTTTCCTTGCGTGAGGTGTGAGAGGAAATGCGGATGGAAACGGTGAATTCTAGGCCGGCCCGCGATAAGTGCACGTGACAGCAATCATCGCCCCAGCCAGCGATGCAGCCGGGCCAGCAGGCGCGGAGTGATGCGCGTGCAGTTGTACGCCATCGCGGCTTCGCGGATGGCCTCTGTCTTGGTCGGGTAGGCATGAATCACCCTGGCCAGGGTACGCAGGCCGATGCCGGCGACCATCGCCAGGGTGATCTCGTTGATCATGTCGCCGGCATCGCGCGAGACGATGGTGGCGCCGAGAATGGTGTCGCTGCCGTCACGAATATGGATCTTCACGAAACCCGCTTCCTCGCTGTCGGTCACCGCGCGGTCGCTCTGGTGCATCGGCACGGTGAAGGTCTTGATCGGGATGCCGCGCGCATTGGCCTCGCGCACATACATGCCGACATGGGCGATCTCGGGATCGGTATAGGTGCACCACGGCACCACCAGCTCGCTGAGCTGTTCGCACCCGCCGAGCAAGGCGTTGCGCACCACGATGCGCGCCGACTCTTCGGCAACATCGGTGTATTTGCCATCAAGGCAGACATCGCCAGCGGCAAAGATGCGTGGATTGCTGCTGCGCAAATGGTCGTCGACGGTGATGCCACCGGCATCGTCGTAGTCGACCGCGGCCGCCTCCAGCGCCAGCCCCTGCACATTGGGACGGCGGCCGACGCCGGCCAGGATCGCGTCCACGCGGATGGTGCTGCGGTAGTCGTCACAGACCAGATCCACCACTTTTTCGCCGTGCTCCACGCGGACCTCGGTGGCGCGGGTGTTCAGACGCACCTCGATACCGTCGCGGGCGAACGCTTCGGACAGCGTCTGCGCCGCGTCGCGCTCCTCATGCTGCAGGAACAACGGCAGATCCTGCACGATGGTCACCCGCGAGCCGAGCCGCTGGAACGCCTGGGCCAGCTCGCAGCCGAGCGGACCGCCACCGATCATCAGCAGCCGTGGCGGCAGCTCGGTGAGATCGAACACGGTGGCATTGGTCAGGAAACCGGCCTGCCTGAGGCCGGGGATGTCGGGGATATGCGGCCGCGCACCGGTGGCGATCAACGCCTTGTCGAACTGCAACAGCTGCCCATTGACGCTGAGGCTGTCGACACCTTCGAAACGGGTGTGGCCGAAGAACACATCCACGCCGCTGGCCGCCAGCCGGCGCACCGAGGTGGTGGCGGTGAGATGGCTGCGGATGCGCCGCAAGCGCCTCATCACCGCGGCGAAGTCGACCCGGATGTCGGCCGGCGCCTGTGCCCCATAGCGGGCAGCGTCGCGCATTTCCGCATAAGCGCTGGCGCTGCGGATCAGGGTCTTGGACGGAATGCAGCCGCTATTGAAACAGGTGCCCCCGATCAGATGACGTTCGATCAGCGCCACCCGGGCGCCAAGGGCCGCCGCTTCCCTCGCCGCGACCAGGCCGGCCGCTCCGGCACCGACGATCACCAGCTGGTACGGGCCGGACGGCTCGGGGTTGTTCCAGGCCTCGGGGTGCACCTCGGCCAGGCGCTTGTGCTCGAAAGCGTCGAGTGGCGTGCTGACAGTGGCATCGAAGCGGGTGGTCATCGCGGTGTTGCTCCCCTCGTCGGCGCTTGCAGCCAGCCGCCGCTGAACCCCGCACGGCGCAGGCCGTCGGCGAGATAGTGGCAACCATGCAGCCGTTGCCAGATCGATTCGCTGCGATGGTTCTCGATCATCATGAACACGATGCCCTGATCGAGCCCGTAATGGCCCGGCGACATCCAAGGTTGTCCATCGCTGTCGGTGAGCGTGGCGTTGAAGCCGGTGGTCAGGCGATCGTGGCTCAACAGTTGCGGGTAGCGCAGCAGCATGTTGCGCAGCGCGGCGAGGGCCAGATCCGGCGCGAAGGGCAATGACGCCAGCACCGACGGCGGCGACAAGGTGCCGTCGTCCGGACCGTAGGGCACGCCGCGCGCGGCGTAACCGAACAGGCGGCGGCGTTCGTTCTCCACTTGCGGCTGCTCGTCGCTGGGCCCGTCGCAAGCCGACAAGCCCCAGCCGTTTTCGTCGTAGCCGACAAATTCGTTGGGATTGAGCTGGCTGTACTTGCGCTGCACCAGCACCGCGCGCCGGCTGTTTTCGAAGTAGTCCGATTGCTTCTCGCGCATGAAGCGATCGCGAATGCCGCGCAGGTCGATCCACGCCTGCGAGAACTGGTGCACGAACAGCGGGCCGGCGTAGAGAAAATCCTGGTCGTAGAGGTTTTCCCACTGGTAGGTGGCGGTCCAGGCCGGGTAGCAGTCGGCGGAAATCGGGTGGGTCGGCGAGCCCAGCGCCAGTGCGTACAGCACGATCGCCTCGCTGTAGCCCTCCCAGCCGTAATGCAGGAAGCCGCACTCCGGCTTCCAGCCCTGGCGGATGGTGCCGCCGCCATCCTGCGACCAGCGCCAGTCGACGCGCCGGTACAGCAGGTCGGCCAGTTCACGCAGCTCGCTTTCTTCCGCGCCCGCGCCGGTGAACCAGGTCGCGGCGGTGAGCATGCCGGCGATCAGCAGGGCGCTGTCGATCATCGACAACTCGGATTGCCACACCCGCGCGCCGGAGTGGATATCGAGAAAATGGTAGTAGAAGCCCTTGTAGCCTGTGGCCGTGGCGCTGCCGCTCTGATCACTGTCGCGGAAGAAGCGCAGCACCAGCAAGCTGCGTCGCACCGCCTCGGCGCGCTCCATCCAGCCACGCTCGACCGCCACCGGATAGGCCGACAACGCAAAGCCGATCACCGCGATGCTCACCGGCGAGTTGTCCCGCGAGGTGTCGGGAAGCAGCCCGTTGTGCGGGTTCATGGTCTCCACGAAGTAGTCGAACGCGGCGCGCTGCAGGCGCTCCAGCAAGGCGTCATCGGGCAGATTGCATAGCTCGGACATCGGCAACATCCAGGTCGAACGGGGGCGGACTGCGGTCAACGGTGCGCGCCACAGTGTGAATGGACGAATGCATGAAGCCCGTGTAGGAGGCTCGCCAGAGCTGCAAATCAGGGGCTTTCACGCGGCATTACCCCCAGGCGGTCGTAGGCTTTGCCGATCCCTTCATGCCCGCCAGCGCGATACCGAACCGCGCAGGAGTCGACCTGCCGCATGCCATTCCAGCCTGCCACCGCCACTTCCGACGAGGCAGCCATGCAGCTGTTTTCCAACGGTGAATACACCGTGATGCTGAGCCGCCAGGGCACCGGCTTCAGTCGCTGGCGCGGACTGGCGGTAACGCGCTGGCGCGAGGATCCGGTGGCCGATCTCTGGGGCCACTTCCTGCTGCTGCGCGATGAGGCCAGCGGTGAAATCTGGTCGGTCACGACGCAGCCGCTGGGCGATGAGCGTCCGGATGACGCCGTGCACTTCCAGCCGGGTCGCGCCAGCTTTTCGCGGCGCCATTTCAGCGTACACAGCCTGCTCGAAGTGGCGGTGGCAGCGGACACCGATATCGAACTGCGCCGCATCACCCTCAGCAACCACGGCGATCGCACCCGCTCGCTGTCGCTGACCAGCTATGCCGAGCTGGTGCTCGGGCCCGCCAGCGATGACGATGCGCATCCGGCCTATTCCAAGATGTTCGTACAGACCCGCTGGGACGCGCCAAACGGCATGCTGCTGGCGACGCGGCGGCGGCGCAGCGCGCACCAGGCCGAGATCTGGGCCGCGCAGGCCTTGCAGGTAGAGGGACAGACCGCCGGCACCCCGCAGACCCATGAAACCGATCGCGACCGCTTCCTGGGTCGTGGCCGCAGCTTGCGCAATGCGCGGGCGATGCAGCCTGGCGCGGCATTGTGCAACAGCAGCGGTTGCGTGCTCGATCCGGTATTCAGCCTGCGCCACGAGTTCAGCCTGCCGCCCGGCGCCAGCATCCGGCTGCTGCTGTGGATGCGACTGGCCGACACCGAGCAGGGCGCCAGCGCGCTCACCGAACAGTTGCACGACCCCACCGCCGGTGATCGCCTGTTCGGCGAGGCCGCGCAACACGCCGAGAACGAGCTGGGCCAGCGCGGCATCGGGCCGGCCGCACGGGTACGCCTCGCACACTGGATGAGTGCCTTGCTGTGCAGCGATTCTTCCCAGCGTGCAAGCGCGGATCAGCGCATGCGTGGATCCGGCGGTGCGCCGACGCTGTGGCGCGCCGGTATTTCAGGCGATCGTCCGATCGCGCTGCTGTGCCTGCGCGAAGCTGCTGACCTGAACCAGGTGGAAGCCCTGCTGCAGGCGCAACGTTGGTGGCGCAGCCAGCAACTTGCGGTGGATGTGGTGCTGTTGAACCGGCAGGGCGGCGCTGGCGGCGATGCGCTGCAGGTACAAATCGACATGCGCGCCAGCGCGCAGCAAAGCGCGCTGAAGGCCGACGGGGATGCGCCGAAAGCCGAGCTGTTCTGCCTGCGCGAGGACCGGCTCGACCATGGACTGCGCGACGGCCTGTTCGCCGCGGCGCGACTGGTGCTGGGCGACATGGCGGCAGCTGTGCCCGCAACGCCGGCCGCAGCCGCTGCACCCCGACCCGCCGCGATGCGCGCCAGCCGGACGGCGCTGGCCCGCCAGACTGGCGCGGACACGCTGGAGTTCGGCAATGGCTATGGCGGCTTCTGCGACGATGGCCGCGCCTATCGGATCGAGCTGAACGCCGCGCGCCCGACCCCGGCACCGTGGGTGAATGTGGTCGCCAACGCCGAATTCGGCTTTCTCGTCTCGGCCGAGGGCGGCGGTTACACCTGGTCGCAGAACAGCCAGAAAAACCCGCTGACGCCATGGCCGAACGATCCTGTCAGCGACACGCCGCACGAGGTGATCTACTTGCGCGACGAGGACAACGGCGACGTGTGGAGCGCTACCGCGGCGCCGATCAGCGTGGCCAGTGCACGATACGCCACCACCCACGGCAAGGGCTGGAGCCGCTTCGAGAACGACGCCCATGGCGTCGAGCTGGAGCTGACCCAGTGTGTGCCTGTCGCCGATACCGTGAAGTTGTCGCGGCTGCGCCTGGGCAATCGCTCCATGCGCACGCGCCAGCTGTCGGTGACCGGCTACCTGCAATGGGCGCTGGACGGCAATGGCAGCACACCTGCCCCGTTCGTGATCACCTCCCGCGACGAGGCCAGCGGCGCGCTGTTCGCCCGCCATCGCTGGCGTGCGGATTTCGACGCGCGGGTAGCGTTCTTCGACCTGGCCGGCATGCAGCATTCGATCAGCGGCGATCGCCTCGAACTGCTCGGCAGCCCGGGCAGCGTGGCGCACCCGCGCGCGTTGCGAGAGAACACCCCGCTGTCGGGACGGGTCGGTATCGGCCTGGATCCCTGCGCTGCCTTGCAGACGCGCATCGAGCTGCCGCCGAACACCGAGATCGAGCTGCTGTTCCTGCTCGGTGACGCGGCCGATGAAGCGGCGGCACAGGCCCTGATCGCGCGCTACCGGGCAAGGCCGTTCGACGACGTGCTGGCCGAGGTCGCCGCGCTCTGGAATGACCTGCTGGATACACTGCAAGTGCGCAGCCCCGACCGCGCGATGGATCTTCTGCTCAACGACTGGCTGCTGTACCAGGTCACTGCCTGTCGGCTGTGGGCGCGCACCGCCTACTACCAGGCCAGCGGTGCGTGGGGTTTTCGCGACCAGTTGCAGGACGTGATGGCGCTGTGCGTGGCACGGCCCGATCTTGCCCGCGAGCAGTTGCTGCGCGCGGCCGGTCGCCAGTTCGCCGAAGGCGACGTGCAACACTGGTGGCTGCCACCCGGTGGCCAGGGCGTGCGCACGAAGATCTGCGACGATCGCGTCTGGCTGGTTCACGTGGCGATGCATTACGTCGAGGTCAGCGGTGACCAGGGCGTGCTCGACGTGACGCTGCCTTTCCTGCAAGGCCAGCCCATTCCCGACGACGCTTCCGATGCGTTCTTCGCACCTCAAGCGTCGGACGAAACGGCCTCGCTGTACGAGCATGCCGCGCGCGCACTCGACTCCAGCCTGACCCGCGGCGCGCACGGCCTGCCGCTGATCGGCAGCGGCGACTGGAACGATGGCATGAACGCCGTCGGCGAACGGGGCCGCGGCGAGAGCAGCTGGCTGGGGTGGTTGCTGCTCGGCACGATCGAGCAATTCGCTCCGTTCGCCGAACGGCGCGGCGAAGGCCGCCGTGCGCAGCGCTGGCGCGACTACGCCAGTGCCCTGCGACAGGCGCTGGAGCAGGCCTGGGATGGCGCCTGGTATCGACGCGGCTACTACGACGACGGCACGCCGCTGGGTTCCAGCCAGAGCGAACAATGCCGCATCGACACCATCGCCCAGTCATGGAGCGTGATGGCCGGCCACGGCAACCGCGAACACGCGGCCACCGCGATGGCTTCGGTCGATCGCCTGCTGGTCGATCACGAGCATCAACTGGCCCGCCTGTTCACCCCGCCATTCGACCAGGACGGCAGGGAGAATCCCGGCTACATCAAGGGCTACCCGCCCGGGGTACGCGAAAACGGCGGCCAGTACACGCACGGCGCGACGTGGTCGATCTTCGCCTGGGCCGGCCTCGCTGACGGCGCGCGCGCCGGCGCCCTGTTCGACCTGCTCAATCCGATCCGGCACAGCGACAGCGCCGAGGCCGTGGCGCGTTACCGGGTCGAGCCCTACGCGGTCAGCGCGGACGTCTATTCCGTCCCACCCCACGTCGGTCGGGGCGGCTGGACCTGGTACACCGGCTCGGCTGCCTGGCTTTACCGCGCCGGCATCGAGGCCGTGCTGGGCTTTCACCTGCAGGGTCAACGGCTGCGCATCGAACCATGCATTCCGCCGGCGTGGCCGGGCTTCCGGCTCAGCTACCGCCATCGCGGCGAAAGGCACATCACCCGCTACGAAATCGAGGTGAGCAATCCCCGCAAGCGCGGCCACGGTGTCACCACGGTGGTGATGGACGGCCAGACGCTGGACCACACCGCACCGATGGCG
This sequence comes from Pseudomonadota bacterium, assembly GCA_021780735.1. GTDB lineage: Bacteria > Pseudomonadota > Gammaproteobacteria > Xanthomonadales > Rhodanobacteraceae > Rhodanobacter. The sequence goes on along the minus strand of JAJXYE010000199.1, from coordinate 4,036 downwards.
CTGGTCGATGATGGCAAGACCCATCAGGTGGGCGTGGTGCTTGGCTGAACTGCAGGCGGGATGGCTTCAACGGCGGCCGAGATGAGCACGCTTCGCTGGAGAGATATCCGTCACTTGCTGCAGGCGGAGGGCGGTATTCGACCGCGAGCGAAGCGTTGAAAGTGGATGCCCGGGCAGATTCCGGCTGGCATCCACATCGTGTGGCGCCCGCTCAAATTCGGTTTTCACCACGCGGTGCACATGGGCCGCGAGCGGGCCAGCCGATGTCTTCCGCGATGCCAGAAAAAAGCCATGCCGATGGCCGCGGCAGGACCGATGCGGCGTGCAGGATCGGTGAGACGTATTTCATTCGACGTGCGTTGTTGAACGTCGAGAGCGGCCGCGTGCCGCAACGGGGAGATGGTCATGAAGTCTTGGGTTGTTGTCGCGGGGCTGCTGCTGGCAAGCGCAGGCGTGCAGGCGACGGCGGCGGTGTGGCAGCCCGCTGGCGGGCATGCGCAGGTGCCGATTTGGCCCGGAGTTGCACCGGATCTGCAAGCGGTGCCCGCTGCGGAAACGATGAAGGTGAGCGCCCGGCTGCTGGCCGGCAAGCCGGTGACCGCGTTGAGCAATGTGACCCGACCGACAATGACGGTGTATGCGCCCACGGCAAGGAATACGGGAGCCGCCGTTGTGGTGATTCCCGGTGGCGGTTTCGAGATCCTGGCCATCGATCTGGAGGGCACCGAGGCCTGCCACTGGCTGACATCCCGTGGCATCACCTGCGTACTGTTGAAGTATCGGGTGCCCGGCGCGCCCTACGACTGGAAGTGCGATTGCCGTCCGCACAACTTCGCACTGTCGGTGCCGTCGCTGCAGGACGTGCAACGAACAATGCGGCTGGTGCGCTTTCATGCGGCGCAGTGGCATGTCGATACGCACAAGGTGGGCGTACTGGGTTTCTCGGCGGGCGGATTCCTGGTGGCGGAGATCAGCACGAACTTCGATCGGCACCTGTATGCACCGGTGGACGCGGCCGACAAGGAGAGCGCGCGCCCGGATTTCGCCATGCCGATCTATCCCGGGCATCTCACCAGGGGTGACGGCAGGTTGAATGCCAATGTGCCGGTGTCGGGCAAGACGCCACCCACCTTTCTGGTGCAGGCGGAAGACGACTATGTCGATGGCGTGGAGCAGTCGCTGGTCTACTACACCGCGCTGGCAAAGGCGCATGTACCGGCGGAGATGCATCTGTATGCACACGGAGGGCATGCCTTCGGCTTGCGGCCGACAGCGAACCCGATCACGAGCTGGCCCCGGCTGGCCGAGGCGTGGCTGCACACGATCGGCATCCTCCACGACTGAAGGATGCCGGGCTCCGCCCCTTGCCGGGCGCCTGCCCAGGCAAGGGCAGCTCTTCCGTCACGCTGTGTGAGTGGCGTCGCCCACGCAGTCGCCTGGCGCCATCAGCGCGCGCAGGCTTCAGCTGCGCCGTTGGCGCGAGGCACCGAGCTTGCGGGTGAGGGTATTGCGCCCCACGCCCAGTGCCTGGGCGGCGTTCTGGCGGTGACCTTCGCTGACTTCCAGCGCCACCTGCAGCAGGGTCTGGTCGAGCGCCTCACGCGCACGCGCGTGGATGTCGGCCTCGCCGTCGGCCAGCGCCTGGGTGACCCACTCGCGCAGGATGTCGGTCCACTCGCCGCCGCGGGCGACGTCGCTGCCGGCACCCAGGTCGCCGGGCAGGATTTCGCTGCCGGGCGCGATCACCGCCAGTCGGCGACAGAGGTTTTCCAGCTCGCGCACGTTGCCGGGAAAGTCGCGTTGCGCGACCAGCTTCAATGCCGGCCTGGAGAAGCGCTTGGGCGGCAGCTTCAGCTCCTGCGCGGTGCTGGCGAGAAAGTGCTGCGCCAGCAGCGGGATGTCGCTGCGCCGGCTGCGCAGGGACGGCAGTTCGATGCGCACGACATCGAGTCGGTGCATCAGATCGGCGCGGAACTGGCCGGCGGCCACCCGCGCGGCCAGGTCCTGGTGGGTGGCGGCGACGATGCGCACATTGCCGCGGATCAGTTCGCGGCCGCCGACCCGGTAGAACTCACCGCCGGCGAGCACGCGCAACAGCCGGGTCTGCAGGATCAGCGGCATGTCGCCGATCTCGTCCAGGAACAGGGTGCCGCCCTCGGCCTGCTCGAAGCGGCCGACCACGCGCCGGGTGGCGCCGGTGAAGGCACCGGCCTCGTGTCCGAACAGTTCGCTCTCGAGCAGTTCGCTGGGGATCGCTGCCGTGTTCAGCGCCACGAACGCCTTGTCACGCCGCGCGCTTTCCTCGTGCAGCGCACGCGCCACCAGCTCCTTGCCGGTGCCAGTCTCGCCGGTGATCAGCACGTTGAGGTCACTGGCGGCGACGCGACCGATCAGGCGGAACACCTCGCGCATCGGTGCACTCTCGCCCAGCAGGGAATGGTTCGGCGCCAGTTGCTGTGCCGCCGCCAGGGTTGGCGAGGCGACGCTGGCCAGCGCGCGCTGCACCGCCTCCACCGCCTGGTCGAGGTCGAACGGTTTGGCCAGGTAGTCGACTGCGCCAGCGCGATACGCCGCCGCGGTGGTGGCCACATCGGTGAAGGCGCTCATCACGATCACCGGACCGATACCCTGCTGCTGGAGCTCGTTGAGCAGGCTCAGGCCGTCCTCGCCGGGCATGCGCACATCGGTAAGCAGCAAGGCGGGGCGGCCATCGTGCAAGGCCGCGCGCACCGCACCGGCCTCGCCGAACTCACGCACGGTCAGCCCGGCATCGCGCAGCGCCTCGACCAGCACGAAGCGTACGCCACGATCGTCGTCGACGACCCAGATTTCTTCAGCCATGCGCTCTCTCCAGCGGCAGGTACAGCGAAAACACGGTCTCGCCCGGATAGCTGACGTAACGCAGGTCGCCACCGTGTTCCTGCGCGATTTCGCGCGACAGCGCCAGACCCAGCCCGCTGCCGTCGGCACGACCGGACACCAGCGGCTCGAACAAGGTGTCGCGCAGGGCCGGCGGGACGCCGCTGCCATCGTCGATCACGTCCACCCGCAGCGCCATGCGCAGTACCCGCTCACCCAGGCGCAGGCCGTGCTCGACGCGGGTGCGGAAGGTCAGGCTGCGGGCACCGGCTTCCAGTGCATTGCGGGCCAGATTGAGCAGCACCTGCTGCAGGCGATCGGCGTCGCCGAGCGGTTCCGGTGCGCTGGGGTCGTAGTCATGCCGCAGCAGCGGTGCCGAGGGTTCGGCCTGCAGCAGGTCGGTGAGGCGTTCCAGCAGGTGATGGATGTTCAGCGGCCCGAGCTGGGCCGCACCATCGTGGAACAGCAAGCGGTTGGCGAGGCTGCCCAGCCGATCCGCCTCGTCGATGATAAGGCCGGCCAGCGCCTGCAGATCCTCGCCATCGACCCGCCGCTGCAGCAGCTGAGCCGCTCCACGCAGACCGGCCAGGGGATTCTTCACCTCGTGCGCAAAGCCGCGCAGGGTGGCCGACAGCGGCGAGCGGGCGGCCAGCGGCTCGGCCAGCGCGTGCACCTCGAGCAGCAGACCACCGTCGAACGGCTGCACCTCGATATCGGCGCTGATGGTGCGATCGCCCGGCGTGGTCAGCGCCACCCCGCGCCATTGCAACGGGCGCTGCTCGGTCAGCACGCGCTCCGCCTGGGCCAATGCATCGGCATCGGCCAGTAGCACGGTCAACGGTTGTCCGATCACGCTGCGGGCGCCCAGCGCCAGGCATTCGACCAGAGCAGGATTGACCCAGCGCACGCGCAGGTCAGCGTCGACCAGGGCCATCCCGGTCGCCACCTGCTCCGCCCAGCGCCGCCACGTCAGTTCGCTCATTGCACCATAATGGGCAATGCGCTCGATTGGTGCAACAGCGGAGAGGTCTGGATCAGCAAGACCTGCGTGCGTCCTGTCGGCCGCCCTTGAGCTTGGCATTGACCTTTTGTCGCGCGCCGGAATTTACCAGGCAGGCGAAAATTGCTGGGCCGAGGGCGGCGCCGACCAACCCTGGCGCGCTGCGAGAGTTCGCCG
>JAJXYE010000329.1 GCA_021780735.1 Pseudomonadota bacterium | reverse complement strand
CCGATCGCGACGTACGGCATGACCTTGCCGACCATCAGTTCGCTGCTGGTCAGCGGCGTGGCGATCAGCAGTTCCATGTTGCCGCGCTCGCGTTCGCGCACGATCGCGATGGCGGTGAACAGCACCATCGTCATGGTCATGATCACCCCGATCAGGCCCGGCACGATGTTGATCGCCGACACCCGCTGCGGATTGTAGAAACTCACCACGCTGATCCGCGGCAACGGCGGCGTGCTGGTGGCCGGGGCGCGCGTGTCCGGCCTGGCGCTGTCCAGCGGCGTCTGCGCCAGCTGCGCCGCCGCGCTCTGCACCGTGGTGTCGCTGCCGTCGACCAGCACCTGCGCCACCGGCCGGCCGTCGATGCGACGGCGCTCGAAGTCCGGCGGCACCACGATGCCGATGCTGATCCGCCCGCTCCTGATCATGGCCATCAACTGGTCGGGCGTGTCCGCTCTGGCCACCGCCGAAACCACGTCGGTAGCCAGCATGTCCATCACCAGCGCACGCGAACCGGCGGTACGGGCCTGATCCACGATGCCCGCATCGAGTCCGCGCAGGTTGAGGTTGATCGCGTAGCCGAACAGCACCAGCTGGATCACCGGCACGCCCACCACCATCGCCAGCGTGATGCGGTCGCGGCTGAGCTGGCGCAACTCCTTCACCACGATGGCCCAGAGCCGGCGCCAGTTCATGCCGCCCGCTCCGGCCGTTTCGTCTCCTGCCGGGTAACCGCAACGAATACGTCCTCGAGGTTGGCCGGCGTTTCCCGGGTGCTGGCGTGCTGGCCGGCGCCCGCCAGCGCCTGGTCGATGCTTCGACAGGCGTCGGCCATGCCCTTTGCGTCGGTCTCGCGGGCAGCGGTCAATACGCGCAGATGGTTGCCGATCTGGGCCACACCGAGCACGCCGGGCAAGCGTTCGATCACCTTTTGCGCGCGACGCGGATCGCTGCTGTCGACGATGAAGGTGCGCCCTTGCAGCCGGCCGGTCAGTTCGTGCGGCGTACCGTCTGCCACCAGCACGCCGTGGTCAAGGATGGCCAGCCGGTGGCAACGTTCGGCTTCGTCCATCAGGTGGGTGGAGACCAGCAAGGTGGTGCCGGCATCGGCCAGCTCGAACAGCTTCTCCCAGAAGTCGCGGCGCGATTCCGGATCGACCGCGCTGGTCGGCTCGTCGAGGAACAGCAATTCGGGCTCGTGGATCACCGCGCAGGCCAGCGCCAGTCGCTGCTTCTGGCCACCGCTCATGGTGCCGGCCAGTTGCTGCTGCAATCCGCCGAAATGGTGTTGCTCGACCAGCTCGTCGATACGCTGGCGTGGCCGCGACACACCCTGGATCGCGGCGAGAAACTCGAAGTTTTCACGCACCGTGAGATCCTCGAACAGCGAGAATCGCTGGGTCATGTAGCCGATATGCCGGCGCAGCGCCTCAGCCTCGGCCGGAATGCGCAGGCCGAGTACCTCGATTTCGCCCTCGCTCGGTGTCAGCAGACCACACAGCATGCGGATCGTGGTGGACTTGCCCGAGCCGTTCGGGCCCAGGAATCCGTAGACGTGCCGTGTCGGCACATCCAGATCGACATGATCAACCGCCACCAGATCACCGAAGCGCCGGGTCAGGCCGCGGGCGCGGATCGCCACGTCGGCATCGTGCGCGTTCACCGACTCGATTCCGCGAACTCGACCCGCACCGGCAGTCCGGCCGGCAGATCAGCGGCATCCTTGCCCAGCGAGACTTCGGCCAGGTAGCTGAGCCGTGACGCGTCATCGCCGATCAGCGCGTAGTACGGCGTGAACGCCGGCTCGCTGCGCAGCATGCGCACCCTGCCGGTATACGGTTGCGCGCGACCGGTCACGAAAACCTTGAGCTTGTCGCCGACGTGCACGTTCGCGCGTTGTTGTTCCGGTACGTAGATGCGCGCGTAGGGCGCCTCGCCGACCAGCAGGATCGCCAGCGGCGCACCGACCGGCGCCTGATCGCCCAGCCGGTACGGCAGGCTGTCGATCACGCCGGCTCGCGGCGCGATCACCTGCAGCTTGCCCAGCAGCACGCGATCGGCGTCGGCCTGCGCCAGCGCAGAGGCCAGCGCGGCGCGAGCCTGGGCAATCTGTTCGGGACGGTTGCCATGCAGCAGCTTGTCCAGCGCAGCCCGCGCCTGCGCCACCTGGCCATCGGCACTTCCGGCTGCGGCGCGGGCCCGATCGAGATCATCCACGGATACGTAATTGCGCTTCTTCAGTGCCAGCAGCCGCTGGTCATAGGCACGGCTCTCGCGCGCCTGCGATTGCGCCGCCGCCAGGGTGGCGCGGGCCTGTGCGATGTCCTCGACACGCGGGCCGTTGAGCAGTTCGGCCAGGGCCTCCTTCTGCTGTTGCACCAGCGCCTCGGCGGCAGCCAGTCCGGCCCGGGTCTGCGCAGGGTTCAGCTGCAACAGCTGCTGCCCGGCACTGACGCGCTCGCCCTCGTGCACGTCGATGGCGACGATGCGCTCGGCCACCACCGCGGGCAAGGTGATGCGATCGTATTCCAGCGTGCCCAGTGCCTGCGCTGGCGGCTTGCTGCATGCGCACAGCATGATCGTGCACAGCATCGCCGGAAGGATCTGGCGAAAGCGGCAGCCTGCGGCAGTCATCGAGGATCTCCGGATTCGGGCGCTGCCACGCCGTGGTCGAGCAGCGCAAGCGTGTGCTTCAGCAGGGCGTCGGTATCGAGTTCATCGGCACCGAATGCACGGCGCCAGATCGGCGCGCCAGCCGCGGGAAACAGGGTCAGGCCGACCAGCGACACCACCAGCAGGCGCGGATCGAGTCCCGCGCCGAGCAGGCCGCGGGCCTGGGCTGACGCAAAGCGTTGCGCCAGCATTTGCGGCAGGTTCGGCACGATCTGGCTGAACATCAGCTCGCGCAAGCATCCACCCTCGCACAGCACCTCGCGCACCCACAGCGACGGCAACCATGGGTGGCGCGCCACGATCTCGCCGACCCCGCGGGCGAATGCCTCTGCCAGGGCGCGCGGATCGTCGCCCGCCTCTTCGAGATGGGCGCGCAGTGGAGCCAACGCCGGCAGCAGGCGCTCCTCGATCAACGCCTGGGTGATACCCGACTTGTCGCCGAAGTAGTAATGCAGCATCGCCGGGGTTACCCCTGCCTCGCTGGCGATCGCCCGCAATGAGGTGGCTTCGATACCGGCGCGGGCAAACTGTGCCGCAGCCACATGCAGCAGCCGCGCCCGCAGATCGCCATCGTCACCACTGGGGCGACCGGCACCACGGCCGCGAACGGACTTGCGGCGAATCGGCGTTTCGGTTCTTCTCATTCTCATAAATTAATTCACTGCTTAATTATTTGCAAGTTCAAGCTGCCC
>JAJXYE010000155.1 GCA_021780735.1 Pseudomonadota bacterium | reverse complement strand
CACGTTCGGACGTCTGTTTCGCGACAAGCTGGGCTGTCGCGATGCGCTGTACCTGGATGGCAGCATCTCGCAACTGTATGTCGATGGTGAGGGCTACGCCGGTGCGCCGGCGCTGCTGGTCAAGCCTTACGCCGGCATCTTCGCCGTTTTTTCCAAACCCTGACCTGCATCGACACGACAAGGCCGCCTGCCATGACGACCCGCCGCTGGCGCTTCCTGCGCTTCCTTCTGCCTGGCCTGCTTGCCGTGCTGCTGATCACCTTCCTCGGCGCCCGGTGGCTGCTTGCCGGCAGCCGCGCCCGACTCGATGGCGAGCAGACGTTGCCGGGCCTGCAGGCCGGCGTCAGCGTGAGCCGCGATGCGCTGGGCACGGCCACGATCAGCGCGAAGAGCCGCGGTGACATCGACTACGCGCTGGGCTACGTACATGCGCAGGAGCGGTTTTTCGAGATGGATCTGATGCGTCGGCTCAGTGCCGGCGAGCTGGCCGCCCTGGTCGGGCCGGCCGCGCTCAAGGTCGACCTCAACCATCGCCGCCATCGCCTGCGCGCCGTGGCCGAGGCCGCCTATGCGCAGATGCCGCCGGCGCAGCGGCACGAACTGGATCGCTACCGCGACGGGGTCAACGCCGGCCTCGCCGACCTGCGGGTACGACCCTGGGAGTACCTGCTGCTGGGCAGCAAGCCGCAACCGTGGCGCTCGGAAGACAGCGTGCTGGTGATTGCCGCGATGTACCTGGATCTCAACGACGACGGCCGCAACGATCGCGAACTGCGCATCGCGCAGATGCGCTCGGTGCTGCCGCGCCCGCTGGTCGACTTCCTGCTAGCGCCCGATCCCGACTGGGAGGCTCCGCTGAGCGGGCAGCTGTCGCATGCGCCGGTGGTTCCGACGGCCGACACCTTCGACCTGCGCCGCTCCACGACCGCCCGGGTGGCCGGCAACCGCGCCATCGTGCTGGCTCCGGCCCTCGATGCGCCGCGCCCGGGCAGCAACAGCTTCGCGGTGGGTGGCGCCTTGACCGGCACCGGCGCGGCAATGCTCGCCAACGACATGCACCTGGGCCTGCGCGTACCGAACATCTGGTTCCGCACGCGCCTGCGTTACCCCGATCAGACCGCCCCGCATGGCGAACGCGACGTCAACGGCGTCAGCCTGCCCGGCACACCGGCGATGGTGGTCGGCTCCAACGGCCAGATCGCCTGGGGCTTCACCAACAGCTATGGCGACTGGATGGACTGGGTGCGCGTGCTGCGCGACCCGGCCGACCCCGGCCGGTACAAGGTGCCCGGGGGTTGGGCACGGATCGAAACCCACGACGAGCACATCCAGGTCAAGGGCAAGCCGGACACCGTCCTCAAAGTCGAGGACACCCGCTGGGGCCCGATCATGGGCAAGGATACCGACGGCACGCCGCTGGCACTGGCCTGGATTGCGCAGCGGCCACGCAGTTACAACCTCGAGCTGATGCAGCTTGAACGCGCCACCGATGTGGCCGCCGCGCTGGATCTTGGACCACGGCTCGGCATGCCGCCGCAGAACCTGGTGGTGGCAGACAGCGCCGGCCACATCGGCTGGACCATCGCCGGCAACAGCATTCCATTGCGCGCCAGCATCGATCCGCTGCAGCCCTCGGACTGGTCGCAGGCCGGCAGCGGCTGGCAGGGTTGGGCGCCACCGGCGCAGTGGCCGCGTATCGAGAACCCGGCCGATCCGCGTCTGTGGACGGCCAACAACCGTACGGTCGATGGCGCGGCCCTTGCCCTGCTCGGCAATGGTGGCCATGACCTGGGCGCCCGCGCCCAGCAGATCCGCGACGACCTGCATGCGCATGCCCGGTTCAGCCCGGGCAACCTGCTCGACGTGCAACTGGACGATCGCGCGGTGTTTCTCACCCGCTGGCAACGCCTGCTGCAGGACGCCCTGGCCGGCAGCAAGGATCCGGCACTGCAGCAGCTGCGCGAACTCACCGCGCACTGGCGCTGTCGCGCCGATGTCGACAGCGTCGACTACCGGCTGGTACGCGCATTCCGGATGCAGGTCAGCGAGGACGTGTTGGCTCCCTTTGCCGCGCGCGTGCAGCAGCGCTACGCGGATTTCCTCTGGCCCGGCCAGAACAGTGCCGAGGCCGCGGTATGGATGCTGCTGCGGCAGCAACCGATGCACCTGCTCGATCCGAAATACGCAGACTGGCACGCCCTGCTCGTCGATGCCGCCAGCCAGGTGGCACACCAGCTCGGCAGCCAGCCCGGTGGCCTGGCCGCACGCAGCTGGGGCGAATACAACCGCAGCGGAATCCGCCACGCCCTGTCGCCTGCGCTGCCGCACTGGCTGGCACGCTACGTCGACATGCCCGATCAGGCCCTGCCCGGTGACAACAACATGCCGCGTGTCGCCACACCCGGCTTCGGCGCCTCCGAACGCCTCGATGTCGCCCCGGGTCACGAGGCACAAGGCATCCTGGAAATGCCTGGCGGTCAGAGCGACAACCCGCTGTCGCCATTCTTCGGTGCCGGGCATCAGGACTGGGTGGCGGGCCGCCCCACTCCGCTGCTGCCGGGACGTACCGAGCACATGCTCACTCTCGAGCCGGCCGCAGGATAGGCGGTCCGTGGAGCGCCCATGCCAACGCCCACAAGCGTCCCTGACGATCGCGGCTCACGGGAGTGCTTTCCACGCAAGCACCGTGAGAAATTCGTCGTCGTGCGGACGCGGCAACGGCGATCGCAGCCGCAGGCGCAGCCTCAACGGCAATCGGGCGGGTTGCCGGCCATAGGGTGAGTGACCCCGCTGCATGCGCAGGCTGGCCAGATCCATCGATCGCTTCACGGCCGTGCGACGCCGCTGCTCGATTCGCTCGAAGCCGCCGGCCCGCAACATCGTCACCAGTCCGCGGTGGCTGAAAATGGCCAGATGCCGCGGTGTCTCCAGACCGCGCCAGTGGCTGCCCCAGCGGCGCGCTCCGTGACTTTCGATATTCGGGGTATCGACGAACAGGATCCCGCCAGGCTTCAACAGCCGATAGGCGCACTCGATCATCGGCCCTGGCCGATGTGCGTGCTCCAAAACATGGCTCAGCGTGATCGCATCGAAACACCCGGCTTGACCGGCAAACAGCTCGATACCGCCCAGCCGAACCTCCAGGCCGCGTTGCCGACCTACCTCGACCGCCTTCGAGTCGGCATCGACGCCTGTCGCCAGCCAGCCCGCGTCCCGCGCGTTGAGCAGAAAATCGCCATTGCCACAGCCGACATCCAGCAGCCGCCAGCCCGGGCGCGGCCGCGGCAACCAGCGGAACTCGGCGTCTCGCTTCTGGCGTCGCAATCGCAACAGCCGCGCCAGACCCACGCCCAGGCGGGTTGCGGGCTGACGTCGCGTGCCGTAGCGCGAATTCAGATAGCCATTGGTCAATGCCAACGTCAGCCGTCGCCACGGACTCGACCGGCCCTGTGCTTTGGGCGGTCGCTCGACCGCATGCGTGTAGTAAACCTCGTAGGCGATGCCGATGCTCGCCTCGCTGGGGCGCGGATCGAGATACGCACTGCCACAGCCCGTGCAACGGTGAAGATTCCATTGCCCCGGGGCGATGCCGAACACCTCATCCACCAGGTTTTCGTGCAGCAGCTCGCGGCCGCGGCTGCCACAAGCCGGGCATGACGCCACCGACTCCAGCTCCTCGACTGGCCAGGGCTGCTGCCAGGCCCGCTTGAACTCTTTGTCATCGATGATTTGCGGCATGCGTTTGTGCGCTCAGCAGAGAGCAGTTTGCGGAAGCCCGACAATGCCACAAGGTTGCCGAGCAATCTGCCGGCAAATCCGCATCGCAACCATTCTTTGTGCACGGAGCGCGTGGAACCGCCCATGATCCCGAGGGTCGGCCGGCGGTCGCTTTCACCCTCCGCGCCGATCACTCCTGGCAAGGATCCGCAGCGGCATTCAGTTCGCGCCTCCCTGGGCAATGCGGCGTGCCGCAGACAGTGCGCCCGGGCAGGCACGTGCGGTGAACGGCGCACCAGGGCTCTGCCCCCCGATCGCCAACCGCCCTATCGCAACAGCCGCTCGCACACCGCGCGGTACAAGGCCGGCAACTGCTCAAGCTCGTCCAGCGCGATGCACTCATCCACCTTGTGGATGCTCGCGTTGACCGGGCCCAGCTCGACCACCTCGACCCCGAGCGGGGCGATGAAGCGGCCGTCCGAGGTGCCGCCACCGGTGCTCTGTTCCGGCTCGACGGCGCACAGCTCGCGGCAGACTGCCACCACGGTTTCGCGCAACAGGCCACCCGGCGGGGTCAGGAACGGTTCGCCGGAAAGATCCCACTGCAACGAAAAGTCCAGCCCATGCCGCTGCAGAATGACCTCGCAGCGCGTACGCAAGTCGGCGGCGGTACTGGCCGTGCTGTAACGAAAATTGATCAGCGCGGTGAGCAAGCCGGGGATGACATTGCCGGCGCCGGTACCGGCGTTGAGATTGGAGACCTGGAACGAGGTCGGCGGAAAATCGGCGTTGCCGGCATCCCAATGCTCGGCGGCCAGGGCCGCCAGCGCCGGGGCAAACGCGTGAATCGGATTGAGCGCCTTCTCCGGGTAGGCGACATGCCCCTGCACGCCCCGGACGACCAGGGTGCCGGACAGCGAGCCACGGCGACCGACACGGATCAGGTCGCCCAGGCGTTGCTTAGCCGACGGCTCGCCCACCACACACCAGTCGAGGCGCTCGCCGCTGGCGCGGAAGTGTTCGACCACCCGACGGACACCGTCCAGATTGGTGGGGCCTTCCTCGTCGCTGGTCAGCAACAGACCGACCCGCCCGTGGTGATCGGGGTGCGCCGCCACGAACTGCTCCAGTGCCACCACCATCGCCGCCACCGAACTTTTCATGTCGGCGGCACCACGGCCATACAGCGCGCCATCGCGAATCGTCGGCTCGAATGGCGGGCTGCGCCAGCTCGCCTCCGGCCCGCTCGGCACCACATCGGTGTGGCCGAGGAAAACCAGGGTCGGCCCGGCCGCGCCATGAGTCGCCCACAGATTGTCGACCTCGCCGTAGCGCAGGTATTCGAGCCTGAACCCGGCACGCTGCAGCCGCCCGCCGATCAGCGGCAGGCAGCCGGCATCCTCCGGTGTCACGGAACGACGGCGGATCAGATCACAGGTGAGCTCGAGGACTTCGGACATGGCGGTCAGCTTGCGGTCAATCGCGGGCACGGCAGTGTGCTTGATTTTCGCTCCCGCATGGGCGTCGAAGATGCGCCGATGCCGTCGGCATGACCACGCATCGTCGCGCCGGCAGTATTGGGTGACCCGGCCCTGCAGGGCTCCCGGCATCGAGTCCTGCTGCTCGCGCGATGCATATTTGTGCGGTTCCCACGGCCGCCTCGCGTTGTTGTCCAGGCAGGCTTCCACGCCGGGATTGAGAAACACCAGCTCGCTGCAATCGGCTGCCGCGGCCTCGATCAGCTCGCCATGTCAGCCCTCGATGACCCAGTCGTCGTGCTTGGTCATGAACGCCTTCATCGCCGCGACGATCGCCGCGGGCAGGCCGCTGCACCGCCACCTGCCCAGACTCCCACACGATGCTGTCCAGATCCAGACGGGCAAGCCCATGCCGCTCGGCCAGGGCGCCAGCGAGGCTGCTCTTGCCGGAACCGGAGTTGCCGAAGATCAGCACTTTCATCGCATGGTTACCTGGCAAACAACTTCTTGAAGCCGTTGTCGCTGAAGCCGACACTGAGCATGCCGTCGTCCCGCACCACGACAGGACGACGGATCAGGGCCGGATACTCCTTCAACAACAGCGTCCATTCCGGATCGCTGCCGGGGTTCTTGCGCTGCGGCAGCAGGTTGCGCCAGGTGGTGGAGGACTTGTTGACCAGTTTCTCCCAGCCACCCAGCTGCGCCGCCCAGGCCTTCAGCGTCGCCGCCGGCACCGGGTCGGCACGGTAGTCGACGAAGTCGTGCGGCACGTCGAAGCGCGCAAGCCAGTTGCGCGCCTTGCGGCAGGTATCGCAGTTGGGCAGACCGTAGAGTGTGATTTCAGACATGCGCGTTTCCGTAGAAGCCCAGCTTGTGGGCGATCACTTTGCATCACGACGAAGGCGAAAGACTTTCGCGCACAGGGTGCACTCCTACACCGCGCGCAGCAGCTCGTTGATGCCCGTCTTGCTGCGCGTCTTCTCGTCGACCTGCTTGACGATGATCGCCGCGTACAGGCTGTGGCTGCCGTCGCTTGCCGGCAGGTTGCCGGCCACCACCACGCTGCCGGCCGGCACGCGGCCGTAGCTGGTTTCCCCGGTGCCGCGGTTGTAGATGCGGGTGGACTGGCCAAGGAACACACCCATGCCGATCACGCTGCCACGCTCCACCACCACGCCCTCGACCACTTCCGAACGTGCGCCGACGAAACAGTTGTCCTCGATGATGGTGGGATTGGCCTGCAACGGCTCCAGCACACCGCCGATGCCGACGCCACCGGACAGATGAACCCCGGCGCCGATCTGTGCGCAGGAGCCCACCGTGGCCCAGGTGTCGACCATCGTGCCCGCTCCCACGTAGGCACCGATGTTGACGTAGCTCGGCATCAGCACGGCGTCCTTGGCCACATGCGCGCCGCGACGCACCAGCGCGCCGGGCACCACCCTCGCGCCAAGTTGCTGCAACTCGGCGTCGTGCCCGTGCAGGAAACGCAGCGGCACCTTGTCGAACGCCATGGCCGCGCCGCCATCGACCACACGGTTGTCGTTGATGCGGAAATACAGCAGCACCGCCTTCTTGATCCACTGGTTCACTGTCCACCCACCCTGGCCGTCCGGCTCGGCGACACGGCGCTCGCCGCTCTCGAGCAGTTCAATGACCTGGCCGACGGCCGGGCGCAAGTGGGTTTCGATCTCGGCCTGGCTCAGTTCGTTGCGCCGCTCGAAGGCATCATCAATGAGTGATTCAATCGCTTGCATGGGTTTCATTCGCTTTGGAGAGGTAAGACAGAAGACAGCTGCCACGACGCCGACCCTGAAGAGTACACGCTGCGGATGCCGGTGCTGCGGGCCACGTCATCCGCGCTTGACGGAAATCGGCTACACATAAGCTGAACGTCCATTCTTCCACACTCGACACATCCCCAACCCAGGAGTCAGAAATGAGCCAGATCAAGGTTGCTGTCCTGGTAGGCAGCTTGCGCATGGATTCATTCAATCGCCGGCTGGCCCGCGCCGTCGAGAAGCTTGCACCGCCCGAATTCGCCTTTCGTCACATCCAGATCAATGACCTGCCCCTGTACTCGCAGGATTTCGATGCCGCCTATCCCGCGGCTGCCACACGCCTGAAGAAGGATATCGAGTCGGTCGACGCGCTGCTGTTCGTCACGCCCGAGTACAACCGCTCGATTCCCGGCGTGCTGAAAAACGCGATCGACATCGCTTCGCGTCCGTGGGGTACCAACTCCTTTGCCGGAAAGCCGGGCGCGGTGCTCGGCACCTCGATCGGCTCGACCGGCACCTCGCTGGCGCAGCAGCACCTGCGCAATGTGCTGGCTTATCTGGACGTGCCCACCCTGGCCCAACCGGAGGTATTCATCCACTTCAAGGACGAGCTGATCGCTGACGACGGTACGATCGGCAACGACGGCACACGGAAATTCCTGCAGGGATTCGTCGACAACTATGCCGCCTGGGTTCGCCGCTTCGTGCGCTGAGCCTGGCTGCAGCAGCCGGCAAGCCAGGCTGGCGATCCAGCACCGCCGCTCGACTTGACCCGGTTGCAACGTTGGCGGCAGGCATGATCCCCCGCGACCTGGCACGGCCGATCCTTGCCCCCTGCAGCACGAACACGCCAATCATCCCTCCACTGGTGGATCGCATCATGCACGAACAGATTGATGTAGGTTTCATGGTCTTCGTCCGCGATGGCGAAGAAGGTGTTGGCTCGGTGCGCGAGATCAGCCACGACCGCTCCGAGCTGCTGGTCTACATCGAAAACGCTGGCGACTTCACGCTGCCGCATTCGGCGGTCAGATCCGTCCACTCCGGCAAGGTCATGCTGGACATCGAGCGACTGGATTTGCGCCTGCGCAACGCCCTGCGCCATGCGCGTGATTCGGAAGACCCGGCCTACGTCGCGCCGGCCAGCGAAGAGGACGATTAGTCGTCCAGCCTGGCCACCAGCGCACCTTCGGGGCTGCGGATCAGCCGGATGCCATTCGGCGGCATGGCTTTGCCTCGATAATTTGTGATAATGCGGCTTCTCTCCTGGACGCCGGTGTTAGCTCATGACGCGATTCAATGTGGAGTCCCTGCTGGCGCCGATTGGCGACGATTCGCCCTCGGGTGCGGATCTGGAATACGACCCGGAGTTCCTGGCACTCGAACGCGCTGCCGCACCCAAGGCCGAACGCGCCGTAGGTGATACCGTCAAGGCAGCCGAAGAGCCCGACTGGGACAAGGTCGCCGAACTGGCCGAAGCCGTGCTGGGCCGATCGAAGGACTTGCGTGCCGCCGTCCATCTCACCACCGCCTGGTTGCGCACGGCCGGCATGCCCGGCTGGAACGCCGGGCTGTCGCTGATCCGTGGCCTGCTGGAGCACTTCTGGGAAACCGTGCATCCGCAACTCGACGCCGAGGACGACAACGACCCGACCATGCGCGTCAACTCGGTGGTTCCGCTGAGCGACCTGCAGGGCGTGCTGGGCTATTTTCGTACCACGCCATTCGTGCAGTCGCCACGACTGGGGCGCTTCAGCCTGCGCGACCTGCGTATCGCCAACGGCACGCTCAAGGTAAGTGCCGGCGACAACGGGCCGGAAGCATCGATGACCGAGATCGAAGCCTGCTGCATGGACTGCAACGAGGACGATCTGATCGCGGTGACCGCGGCCGTCGGCGAGTCGCTGGATCACGCCAAGGCCATCGATGGCATCTTCAATGACCGCGTCGGCAGCGCCGGGCCGGATTTCAAGAGCCTGCTCAGCGACATCTACGAGCTGAAGAAATTTCTCGACCCGCAGCTGGCGCGCCGCGTGCCACCGGAAGGTGGTGCCGAAGGCGTGGATGGGGGTGACGGATCCGGCGATGGCGTGGTCGCTGCTGCGCGCGCCACCGGCGCGATCACCGGGCCGCAGGATGTGATGCGCCGACTCGACGAGGTGTGCGACTACTACACCCGTTGCGAGCCATCGAGTCCGGTACCGATGCTGTTGCGCCGGGCACAGCGCCTGGTCGGCATGGACTTCATGGATCTGCTGAAGGACCTGGCGCCTGGCGGCATCTCGGAGCTGCGAGTCGTTTCGGGCACACCCGAAGACGAATGAGTCCGGCATCCGGCGCTCAGTAGACGCCCTTGCAGCGGTTGTCCGCGGGGCGCACGAGGAGCTGACGCACCGAAGGATCCCAACTCAGTGACAAGCCCCCGGGAAGGCCGGCGCTGATGCCGGCCGCGGCGATCTGACTGATTGGGCCGATCGACCCGCTGTGGCCATCGCTGAACGTGACCTTGGCGCTGATCGCATAGCTCAGCGGGTCGCTGCAGCCGTCGATCTTGATGTATTTCGCGACCGTACCGGTACCCGCCCCATCGGGCATCGTGCCGGTGACCGCCGGCAACGCCTGCCCGGCGCCCCCGTGGCCCGCGCTGCAGGTTGCGGTCACCGAATAGCTCACGGTCATCTTCACCGGTGGAGCCAGCTGCAGCACGGCGATGGTCTCGGGCTGGGCGGCACAACCGACCAGGAAGGCCTTGCGCCTGGTCAGTACATGCAGCACGTAGTCGCCTGGCTGCAGCTGGCTGCTGTCCGGCAACTTCAGCTCGATGCGATTCGGCAGCACGCCGGTTACGCCTGGCTGGGTGGCGAGTGGCCTGCCCTGCCCGTCCGTCGCCGTGACCACCGGACTGGCGCACTGGGCATCGAACAGATTTTCACCCGTCAGGGCGAATGCCAGCGGCGTGCTGCTGCCACGCACGACAAACAGTGGCCGCTGATCGAGCGTCTCGACCCCATTGACGATCGGCAGCAACTTGGACGATCCCGTGCCGGCCGCCTCCAGCTCCACGGTCCTGGCCAGTGCCTGCGCCATCGCCGCCGTATCGCCACCCAGGCAGCCCTTGCTTGCAACCAGAAAAGCCTGCGCGCGCTTGACCGCAGCTTCAGCGCGGTAGGCACTGGCCTTGGCTCCGGCGCCGATGGTATCGATCGGCTTGTCGATGTCGCCGCCCATGCTCTTGCGCAAATCGGCTGCCATGGCACCCAGCCTCTGACTGGTGTCGGCGAGGCTCGCTGACGGCAAACCCGAGGCGCGCGCCGCCAGCGCCTGCTGGGCCGAGTCGAGCTCGCTGGCGATGATCGCGCCGGTCAGCCGTGGTGCGATCTGCGGGGAGGCTGCACCGACAACAGCCGGTGCAAGCAACCAGATCGCGATGCCTGCTGCACCATGCTTGATCACGCCCTTCACCGCGGCGCGTTCGGCATCAGGCCGAGCATGCCCACGCTATCGGCATCCTGGCAGTCCTGCTGATCCGGCTGATCGGGGTCGCAACCGCTCTGCTGATCCGCCGGCAGGCGCACGCCGGATGGCACGATGCCGTACGAGCGGTAGTTCGCGGTGATCACGCTCGGGTCGATGTAGGAATCACCGTGATTGCCGTTCTGCGCACTGCCGGCCCCCGCCGCCGTGGGCACGTTGATGGCGAAGCCACCGCCGAGCGGAAGCAGGTTGCCGGCACTGTCCACCGCGTAGAAATATGCCGGCGGCAGGCCAACGTTGGCGATCGTCTGCAGGCCGGTACCGACCACATAGATCGGATTCGAACCGGTACCCATGCGGCCTGTCGAACCCCACACGCCGAGTCCGTCATAGACCTGCGCCGTACCAAGCTGGAACAGATCACCATTGGTCACCGACAGATAGAACGCCGAAGTGCCGGCATTGACCGTGAAGGCACTGCCGTTGACCGAGGACAGCGTCAGCGTCTTGTCGTTGGTCATGCTGAAACCGGCCAGCGAGGTGAAGTTGCCGAGCGTGTTCACCATGTTGTTGTTGCGGCTGGCCGCGCTGCCGAGGGTGGTGGCACCCATGGCCGTTCCGCTCAGCGTACCTGCCGTGATCACGCCGCCAGCGCCCTCGGCGATTGCCCCGGCCGAATTGAGCACCATCGCCGTTCCGCTGACGGCCCCGTTGATCGCCAGATCACCCGCCGTGGTGGTCAACATGGTGCTGGCGCCGCCGTTCAGCGTACCGGTGACGGTCAGCGCCTGCGCATTGGTCAGGGCGAAGTTGGCAGCATTGAAGTTGCCCAGCGTACCGATATGGTTCGTCCCGTTGAGCGTCGTCGCACCACCCGATTGGCCAGTCACGGTGGTGGCCGTGATGCTGCCACTGCCGCCCTCGCTGATGGCACCAGCCGAGGTCAGCGTCGTCGTGGTGCCGTTCACCGCGGCATTGATGGCAAGGTCGCCTGCCGTGCTGGTCAGCGCCACGCTGGCGCCGCCGTTGAGCGTCCCGCCCACCGTCAGCGACTGGGCGTTGGTCAGCGCGAAGTTGGCGGCGCTGAAGTTGCCCAGAGTACCGATGTGATTGGCACCATTGAGGGTGGTCGCACCGACTGACTGACCGGCAAGCGTGGCGGCCGTGATGCTGCCGCCGGCACCTTCATTGATGGCACCAGCCGAATGCAGGGTGGTCGTGCTACCACTCAGGGCTCCGTTGATGGTCAGGTCACCGGACGTCGTCGTCAGCGTCGTGCTGGTGCCGCCATTGAGCGGACCGGTGATGGCCAGGGCACGGGTGTTGGTGAGAGCGAAGCTCGCTGCGCTGAAACTGCCGATGGCAGCAATGTCATTGCTGCCATTGAGCGTGGTCGCACCCGCCGACTGCCCGCTCAACGTGCCTGCCATTATCGTGCCGCCAGCACCCTCGGTGATGGCACCGGCACTGGAGACCAGATGGGTAACGCCGGCGCCACTGTTGACCAGTGCGTTGATGAACAGCCCATCGTGGCCACTCAGGCTCACCGAACTGCCATTGACGAACGCATTGACAGTCAGCGTGCCAGCCGTGGTGGTAATCGAGGTTGCGCCGTGGTCATTGAGGCCATCGACAAATCCCGTGGCCACTTCAAGCGCCTGGGCATTGACCAGACTGAAGCCGGTGCCGGCATCGAATGCACCCAACTTCGCGATGTGGTTGGCCTGGTTCAGCGTCGTGCTGCCCACGGATCCTCCGACCAAGGTATCCGCCGTCAGCACGCCGGCCGTCTGGATGATGTTGCGACCCGAAACCAGGCGCACGGTATTGCCAGCGAGGTTGGAGCCCAGCGTGAGATCGGAACTGGCGCCGGTGGTCATCAGCGTCAGATTGCCGGCGCCACCATTCGCCGAGATGGTTCCGCCTACAGCGAGGGAGGCATCATCATTGAGGCTGAAGTCGCCTCCGCTGCTGAAATTGCCCAGGGAGCCGATGACATTTGCACCGTCCAGGGTCGTTGCCCCACCTGAGCTTCCGGTCAAGGTGCCGGCGATAACTGCTCCGGCAGCACCTTCGCTGATTGCACCGGAGGCCTTCAGCGTGGTCGCTGTGCCCTTCACTGTGCCGTTGATCGTCAGGCCACCGGTGGTGGTGATCAGTGTCGTGCTGGAGCCACCATTGACGTTCGAACCGGCCAACACGGTCAATGCCTGAGCATTGCTGAGGCTGAAACCGGCCGCCGTGAAATTGCCCAGGTTGGTGACGGCGTTGCTGCCCGAGAGTGCCGTACTGCCCACCGAGCTGCCGCTGAGGGTACCGGCAGTCAGCACACCAGCTGTCTGGGTGATGTTGCCGCCCGACTGGAGTTCCACCGTGCTGCCGTTGACGTTGTTGGACAGCGCGAGGTTGCCGGCTGAATTGAGGTTGACATCGCTGCCGACCAAAGCGGTATTGACGGTGAGGGTGCCGCTGGTGGTCTGCAGGCCGATCGTGCCGGTGTTGCCGGTGGTGGTGAGCGGCCCGTTGACAGCCAGTGACTGGGCGTTGACCAGACTGAAATTGGCCGCGCTGAAGCTGCCCAGCGTACCGACCAGGTTTGCACCGCCCAGCGTGGTACTGCCCACCGAGCTGCCAGTCAGCGTGCCGGCGTTGATCACGCCACCGGCACCCTCGGTGATCGTGCCGGCCGACGTCAGGCTGATCGTGCCGCCCTTCACCGTGCCGGAGATGTTCAGGCTGCTGCCGCCCGTGGCCGCCAGTGAAGTACTGCTGCCGCCGTCGACGGTGGCGCCGGCGGCGACCTGGAACGGCGTTCCATCGGTGAAGCTGAAGCCCGCTGCCGTGAAATTGCCCAGAGAGCCGACGATGTTCGCGCCGTTGAGCGTGGTGCTGCCCACCGAACTGCCGGTCAGCGTACCGGCCATGATCGTGCCGCCTGCACCCTCCGTGATCGTGCCGGCCGAAGTCAGCGTCGTGGTAAAGCCGTTGATGGAACCGTTGATCGCCAGATTGCCGTTCGTCGTGGTCAGCGTGCTGCTGGTGTTGCCATTCAATGCACCGGCAACTGTCAACCCCTGCGCATTGCTCAACGTGAAGTCGACGGAAGTGAAATTACCCAGCGTGCCGACGAGGTTCGCACCGGCAAGTGTGGTGCTGCCGACCGAGCTGCCGGTCAGCGTGCCGGCCGTGATCACGCCGCCAGCGCCTTCGGTGATCGT
>JAJXYE010000140.1 GCA_021780735.1 Pseudomonadota bacterium | reverse complement strand
CGTGCCATCCGATTCGCACAGCAGGATGGCTTCGGCATCGAGCGGGTAACCGGCGTGGACGAAATCCTCCACCGCCCGGGTCATGAGTTTGTCCATCATTTCCAGTCCGGCCGGGATGATGCCGGCCGCGATGATCTCGCCCACGGCGGCACCCGCTTCCATCACGGTGCCGAACGCGGCCATCACCACGCGCGCGAGTTCGGGTTTGGGCAGCAGCTTGACCGTCACCTCCGTGATCACGCCCAGCATGCCTTCGCTGCCGGTGAACAGCGCCAGCAGGTCGTAGCCGGAGGAGTCCAGCCCTTCCGAGCCGAGCTCCAGCAGTTCGCCGTCCATGGTATAGGCGCGCACCTTGAGCACGTTGTGCACGGTGAGGCCGTATTTGAGGCAGTGCACGCCGCCCGCATTCTCGGCCACGTTGCCGCCGATGGAGCAGGCGATCTGGCTGGACGGGTCGGGCGCGTAATACAGGCCGTGCGGCGCGGCCGCTTCGGAGATCGCCAGGTTGCGCACGCCGGGCTGCACCCGGGCGATGCGGGCGACGGGGTCGACCGACAGGATGCGCTTGAATTTCGACAGGCTCAGCAGCACGCCGTCCGTGAGCGGCAACGCGCCGCCCGACAGCCCAGTGCCGGAACCGCGCGCCACCACCGGCACGTTCTCGCGGCGGCAGAGGCGCAATATCTCGCGCACCTGTTCTTCGGTCTCGGGCAGCACGACCGCCAGCGGTACCTGGCGATAGGCCGACAGCCCGTCGCACTCGAACGGCTTGAGGTCTTCCAGCTCGAACAACACCGACTCCGCCGGCAGGATGTCCCGAAACTGTCTTATCAGTTCTTGTCTTTTCATGTTCTCGTTGCCGCCATGGGTCATTCCATGACGTCGTAGCAATGGTTGGTCAGGAATTCGACGATGGGCTGCTTGGCGATCAGCTGGTCGAACACCGTCGTGGCCTGCTCGTAGTCACCGGGGATGAAACGCTTCTCCTTCACACCGGCAACGATGCCCGAAAATACGCCCGGCATCATCAGGCGCACCATGTCCAGCGTCACCTTGCGCCCGTCGTCCAGCACGCCGTGCGGGCTGTGTATCCACTGCCACACCTGCGAGCGCGAGATCTCGGCGGTGGCCGCATCTTCCATCAGGTTGTGTATCGGCACGCAGCCGGTGCCGGCGAGCCAGGCGCCGAGATAGCACAGCGCCACCTCGATGTTGAGGCGCACGCCCGCCTCGGTGATCGGGCCCTGCGGTTCGAACTGCAGCAGGTCCGCGGCCGTCGTGTGCACGTCGGGGCGCTGCTTGTGCAGCTGGTTCGGCGTGGGCATCAGCCGGTCGAACACTTCCTTCGCCACCGGCACCAGGCCCGGATGCGCGACCCAGGTGCCGTCGTGGCCGTCGCTCGCTTCGCGTTCCTTGTCGGCGCGCACCTTGGCCAGCGCGACGGCATTCGCGTCGGGGTCGGACTTGATCGGTATCTGCGCCGCCATGCCGCCCATCGCGTGCGCATTGCGGCGATGGCAGGTCTTGATCGACAGCAGCGAATAGGCGCGCATGAAAGGCGAGGTCATCGTCACCAGGCCGCGGTCGGCCAGGATGAAGTTCGGGCGCGCCCCGAACTTCTTGATGCAACTGAAGATGTAATCCCAGCGGCCGCAATTGAGCCCGGCGGAGTGCTCGCGCAACTCGTACAGGAATTCGTCCATCTCGAACGCGGCAAGTATCGTCTCGATCAATGCGGTCGCCTTGATCGTGCCGCGCGGGATGCCCAGTTCCTGCTGGGCATGGACGAAGACGTCGTTCCACAGGCGTGCCTCGAGATGGCTTTCCATCTTGGGCAGGTAGAAATAGGGTGCGCTGCCGCGCGCCATCAGCGCTTTCGCGTTGTGGAAGAAATACATACCGAAGTCGAACAGGCTGGCGGAGACGGGGTGCCCGTCCACGGTCATGTGCTTCTCGATCATGTGCCAGCCGCGCGGACGCACGAACAGCACCGCGGTCTTCTCGTTCAGCTGGTAGGTCTTGCCGTCCGGGTTGACGTGCTTGATCGTGCGCGTAATCGCGTCGCGCAGGTTGATCTGCGCCTCGATCACGTTGTGCCAGGTCGGGGTCATGGAGTCTTCCAGGTCCGCCATGTAAACGTTCGCACCGGCGTTGAGGCCGTTGATCAGCATCTTGCGCTCGGCCGGGCCGGTGATCTCGACGCGCCTGTCCTGCAGCTCGTCCGGCACCGGCGCGATGGTCCAGTCGCCGTTGCGCACGGCGGCGGTCTCGGCCAGGAAATCGGGGTTCTTGCCTGCATCCAGTTCGGCCTGGCGCCGCACCCGGTTCTGCAACAGCGACTGCCGCACCGGCTCGAACTTGCGCGCCAGTCCGGCGATGAAGGCGAGCGCCTCCGGAGTGAGGACGCTGCCTTGCTCCGGAACGGCCCTGGCATTGATGTCTATTCCTGCGGGGTAAGTCATGATGGTTCTCCTTAAAACGATGCTTCAAGCGACGCGGTTGTTGGGGGTGCCTGCCACGAACGCTTCGATGTTTGCGATGAGCTGGTCGGCCAGGGCTTGCATCGCCGCCCTGCCCGACCAGGCGATATGCGGGGTCATGATGAAGTTGGGCAGGTCCAGATCCAGCAGCGGATGCCCGGCTGTCGGGGGTTCCTTGCCGAGCACGTCGAATCCGGCGCCGGCGATACGGCCCGAGCGCAGCGCTTCGAGCAATGCAGCCTCGTCCACCAGGCCGCCCCGCGCCGTATTGATCAGCAGGGCCTGGGGTTTCATGCAGGCGAACTCGTCGGTGCCGATCAGGTGGCGGGTCTGCTCCTTCAGCGGCAGGTGCAGGGTGATCGCGTCGCTTTCCTGCAGCACCGTGTCGAACGCCGTGTAGCCCGGCCTGACGGCAGCGGCGCCCTTGTGCTCGGCGAACAGCACCTTCATGCCGAACGCCGTTGCGATCTGCGCCACCGCATTGCCGATCGCGCCGCGCCCCATGATGCCGAGCGTGGTGCCGTGCAGATCGTACACCGGATGCGTGAACAGGCAGAACTGTTCGGATTTCTGCCACGCCCCGTTGCGCACGTCGGCACGGAATGCCAGCAGGTTGCGGCGCAGTGCCAGCATCAGCATGAACACGTGCTCGGGCACGGTGTGCACCGAGTAGTTGCGGATGTTGGACACCACGATGCCGCGCTCGCGGCAGTACTCGATATCGACGTTGTCGGTACCGGTCGCGGAGATCGCGACCATCTTCAGCTTCGGCAGGTGTTCCAGCGAATCGCGGCGCAACGGCACCTTGTTGGTGATGGCGATGGTCGCATCCTGCAGCCGCGACACGACCTGTTCGGCAGTGGAGGCAGGATACGCTTTCCATGCGTGCGCAAAAGCG
>JAJXYE010000297.1 GCA_021780735.1 Pseudomonadota bacterium | reverse complement strand
GTGCATGCCGATGCGGAAGAAGCCGTCGTACTCCCACGCGGTCATGCGGCGGAAGGTGTTGTGCTCGAACTCGCGGTGCGCCTGCGGGCACTGCACCACGGCCACCTTGGGGTCGTGGAAGTGGCCGGTAAGCGTGGCCAGCCAGTCAGGGCGCACCTCGTAGTCGGCATCGATCACCGCCACCACCTCGGCGGCCGGGTCGGTTTCCTTGAGGCCGAAGTTGAGCGCGCCGGCCTTGTAGCCGGGCCACGGTTCCAGATGGAAGAAGCGGAAGCGCTTGCCGAGCTGTTCGCAATACGCCTCGATCGGCTTCCACACGGCCGGATCCCTGGTGTTGTTGTCGATCACCAGCACTTCGAAGTTGGCGTAGTCCAGTGCGGCGAGTGAATCAAGCGTGACGATCACCATCTCCGGCGGCTCGTTGTAGCAGGCCAGGTGGATCGACACGAACGGCTGCTTCTCCGGGCGATCCGGCCGCAGCATGCCGGCGTGTCGGATCCACGTCGGGCGCCACAGCACCTCGGTGAACTCGAAGCCGTTGATCAGCAAAATCGCCAGGATCGCGATCTGCGCCGGGAACAACAGCGTGAGCATGGTCCAGTCGATCCAGCTCAGGTAGAAGTTGAACGGCAGGGTGGCGGCCCAGACGATCAGGCCGCAGGCGAGCTGGATAAGTGCGGCGAAGAAGAAGCGGCCCATCAGCTTGAAGCGGCTGAAGCGGCGACCGAAGAAGATCATCGGCAGCAAGGCCAGCAGGCTGGCCGCCAGCGCCTTCCACGGCCAGCCGGTGTCCTCGGTGACCGGGCCGGTGAACGGGAACTTCAGTTGGCGGTCGGCGTTGAAGATGCCCCAGTAAGCCTCGGTACGACCCGCCAGTTGCTCCTTCCACGGCTGGTCGAAGGCCTCCATCAGGTAGTAGTCGATATGATTCTGGCGCGCGGCAATGAGCCAGTCGCGAATGAAGATCGCCTCGTTGGACACGGACGGGTCGGCGCGCTCATGGCGGTCGCCGTTGGACGGCCAGCCGATCTCGCCGACCACGATGTGCTTGTTCGGAAAGCGCCGCTGGATTTCCTGATAGATGGCCACGGCGGTCTGCACCGCGTCGGCGCGCGGTATGCCGTTCCAGAACGGAAAGATGTGGATGGTGATGAAGTCGACGTGATCGGCCAGCTTGGGATACTTCAGCCAGATGTATTCCGGCTCGGCCATCGACACCGGCTGGTGCAGCGCGGCGCGAACCCGATCGAGGTAGCCCATCATCTGTTCCGGCGTGAGGTCGTTGCGGAACAGCACCTCGTTGCCGACGATCACGCTCTTGATCGTGCCCGGGTAGCGCCGCGCCTGGGCGATCAGCGCCTCGATTTCCTTCTCGTTGTTCTGCAGTCGCCGGTCGATCTCGGCGCCGGCCATCACCTGCAGGCCGTCCTTTTCGGCAAGGCGATTGATCTGCGGGTTGACCAGCATCGAATAGGTGCGGATGCGATCGGTGTACCTGCGCATGAGCTTCAGGTCGCTATCGATTTCCTCGTCGCTGGGGAAATCATGCTTGAGCGGATCCTGGTAACGCCGGAACGGGGAGAACGCAAAGCCATCGATCTTGCCGTGCCAGTCCTCCGGGCCATGCGGCAGGTTGCCCCACCACCACAGTCCGAAATTCATCGCGGCCACCACCAGTGCGAGCACCAGGGCGGTGAGGAGGGGAAAGCGGCTGTCGTGGTTTGTTGCGGTGGCGCTCAAAAAAGTCCCCGGCGGAGCCTGCGCAACAGGCGATGCAGCCTCGGGAGCTTACCGAATGTAAGGCTGGCGGCCAACAAAGCCCGCACCGGTCGGTCAGCGGCAAGTCAGAACGGTGCAAAAACTGCCGACAGAGGTGTTGCACGAGCTTGACAGCGGGACTTGTCGACTTCCTCTGCCGAGCGACGAGCATGGCCGCGCTCATCATGATCCTTGACTTCCTTCCGAGTGTATTGTTGTATTAATACACATGGATGCCTCGCTGCTCACCGTTCAACCCGCCTCGCCCGAGCCGATCTATCGCCAGATCGTCGAGCAGCTGCGCCGGTTGGTCGCCGGCGGCCAGCTCCGCGCCGGTGATGCGCTGCCGTCGGTGCGCGAAGTGGCCGGTTTCCACGCGATCAATCCGATGACGGTGTCACGCGCCTACAGCCTGGCCGAGACCGAGGGTTTGCTGGAGCGCCAGCGTGGCAAGGGCATGGTGGTGGCCAGCACCAGCCGTTCGAGCCAGACCGAAGCGCGCCGCCTGGCCTTGCTGGAGCCGTCGCTGCAGGCGCTGGTGCGCCAGACCCGCGAACTTGAATTGCCCGCCGAGCTGGTGCTGCGGCGGTTGACCACACTGCTGGGGGAAGAACCATGAGTGCCGTGCTGCAGAAAAGGGATGTGATGGCGATCGCGCCGCTGGCCGTGCGCCAGCTGGTGCACTGCTACGAGGGCAGCAATGTGCTGACCGGCGTGGATCTGAGCCTTGCGCCGGGCAGCGTGCTTGGCCTGATCGGGCGCAACGGCGCGGGCAAGTCGACCCTGATCCGCGCCATGCTGGGACTGCTCGAACCGCTATCCGGCACGGCAAGTGTCTTTGGTGAGCCGGCGCTGAAGCTCGGCGACGCCAGCAAGGCGCGCCTGGCCTACGTGCCGCAGCAACCCGAGGCACTGGCCTGGCTCAGCGCGAAACAGATGCTCGATTACGTCGGCCGCTTCTACCCGCGCTGGGACGCGTCGTTCGCCGGCAAGACGCTGGAGCGCTGGCAGATCCAGCCGAACAAGCTGCTGGCCAAGCTGTCGCCGGGCGAACGCCAGCGCGTCGACCTGATCCGCGCACTGGCCTCGCAGCCCGATCTGCTGGTGCTGGACGAACCGGCCGCTGCACTCGATCCCGTCGCCCGCCGCGAGTTGCTGCGCGAAATTGCCCTGCGCGCTGGCGAGTCCGGTACCACCGTGCTGTTCTCCACCCACATCGTGTCCGACCTGGAACGGGTCGCCTCCGACGTCGCCTTCCTGCATCAGGGCCGACTGCTCATGCACTGCACGATCGACGAGACCAAGGAGCGCTACGGCCGGCTGTGGCTACCCGCCAGGCTCAGCGCGGCAGCGCCGGCGCAAAGCCTGAGCCGGCGTCGCCATGACGACGGCAGCCTCAGCCTGGTGGTTGAGCGCGACGCCAAGGGTGCATGGCCGGAAGCGGTCAACCTGTCCGGTGCGCGCGTGGACGCCATGGGTCTGGAGGATCTGTTCGTGGAGATTGCGGAGTGAGCGCGCAAGCCCTCGTGTCGGCGCCATGGCGGGTAAATCGTCCCAGTACGGCCTGGCTGGGGCTGGTGCTGCTCGTACTCGCCGGGTTGGGGGCAACTGCCGCGGACA
>JAJXYE010000037.1 GCA_021780735.1 Pseudomonadota bacterium | reverse complement strand
TGGGCAAGAAGTGCCATGCCCTGCGCATCGCCTCATGGCAGGCGCGCCAGGAGGGCTGGCTGGCCGAGCACATGCTGATCGTCGGCATCGAGAATCCGCAGGGGCAGACGCATTACGTCGCCGCGGCCTTCCCGTCCGCCTGCGGCAAAACCAACCTGTCCATGCTGATCCCGCCCGAAGGCATGCGCCGCAGGGGCTGGAAGGTGTGGACGGTCGGCGACGACATCTGCTGGATGCAGCCCGGCGCCGATGGCCGGCTGTGGGCGATCAATCCCGAGGCCGGATTCTTCGGCGTAGCACCCGGCACCAGTGCCCGGACCAATGCCAACGCGCTGGCGATGCTCGACCACGACACCATCTTCACCAACGTGGCCGTGACCGCCGACGGCCAGCCGTGGTGGGAAGGCCTGCCGGGCACGCCCGCGTTCGACTGGCAGGGTCGACCCCATGACGCGACCCACGGCCCGGCCGCGCATCCCAACTCGCGCTTCACAGTCAGCGCGCGGCAGTGCCCCAGCTTCTCGCCGCACGGCGAAGATCCGCAGGGCGTACCGATCAGCGCCATCGTCTTCGGCGGCCGCCGCGAGCATCTGGTGCCGCTGGTCGTGGAAGCCCGCGACTGGGCGCAGGGCGTGCTGCTCGGCGCTGCGATGGGCTCGGAGACGACCGCCGCCGCCACCGGCGCGGTCGGCGTACTGCGCCGCGATTCGATGGCGATGAAACCCTTCTGCGGCTACAACTTCGCCGACTACTTCGCGCACTGGCTGAGCTTCGACCAGCCGGGCACCCGTTTGCCGAAGATCTTCCAGGTCAACTGGTTCCGCAAGGGTGCGGACGGCAGGTTCCTGTGGCCGGGATTCGGCGACAACCTGCGTGTGCTGGAGTGGATTCTGGGCCGCTGCGAGAACAAGGCCGGCGCGGCCGAAACGCCAATCGGTCACCTGCCGCGGCCGCAGGATCTGGATCTTGACGGCCTCGCACTCGACCCTGCCGCGCTCGACGCCCTGCTGGCTGTTGACCGCGACGGCTGGCGCGCCGAGCTTGCCGGCATCGGCGAGTATCTCGAGAGCTACGGCGCACGCCTGCCGGCGAGGTTGGGCGCCGAGCAGCAGCGCATCGCCGCGGCGCTGGCCACTCCGATCGCACCCGCTCGCGCGCTGGCTCGTGGCTGACCTCCATGGCATCGGTCCATCGACCCTGCGCAGCGACGGCACTCGCATCGCCACTCGATCACACCGGATTCCGGTTCACCCGCTCAGCAGCTGCCACGTGTCCGGCTTGACACATCCGGCGATTGCGCGCGAGCTGGCGGGCGCCGGCGATACTCAGCGGACCGATGGAATCGCGGACGGCTGGAACAGCAGATAGGTCGAAAGGATGTACTTGTCGTTGGAGCGCGGTGGCAGGCCGGCGTGCTGATACATCCAGTAGGGCGGAAACATCAGCAACCGTCCGGTGCGCGCCTGCACGCGCACACCAAGATCGCAGAACTCGGTCTCGCCGCCCTCGGCGACGTCATTGAGATACCACAGGAACACCAGGTAGCGATTCGCCGCCTCGTTGATGGAGTCGAAATGCGGCTGGAAGCGCTCATCCGAACCGCAGCGGTAGCGCTTGATGACCAGATCGGCGGTACGCTGGCTCGGGGGAATCGGCAGCGTCAGCGGCATCTCGGCGTTGTAGCGTTCGAGATACTTGTCGACCTGCGCAAAGAAGAATCCCTGCATCGCCGGGTCGGCCAGCCGTGTCAGATTGAGCTCGGTCCACGCACTGTGATCCAGCCCGGCTCGCAGGCCGCGTCCATTGGCTTCCTGCAGGGTCTGCATCTGCTCGAAACCGGCAATCAGCCCGGCGCACAACTCCGCCGGCAAGGCGTTGTCGTACCAGCGCACATAATGCTGCAGCCGATCACTGGAACGAGCCGCAGCGATGGATTCGGGATCAGGCGTCATAGTTCCAATGATCCAGGACCGGCTGCAGGATCGGCAGCACCGGTGCGAAAGCTTCACGATAGCGGCGCCAGCGCCCGATCGCATCCGTACGCAAGGGTTCGACCACTTGCGCATAACTCGGCGTGCTGATGAAACCACGCGCCTGCGCCCGTGCGCGGTAGTTCTTCATCATTCCGGCATCCGCGACATCCAGATACGCGCCGAGCCGGGCCAGTCCGGCATCGACGTCGGTCACCAGATCCTCGTACCGGCATGTCAGCACGTCGGCATGCAGAACTTCAACATGATGCCGCCAGTGGCTGTGGAACGCCGCAAACTCGTGCGCAAGGCGCTCGATCGAGGCGCACATCGCGGCAAGGTCGGGATCGCGGAACTGCTGCAGGTAGCAGCTGAGGATGGCATCACAGGGATGGCGCTGGCAGTAGATGATCCGTGCCTTCGGAAAGGCACGACGCATCATGGGCAAGGCGAGCATGTTCAGCGGGTTCTTGTCCACCAGCCGCACGCCGGGCCGGATGGCCGCCACTTCGCGCACGGCACTCCAGTAGACCTCACGCAGTGCATCCAGGTCCTCGACTGACAGCACGGCCAGAGCGTCGGGATAGGGCAGCCCGCGTGCGTCCATCCATTCGACCATGCGCCTTACGAAGGGCTGCTCGTCGGTGGACACGAAGCGGTCATGCGCGGCCAGCATCTGTTCGACCAGCGTGGTGCCGGAGCGCGGAAAGCCGACGACAAACACCGGCGATTCCATGGCGTCAGGATGACCGTCCTGGCGCCAGTCGACGACTTCGGCGGCCGGCAATCGCCGGTCAGCGATGCACAGCGGGCCCGTATGCGCAGCTCCGGGATGCCATGCCGCGCATGCCGCGCCGAGCTGCAATCCATGGGCCTGTGTCAGCGCACCGAGTGCATCTGCCACATCATCAAGCCGGTCGCAGGCGCGTGCCAGACCGAAATACAGCGGCGTGCGGTCACGCCATGCCACGTCCGTGGCGAGCGCCTCTTCGTAGCAACGACGTGCCCATGCATAGTCCTTGTCGCGCAATGCCATCACCGCAGCCGCGTTGAGCCGCTCCTGCCGTGCCTCGGGATCGGCGATGCCTTGGACCGGCGGCAGGGACTGCAGCAACGTCCGAGCCTCATCGACACGGTTGATGCGCTCGTACGCCAGCACCCGCCGTGCTCCGGCACGGGTGCGGCAACTTCCGTCTTGAAAATTGCCGCGCAGAATTTCGTCGCCCTCCGCGAAATCACCCAACTGGACCAGCAGCCAGCCCAGCTCGAGCATGGCCTCGTCCGATTGACGTGGCCATTGCCGCCAGTCGCGGACCAGCTTCAATGCGGCAGTCCCGTCGGAGCAGGCATGACTGGCGACCGCCGCCCAGATACGCATGCTCAATTCGGCGCCATCAAGCGCGCAGGCG
>JAJXYE010000214.1 GCA_021780735.1 Pseudomonadota bacterium | reverse complement strand
GGCTTGCGCCCCCCCATAATCGATTCTGCCTTGCGGGTGCCGCTTCCTATGCCAAAGAGTATCTCCGGCCCTGCATCAACTGCGCCCATGCTGAAATCAGCGGCGAGCCCACTAGTGCAGACCATTGTGCCCCTAGTCATTGGTGTCACCAGTCACCGCAACATTCCCGCACGCGAGATCGAGCCGATCCGCCAGCGCGTGCGGGAATTCTTTGCGCAGCTCAGGCACGATTTTCCGTCGCTGCCGCTGGTCGTGCTGTCAGCCCTGGCCGAGGGTGGCGATCAGCTGGTGGCGCAGGAGGCGCTTGCCATCGGCGCGCATCTCATCGCGCCGCTGCCACTGCCGCGGGATCTTTATGCCGAGGACTTTGCCGATCCCGTCACCCTTGCGGAGTTCGATGCGCTCTGCGCTCGCGCCGAGGTGATGCAGCTGCCGCTGCGCGCGGGCCAGACACGGCACGCGGTCGAGCCGCCGGGCACGGCGCGCGATCGCCAGTACGCCCAGGCTGGCGTCTACATCGTCAACCACTGCCATATCCTGCTGGCGATCTGGGACGGCAAGGAATCCGATCGAGTGGGTGGCACCGCGCAGGTCGTGCGGTATCACCTGGGCGGCTCGATGCCCGGCCTGATCGACCGCCGCCGCGAAGCGCGCCATGTGCTCGGCGGCGGGGACGAGCGTCTGCTGTATCACATCGTCTGTTCGCGCGATGAAACCGATGGCGCGGTGGCCAACGGCCTGCAGGCGCTGCAGGCGCTGTGGCGCACCGCCGAGACCGCATCTGCCGCGGAGATCGGAATGCCGCCCGAGTTCCGCCTGATGTTCACGCACATGGCCGAGTTCAATGCCGAGCGCGGCAAGTACGCGACCGCCATCACTGCCGCCGCGCAAAGTCATCGCGCCGCCGAAGGCAATCCCGCGCTGTCGATGGGCGACGTTTTCCACGCGGCCGACTGGTTGGCGATGCATTTCCAGAAGCGCGTGCTGCTTGCCATGCGCGCGACCTACACACTGGCGGCGCTGATGGGCATCGCCTTCGCGCTGTACGCGCATCTTGAGGAGCACAACTATCTGATCTACCTGTTCCTGCTGCTGTTCGCCAGCGGCGCGGTCGTGGTCGGACTGGCGCGTCATCGCGGCTGGCACCGAAAGTATCTCGACTACCGTGCCCTGGCGGAGTTCCTGCGGGTGCAGTCGTACTGGCGGCATGCGGGCATCCCGGCGACCGGCGGACATGAATTCGCGCATGACAATCTGCTCCAGAGACAGAACACCGAACTGGGCTGGATCCGCAACGTGATGCGTGTCGTTGGCCTGGATGCATGCACGGATCCGGCCGGGCATGGACCGGATGCGTTGTCGCGCGTGATCGCGGAATGGGTCGGCGTATCCGGGAAGTCGGGGCAGCTGCACTACTACGAGCGCAAGACGGTCGAGCGTTCGGGGCTGCATCACGTCACCGAAATGGTCGGGTCGCTCAGCCTGTGGGGCGGCATCGCGATCAGCATCGTGCTCGCCGTGTTCGCGCACGTGTTCGAACAGGAAACCAAGAACACGCTGGTGATGTTCATGGCGACGCTATCGATCATCGCCGCAGTGCGCGAGGCCTACGCCTACCGCAAGGCCGACAAGGAATTGATGCGCCAGTACCGCTTCATGCAGCGGATTTTCACCAGCGCGCGCACGGCGCTGGATCGCTCGATTGATTCGGTCGAGCAGCGCGAAATCCTGATCTCGCTCGGCGAGGCAGCATTGACCGAGCATGCCGAGTGGACGCTGATGCAGCGCGAACGCGAGGTGGAGCAGAGCAAGCTGTGAGGGCCGGCCGGCAAGCGGGCCAGACGGTCCTCTCCCGGCGCGCCGAGTGGGCGGGATGCCGCGCGCTCCCGCTACAGCGACAACTTGAAGCCCGCGTACCAGGTGCGGCCCAGCGCCGGCTCGATGCCGTAGGTCCACACCCGCGAGTAGTAGTGGCGATTGAACACGTTGGATACGCCGCCCAGCAGTTCGACATGCGGGGTGAGGTTCCAGTTGGCGGCGACGTCCCACACCGAATACGCCGGGACCAGCGCCGGCAGCAGCACGGTCCCTCCGACGCCGGGCTGATCCTGCGCGCTGTCCTGCCAATACTGCGAACCTGAAAACACGCCGGTGAACGCCAGCTTGTAGTGGTCGTCGCGGCGCCAGGTGATGCCGGCCTTGGCCAGATGGCGCGGGGAGTACGCCGGAGGCTTGCCGATCTGGTTGGGGATGGCGCTGGCCACGAAACGGGCATGCAGCAGCTGCAGGTTGGCGAAGGCCTCGAGGTGCTCGCCGTTGCCGCTGCCATGCAGGAAGTCGTAGGCCAGCTCGCCCTCGAAGCCCTGGTTGTGGGTGTCGCCGCTGTTCTGCTCGATGGACACGATCGGGCTGAGGTTGAGCGTCTCGATACGGTTGTGGAAGTTCATCCAGAACAGACTGACGTCGTAGAACAGCCCGTCGGCCGGTGTGCCATGCACGCCCAGTTCGTAGGACAGCACCTTCTGCACCGCGGGTGCCGTGCCGGGGATGATGTTGGCATGCGGCGAACCGATGTCGAAGAAGCGCACCGGACGCCAGCCGGTGGAGACGTTGAAGTAGGTCTCGTTGAGGTGTCCGTTGTCGTAGAAGTCGTTGCCGATGCCGAGGCCGAACAGCGGCACGTTGCGCGATACCGTCGTGTCGAGCAGCGGTCGCGACAGGTTCGGCGGGCGCACGGTCTCGAAGACGCTGACCTTCTCGTGATCGAGGCGCAGCGAGGGGACGATATGCCAGTGATGGCCGGGACCGAAGCGGAACAGGCTGCTGGCGAACACCGAGGCGTAGTCGGAATGGCGCGCCTGCACCAGCGTCGGCGCGCCGCCGGTCGCGTTGCGCGGAGCCAGCAGGTCGGTGTAGTTGGCGCCCAGCAGCGGTGCGTCGGAGCGGTACAGCTCGGTGCCGAAGGTCAGCGTGTCGCCGCGGCCGAAGTCGTGACGCAGGCGCAGGTCCGTGCCTGCGTAGCGGAAGCGTGCATCCTGGATGTTGGTGACGGCGGGCAGCGGCTGTGGCGGCACCGAGGCACTGGCAACGCGCTGGGTCAGGTCCGAGGTCCCTGCCCAGGCCTTGCCGAAGAAGCGCCAGTGATCGCCGAGCTGCTGCTCATGGGTCAGCACAGCGACGTTGCGGTTGGCCCACTCGCGGTTGGCCGGGGTGGTGGTGAGATTGGAGTTGGCCGCCCATTGCGCCCAGGTCAGACGCCCGGCGTCGTTGGATGCGGCGTCATAAAGATGCAGATCCAGCCCCCACTGCGAGGTCGCGCTGGGCGTCCACAGCAGGTTGGCATCGACGCCCTTGACGTTGTAGCCGCTGTTGACGCGCGCG
>JAJXYE010000098.1 GCA_021780735.1 Pseudomonadota bacterium | reverse complement strand
AGTTGCTTGGCGGTGTTGTCCAGGTGCTGCTTGGCCTGGCCCAGGGTGCCGTGCCAGTACATCGGCCAGGTGATCTCGGTGCCGATGTAGCTGTAGGCGATGGTCTTGGCGTGTTCGGCCAGCACGCCGGCGGCGCTCAGCGCGTCGATCCACAGCGCCCAGTCCTCGCCGCCCATGACGGTGACGGTGTCCTTGATCTCCTGCTCGGTGGCCGGCTCCACGGTGGCCTCGATCACGGTGTCCTTGTTGGTGTCGACCGAGGTGTTGTGAAACGGTTCGCCAATGGTCTTCAGCGCCGAGCGCACCACTTCGCCGGTGTCCGGCAGCTTGCGCACGGGCGAGGCCAGCGAATAGACGACCAGGTCGATCGGGCCACCGAGGTCGTTCTTGATGATCTCGATCGCCTTGGCGCGGGTTTCATGCGAGAACGCATCGCCGTTGATCGACTTGGCGATCAGGCCGGCCTGCTTGGCAGCGTGGTCGAAGGCGGCGGCGTTGTACCAGCCGGCGGTGCCGGTCTTGTCGTGGGTGCTCGGCTTCTCGAAGAACACGCCCAAGGTGGCGGCGCCGTAGCCGAAGGCGGCGGTGATGCGCGAGGCCAGACCGTAGCCGGTGGAGGCGCCGATCACCAGCACCCGCTTCGGCCCCTTGCCCGTATCGTGAGCGGCGGCCTGGGTGACCTTGATCTGGTCAAGGACGTTGCGCTCGCAGCCGACCGGATGGGCGGTGACGCAGATGAATCCACGGACTTTGGGCTTGATGATCACGCAATGGCTCCTGCAAATACCTGGCAATCCGACATATTAACCAAGCTGGCAGGCCATGCGCCGCCGTAGGGAGGGCCGACCGGTCGACAAAATGGATATCCACACAGGCACGACAAAAAAACCCCGCATCAGGATGCAGGGTTTTTGATGGTGGAGCTGCGTGTCGCCGCTGGCTCAGCCGGCGGCTTCGACCTGCGATGCCTGGGCGCCTTTCGGCCCCTGGGTCACTTCAAACTTCACGCGCTGACCTTCCTGCAGGCTGCGAAAGCCCTTGCTGGTGATGGCCGAAAAATGCACGAAAACGTCCGCACTGCCGTCTTCCGGTGCGATGAAACCGAAGCCCTTGGCATCGTTGAACCACTTGACCGTACCAAAACTCATTGCGCAAACCTCTGGATCCATGAAGGGGTGCGCCAGCATGTGCGCGAGCCGCCCCCTCGGCCCGTCGCTCTGGCAACGGGAAAAGTAGCAAGAGGTGAAGGGCCGGCGCAATACGAATTTTTTACGGGTGGCAAATACCTGCCTGCCACATCAGTGTCGCGGCATCGCGGCAAGCAGCCGCGGCACCGCGGCCGTGGCCGCCGCCAGGTGCGCGAAGATCTCCTCGATGCTGATTTCCGCCTCGTCGCCGCAGCCGGCGGCAAAATTGGCGACCAGGGCCACGCAGGCATATTCCAGCGCCAGCTCGCGTGCCAGTGCTGCCTCGGGCATGCCGGTCATGCCGACCAGATCGCAACCATCGCGCCTCATCCGCGCGATCTCGGCACGGGTCTCCAGCCGTGGCCCCTGGGTGGCCCCATAGCAACCACCATCGACCACCGCGATACCGGCGCTGCGCGCCGCCGCCAGCAACTGCCGGCGCAGCGATTCGGTATACGGCTCGCTGAAGTCGATGTGCTTCACCTCGGCGCCCTCGACGTCGCAAAAGCTGGTGTAGCGGCCGTGGGTGTAGTCGATCAGCTGATCGGGCACCACGATCACCCGCGGCCCCATGTCGGCGCGGATGCCACCCACCGCGTTGACCCCGATCACCCGGCGTGCACCTAGGCTGTGCAGCGCCCACAGGTTGGCGCGGTAGTTGACTCGATGCGGCGGCAGGCTGTGGCTCTGGCCATGCCGCGCCAGGAAGGCCACCCGCATGCCGGCGAAATCGCCGATCGCCACGTCGCCGGAAGCGGCACCGTAGGGTGTATCCACAGCCTGTCGCGTGGTGTTTTCCAGGCCCGGAAAATCGTACAGGCCGCTACCGCCGATCACGGCCAGGTCGATCGCGCTCATGCCGATTCCCCAAGGGCGTAAATCCCCGGCAAATTGCGCCCCTGCTCGTGGTAGTCCATGCCAAAGCCGAAGACGTAGCGATCGGGCAGTTCAACGCCGTTGAAATCGGGGGCGATGCCTTCGACCAGGCGGTCGTGCCGCTTGGTACACAGGCTGACGATCAGCACTTTCTTCGCACCGCGCTTATAGCAGTCATCGCGCACGGCCTTCAGCGTGTACCCCTCATCGAGGATGTCGTCGACCAGCAGCACCACGCGGTTGGTGAGTGAAACCACCGGTTCACGCAACCAGTGCAGGTCGCTGCCGGAGGTTGCGCCGCGATAGCGGGTGGCATGCACATAATCGAACTCCAGATCGGTACGAATCGCCAGGGCCAGCTGGCCGGCAAAGATCAGCGCTCCGTTCATCACGGTGAGAAACACCGCGCGCTCGCCATTCAGCGCAGCGTCGATCCGCCGGCCCATCGCGGCGATCACCGCTTCCAGATCGGCGCGGTCGTGCAACAGCTCGGCATGTGCCAGCGCGTCGGTCAATGCAGGTATCGGAGTGTTCATGTGGCTCCCTGTTCGGCGTCGAGTGCCGTGATGCGGGCAACGAAACGATCGCGCTGCGGATTGTGGGTGAGACCTTCCCAGGTGGCGCCGATGGCACCGCGCAGGGCGGCCAGCGGCAACGGCATCGCATCGGCGACCGGCGGCATCGCGGCGATCGCTTCGTCGACCACGTCGGGAAAACAGGCCAGCACCAGGTCGCAGCCGGCGTCGAGATGTGCCCTCACCCGCTCACCGACGCTGCCCGCCGCACCGGCGGCGGCCATGCTGATGTCATCGCTGATCACGGCGCCGGCAAAGCCCAGTTCGCCGCGCAGGATCTGCTCGATCCATACCCTGGAATAGCCGGCCGGCTGGCTGTCCACCGCCGGATAGGTGACGTGAGCCATCATCACCGCTTCGACCCGCGCCTCGATGCATTGGGCGAATGGCAGCAGATCGTTGAGACGGATCTGATCGAGGCTGCGCGGATCGATCGCCGCAGCCTTGTGCGTGTCGGTGGCAACCGAGCCGTGTCCCGGGAAATGCTTGAGCACGGCGGCCATGCCACCCAGGTGCATGCCGCGCACATAGGCTTGTGCCAGCTCGGCGGTGACCGCCGGATCGGCATGGAACGCGCGCAGGCCGATGGCCGCATTGCCGCGGGCCAGGTCCACCACGGGCGCGAAACTGAAATCGACACCACTGGCGCGCAGCTCGCTGGCCATCACCCAGGCATGTTCCTCGGCGAGCCGGATCGCCTCGTCGGGATCGCGATCATGGATGGCGCCGATGGCGGCCAGCGCC
>JAJXYE010000179.1 GCA_021780735.1 Pseudomonadota bacterium | reverse complement strand
GCCGTTGTCGCGGGCCCGGGCGTGCACGGTCTTCTGCGCTTCGGCATAGTTGGCCTTCATGTCCTGCGCCCACAGCTTCAGCGCTGCCTGCTGCATGGCGCGACCGTAGGAGAACGATAGCGGCCACGGATGCGGGCCGAGCTGGTTCATCGCGTTGAGGTGCGCGGTGGACTGCTGGTCGGTCTGGCCACCGGAGAGGAACACGATGCCCGGCAGCGAGGCCGGCACCGTGGACTTGAGTACGCGCACGGTGGCGTCGGCCACTTCCTCGACGTCGACCTGCTCTTCGCAGTCCTTGCCCGGAATGACCATGCTCACCTTCAGGATGGTGCCTTCCAGCATCACGTTCTGCTCGTACAGTGCGTTGAACAGACTGCGCAGCACGGCCTCGTGCACTTCGTAGCTGACTTCGATGCTGTGGTCGCCGTCCATGATCACCTCGGGCTCGACCATCGGCACGATGCCCGCTTCCTGGCACAGCGCGGCGTAACGCGCCAGCACGTGGCAGTTCGCCTCGATCGCGGTGGAGCTGGGGTTCTCTTCGGAAATGTTGATCACCGCACGCCACTTGGCAAACTGTGCGCCCAACCTGGCGTATTCCTGCAGGCGCTCGCGCAATCCGTCCAGACCCTCGGTAACCACGTCGCCGGGGAAACCCGCCAATGGCTGCGGGCCCTTGTCGACCTTGATGCCGGGGATGATGCCGGCCTTTTTCATGACCTCGGTGAACGGCACGCCGTCCCGGGTCGACTGGCGAATCGTCTCGTCGTACAGGATCGCCCCGGAGATGTGCTCGTTCAGGCCCGGTGTGGTCAGCAACAGCTCACGGTAGGCGCGGCGATTCTCCTCGGTGCTCTCGATGCCCACCGCCTTGAATCGCTTGGTGATGGTGCTGGTCGACTCGTCGATGGCGATGATGCCCTTGCCGGGAGCGACCATCGCCTGGGCGATGCTTTCGAGATCTTCAATACTCATGACGACTCCGTGGTGCCAGGCGGTGCCCGCCTGCACGCGGTTGAGGCCACCTCGAAGGCGAAGCGGCCCGGTTCAAAACGGCGATTATAGGCCAGATTGGCGGCTGCCAGCGTCAACCCGCAGACGGCCGCCATGGAGGCTGGCTCAGGGCGTATAGCCCGGGAGCTTGCAGGCATCCATCAGCTTCTGCCGCTGGGCCGGATCCTGCGGCGCGTTGAACGGCACGATGTAGTAGGTGGCAATCGGCTCGCCGATGTGGTTTTTCAACGCCGGGCCATAGCGGAAATTGGTCACCGCGCTGCGCGCCATCGGGCCGAGGTCGCTTTTCGGCACCACTTTGGCCACCTGCACGTCCATCGGCACGCCATCCGAACCGACCGTGTAGGTCACTGCCACGCAACCGGGCTTGTCCAGATTCATGCCGCTGTTCGGCGCATCCATCTGCACCTTGGTATTGAGCAGGATCCAGTACCGATACAGATCCTGCTGGTCGACCTTGCGCGGCTGCGCCAGCACCGGGGCCGCGAACCCCAGGGCCAGCGCCAGCAACACAGCCTGACGCAAGGGACGAAATGTGAACTTCATGGCGATCTCCTGTGCGGAACGGAAACGTGGGCAGATGCAGTTTAGCCACCCCGCGTCATGCTGGCGTCATGCCCGATATCAGCCCAGGCATGGCATCGCTGGCCGCGCCATGGTGATCGACTCCTCGAACGCCCGAACCGGCTCGGCCCATCACAGCTCGAGCAGGCTCTCGATCATGCCATCGGCACCCACCGCCAGCAGCTTGAGCGTGTTGGTGCCGCCGACGTGACCGATGCGGTCGCCATAGGTGATCACCACCCGGTCGCCCTGGCTGAGCCGGCCCTGTTCGAACAGCAGGTGCACGGCGGCGCGGGTGGAGGCGGCCATGCTGTGCTGCTGATCATGGCTGAACGCCACCGCCTGCACGTCGCGCAACACCTGCATGCGTCGACGCGCGGCGGCAAACGGCGACATGCCGTAGATCGGCACCGCACTGCGGTAACGCGACAACCACTGCGCGGTGGCGCCGGATTCGGTCAGCGCAACGATCGCCCGCGTGCCCAGCTTGCCGGCCAGCACCATCGCGGCCAGCGCAATCGCCTGGTCGGTACGGTCGAGCAGGGGGCCGGCCGTGGACAGATCCTCCTTCGGTTCGAACTGGCGTTCCGCGCCAAGGCAGATCCGGCGCATCGCCGCCACCGCCTTGTCCGGATGGGCACCGGCGGCGGTTTCCTCGGACAGCATCACCGCATCGGTGCCATCGATGACCGCGTTGGCCACGTCCAGCACCTCGGCCCGGGTCGGGATCGGCGAGCGGACCATTGATTGCAGCATCTGGGTGGCGGTGATCACCGCGCGATTGCGCTGCACCGATTCGCGGATGATCTTTTTCTGCAGGCCGGGCAGCTCGGCATCGCCGATCTCCACGCCAAGATCGCCGCGCGCCACCATCACCACGTCAGAGGCGTCGATGATTTCGCCCAGCACCGGGATCGCGTCGGCGCGTTCGATCTTCGCCACCAGCCCGGCGTTGCCCCCGGCTTCGCGCAACAGGCGACGCGCCTGGTGCATGTCCTCGGCCGAGCGCACGAACGAAACCGCAAGAAAATCAGCACCGATCTCGGCAGCCAGCTTGATATCGGCCTTGTCCTTGTCTGACAGCGCGGTGACGGACAGGCCGCCACCCTGACGATTGAGCCCCTTGCGATTGGACAGCTTGCCGCCGATCAGCACCTGGCAACGAACTTCGCTGCCGACCACCTCCAGCACGGTCAGGGCGACCAGTCCGTCGTCCAGCAGCAACACATCACCGGGATGCACGTCGCCAGGCAGCTCGTGATAACTGACGCCGACCCGGGTGGCGTCGCCGGGCGGCACGCCGGGACGGCAATCGAGCACGAACGGCGCACCGTCGACGAGCTCCACCGGCCCGTTGGCGAACGTCTCGACGCGGATTTTCGGACCTTGCAGATCCGCCAGGATGCCGACTTCGCAGCCTGCGGCAGCGGCGGCAGCGCGCACCGCCACGGCCCGTGCCCGGTGGTCATCGGGCAGCCCGTGCGAGAGGTTGAGGCGAACCACGTTGACGCCTTCGGCGATGATCCGTTCAAGCATGCCCGGTGCATCGGTGGCGGGACCCAGGGTGGCGACGATCTTGGTGCGGCGCAGAGGATTTTCAGTCATTCGTGCAGGCTAGCAGAAGTTGGTTGCAACGCGACCTTGCAAACGTATGCAGCGGACGTCTGGGCGGCCATCAAAAACTCTCGATCCTGCGGACTCTCAATGACCCAATGCGAGATTGAGCACCTCGGCCAGTCGACGTCCGGCTTCACGCAGACGCCGGTCGGCCACCGGCAACTCGGCCTTGACATAGGCCGGAGTGATGACGTGGCCGGACG
>JAJXYE010000226.1 GCA_021780735.1 Pseudomonadota bacterium | reverse complement strand
TCCAGCATGAAATCGCGCAGGAAGTGGTTGAGGTCGCCCAGGTTCTTCGCCGACTGGGTCTTGTGCAGCAGTCGCAGCGCGGTGTCGTTGCCAATGCCGAGCAAGCGGCGGAAGCGCTCGGCGTAGGCATTGAAGCTGTCGTGGTGATGCACGTCGGCCAGGCGTTGCTTGAGCCGGCGCAGATCCAGGTCGAAACCTTTCAGCTCGACGGCCAGGTCGAACGGCCGCTCGGCGACGATGAAATGCTTCTGCACGTCGGCAGCGGTGGAACTGTTGCCGCGGATCCACAGCAGCCGCACCAGGGTCACGCAGCGGCCCAGCGCGTTGCGGTATTCCAGCGCCAGCGCCGACCACACCGGGCCGCGGCGCAGGTACTGGGTGGCGACCTCGCCGGAGTCCTCGTCGTGCTGGTCGGCCCAGGCGCCGCGCACGTACGACACCAGCGAGCGGTCGCGGCCGCTGCGCTCGGCCTCGCGCGCGGCGGCATTGAAATCGACCAGCGCGGGCGGCACCAGCAGCGCCGACATCGCATCGAGCAGGGTCGACTTGCCCGAACCGGAACGGCCGACGAACAGGAAGCCGCGCTCGGCGATCGGCACCTCGTGCAGGCCGGAGAACGTGCCCCAGTTGAGCACCTGCAGCCGACGCATGCGGAACTGCTCCTCGCGCGGCGTGGGCAGATCGGACAGAAACAGGCCCGGCGTGCTGTCGACCTGGCCCTTCATTCGTCGCCCTCACTTGCGTCGTCCGGAGCGCTGCGCGGGGCCGCCAGATGCTCGCGATAGACCGCGCCCAGCGCCTGCACGTCCTCGGCCGAAAACAACAACTTCAGCGTGGGCGACACTTCGAAACGCCCCTCACTGCCTCGGATCGGCTGCAGCACGTTGTTCTTCTTCATCTTCTCGATCGCCGCGTTGAGTTTCTTGACGAAGCCGGCGCGATCAGTGCCCTGCGGCGGCTCGTACACCGCCAGCTGCGCCTGCAATTCGTCTGCCTCCACCACCGCACGCTGACCGTGCGCCTCGGCTTCGGCCAGGCGCTGACGCAGCGCCAGCAGCAGCACCGAGTCGATGAAGGTGAGCGGGCTGGAACGCAGCAGGGTCGGCGTTTCCAGTTCGCCGGTATCGGCCTGGCACACGAAAGCCACACGCAGGTCGCGATCCAGCACCAGTTCCAGGAACAGCTCGCTCAGGCGTGCGCGAATCGCGGTTTCCTCACGCAGCAG
Organism: Pseudomonadota bacterium; assembly: GCA_021780735.1. Classification (GTDB taxonomy): domain Bacteria; phylum Pseudomonadota; class Gammaproteobacteria; order Xanthomonadales; family Rhodanobacteraceae; genus Rhodanobacter. The sequence goes on along the minus strand of JAJXYE010000226.1, from coordinate 2,178 downwards.
CACCGGCCACAACAGCGCGTGGCGCTCGGCGTCCACGCTGGGGCCGGCCAGCAACTGGCACAGCACCCGGCGCGCCTCGAACGGCAGGCTGCCGCTGTCGCCGGGAAACAGGCCGGTATCGCCGACGCTTGCCGATGGCGAATTGGCCGGATCCGGACAGGCCATCTCCTCAGACCAGTTCATCGCGCTTTTCCTTGAGGAAGTACAGCAGGGGTATGCGGGCACGGCGCTCGTGGCCGTCCTCGCCGCGCCAGCTTACCGGCTCGAAGCGGTCGGGTACCCGCATGCCGTGCCGGCTGCCCAGCGCCACATAGCCGACCACGCTGCCCAGGCCCTGTTCGGCGGGATAGTGTTGCAACACGGTGCCCACCGAGCATTGCGCATGATCGCCCAGCAGCGTATGCACGCGCAGTTTCAGGGTGCGGAAGTCGATCTCCGACTGCGCCACCAGCTCGCCCACGCTGTCCAGCGTGATCGTCGCGCCCTCGGCGCGCACGATGCCGCTGTCGACCTGACCGGTGCGTGGGTCGTTGAGTCGCCAGCGCGACAGCGAGTGCAGCTTCGCACTGCTCAGGACCAAGGTGTAGTCGATGCCCTCGTTGCTGCGCACCTGGTCGCGCAGCTTCAACGCCTCGGCCTGGGTCTGTTTCAACAGCTGGTGCAGGCGGCGCTGCTCCAGGTAGGCGCGACTCTGCACGAAGCCCTTCAGGCTGCGCGCGAAATGCTGCAGCACGTCGTGCACATGACCACCGCGATCGAGCAGGGTGCGGGTGAGGTGCAGCAGGAAGCTGCGCTCGCGCCGGTCCAGCTTGCGTGCGAACTCGCGGCCGGTCACCGCATCCACCGCGGCTTCCAGCTGGCCGCTCTGTTCGGCGTCGGTGAGCAGCCGCCAGAACGCGTCGAAGCTGCGCCCCGATTCGCTCTCGGCGATCACGTCGACGCCGGCGAACAGCGCCTCCAGCATCTCGCCGCGCTGGCGCTCGTCGTCGATGATGCGTTCGCGGAAGTCGCGGTCCAGCTGCTGGAAATCGTCGCGCACGTGGCGGAAATCCTCGGCCAGTTCGTCGGCCAGCGCGATGATCTCGCGGGCTCGTTCGAGTGCACGGGTATCGTCCAGCACCTCCACCCGGCCTGCGCTGACCGCGGCGATCTGCGCATCGATGCGTTCGCGCTCGACCAGCAGTTCGGCCAACCGGCTGTGCGGGTCGCCATCGGTCTGCCGGGCCAGCTGTACCAGTTGCTGGATCACCAGCGCAAGCCGGCTTTCGGTCGCCACGCTGCGGCTGCTGTCCAGGCTGCCGAGAAAGCGCAGCGCACCGATCGCCTGGGTCGACAACTCGTACTGCTCCTCGCTGACGCCTTCGGGAAAGCGTCGCTCCAGCCAGCCGGAACCCAGCCATTCGGCCACGTAGGCCTGCGCGGTTCGCGGCACCGCATGGCCATGCGCACGCAGTTCCTCCAGCTCACGTGCCAGCCGCTCGTGCAGCAGGGACGCCGGCAGCTGGCGCTCGGCATCGAGCAGCAAGCCATGCAGCAGCGCGGCAGTCAGCGGCGCGTTGTCCGCCGCCAGCAGTTTCCAGGTCGGCTGCTGGCGCAGGCGCTGCCAGGTGGCGATGCGTGCACGGGTTTTCATCGCAGCGTCGGCTTGCACGGGGTGACCCGCCGCAGAACAGGCGTGGACGATGTCGCAGGAGTGGTTCGATGGTGCGGCATGCACATGCTCATCATGGTCGTACCGGCAGCACGTGGCTGCGCCCGGGCGGTCTCCCAGTGTAGTCGGCGATGTCTCATTCCATGCGATTTCAAGCGTGGCGGTCGCTGCGCCTTGAACCGGCCCATGTCACCCCCCAACTTCGTTATTTTCCCGGTTTGGCGAACGCCCGATGAAATCCCCCGCTTCCCTCCGCATCGACTTCGTCTCCGACGTCTCCTGCCCGTGGTGCGCCGTGGGGCTGGCCTCGCTGCAAAAGGCATTGGCCAATCTTGATGGCGAAGTGGTCGCGGACATCCATTTTCAGCCGTTCGAGCTGAATCCGCAGATGGCCGCGGAAGGCGAGGATTCCACCGAGCACCTGGTGCGCAAATACGGCAGCACGGCCGAGCAGATCGATGCGAACCGTGAAGCGATCCGCGCCCGCGGTGCGGCGGTCGGTTTCACTTTCAACATGGATCGGCGCA
>JAJXYE010000327.1 GCA_021780735.1 Pseudomonadota bacterium | reverse complement strand
ACTGACCGGTCTGACCATGGCCGAGTACTTCCGCGACGAGAAGGATGAGACCGGCAAGGGCCGTGACGTGCTGTTCTTCGTCGACAACATCTACCGCTACACGCTGGCCGGTACCGAGGTGTCCGCACTGCTCGGCCGCATGCCGTCCGCCGTGGGCTACCAGCCGACCCTGGCTGAGGAAATGGGCGTGCTGCAGGAGCGCATCACCTCGACCAAGACCGGCTCGATCACCTCGATCCAGGCCGTCTACGTGCCCGCCGATGACTTGACCGATCCGTCGCCGGCCACCACCTTCGCCCATCTGGACGCGACCGTGGTGCTGAGCCGCAACATCGCCTCGCTGGGTATCTACCCGGCGGTGGATCCGCTGGATTCGACCAGCCGTCAGCTGGATCCGAACGTGATCGGCAACGAGCACTACGACGTGGCCCGTCGTGTACAGGGCACCCTGCAGCGTTACAAGGAGCTGAAGGACATCATCGCGATCCTCGGCATGGACGAACTGTCGGAAGAAGACAAGCAGGCCGTGTCGCGCGCGCGCAAGATCGAGCGCTTCTTCTCCCAGCCGTTCCATGTGGCCGAAGTGTTCACCGGTTCGCCGGGCAAGTACGTGCCGCTGTCGGAAACCATCCGCGGCTTCAAGATGATCGTCGATGGCGACGTGGATCACCTGCCGGAGCAGGCGTTCTACATGGTCGGCAGCATCGACGAGGCGATCAAGAAGGCCGAGGACATGGGCGTCAAGAAGGCGGCCTGATCCTGCGGGCGGACATGGCGTCCGCCCGTCGTCCTGCATATCTGGAATCCGAGTCATGAGCCAAACCATTCGCGTCGACATCGTCAGTGCCGAAGCCGAGATTTTCTCCGGCGACGCGACGATGGTTGTTGCTACCGGCGAGCTGGGTGAGCTGGGCATCACGCCGCGCCACGCGCCGTTGATCACCCGACTCAAGCCGGGCCATGTCGACGTCTTGCTCGAGGGCGGCGAACGGCAGCAGTTTTACGTCTCCGGTGGCATCCTGGAGGTGCAGCCGCAGGTGGTCACCGTGCTGGCCGACACCGCCGCACGCGCCGCCGATCTGGACGAGTCGTCGGCACAGCGCGCCAAGAAGGAAGCCGAGGAGGCCCTGGCCAATCGCAGTGATGCGATGGAAATTGCCGAGGCCCAGGCCAAACTGGCCGAAGCGATGGCCCAGCTGCAGGCGCTCGAGCGGATGCGCAAGAACCTCAAGCACTGAGGTTGCGGATTTCCGGGTTCGGGCGGTGGAGAATGCTGCTGTGGCCGGTTACAGCCGATCCAGGCCGCGACCCAGCCACCGCCTCAGCAACGCCTTGTCGTAACGCAACGGATCGGTGTCGCCCGGGCTGGTGAGGCCGCTGCTGAGATAGCCGAGACCGCGCAACTTGCGGCTGCCCTCGCGCAGAACCTTGCCGTCGCGGTCGACCCACTTGAAGCTCAGATCGATGCGCGGCGGGTACTGGTCGTTCATGATCCGCACATGGCGCATCCGCGGTGCCAGCCAGGGTTGATAGCTGCCAGCCAGACTGATGTCGGTGATCGTGATGTACAGGCTCTGACCGGCGCCCAGCAGCGGCGTGGCACGCTTGACGATATATTCCTTCAGCGGCTCGAGATAGTGGAAATCGTTGTAGCGATCCTCCGGGCCGTTGAAGCGATTCTCGCTGAAACTCTGCGGATTCACATACTCGACATGGACACGGCTGTCCGCTCGGGTGGCAGCCGCGGTTACCTGGGTTGCGCCGAACGACGGGGCGCCGATCAGCGACAGTACGAGCGCAAGCAGAAACGGGGAAACTCGATTCGTACGTTTCATGGCGACCTCGCCGTGGGCAAGTCCTGCCTGAGGATAGCACTGGCGCTGATGGGCTGAGCACATGGCGCGCAGGCGTTCAGCCTACGGCATGCTGCCGCGCAACGACCACGTTGGGCGGAGCCGGTAGTCGGGGTCGCTTGTTCGCACTGCTATGATTTCACGCCGAATCAGGTCAGGCCCGACGCCCATGAGCAACCCTCCGCTGCATGTCATCATCCTCGCTGCCGGTGCCGGTACGCGGATGAAATCGAACCGCGCCAAGGTTCTGATGCCGCTGGCCGGACGTCCGCTGCTTGGCCATGTGATCGACACCGCGCGCGGGTTGCAGCCGGCGGCCATCCACATCGTCCATGGGCATTGTGGCGAGCAGGTGCAGGCTGCCTTTGCGAGCCAGTCCGCACTGCACTGGGTGGAGCAGGCCGAACGCCTTGGCACCGGCCATGCGGTGGAGCAGGCGCTGCAGCAGGTACCCAATGGCGTCCGCGTGCTGGTGTTGTATGGCGACGTGCCACTGACCCGGGTCGAGACATTGCAGCAACTGTTGCAGACCGAGGGCAAGTTCAGCCTGCTCACTACCCGCCTCGCCGATCCTACCGGTTACGGTCGCGTGCTGTGCGACGGCAACGGCCACGTGCGCGCGGTGGTCGAGCAGAAGGATGCCAGCCCCGAGCAGCGCGCCGTCAACCTGGTCAATACCGGCATCCTGGTCGCCGAGGCGAGGGCGCTGCGTGGCTGGATCAGGCAGCTCAACCGCGACAACGCCCAGGGTGAGTATTACCTCACCGACATCTTCAAGCTGGCCGCCGCGGAGGGGCGAGCCGCGCTCAGCGTCGAATGCGCCGATCCGACGGAGGCCGCCGGGGCCAACGATCCAATGCAACTGGCGGCACTCGAGGCGGCCTGTCGCCAGCGCGCCGCACAGGCCCTGATGCAGGAGGGCGTGCGTCTGTCCGATCCTGCGCGCATTGACGTGCGCGGTACGGTTGCAACAGGTCGCGACGTCGAGCTCGACATCGACGTGATTCTCGAAGGCCATGTGGTACTGGGCGATGACGTGCGCATCGGTGCGTACTGCCGCCTCCGAGACGTGCAGCTGGCGGCGGGCACGGTGGTGCAGCCGCACTGCGATCTCGAGGGCGTGATCAGCCACGGTGCCTGCACGATCGGGCCCTTCGCGCGGCTGCGTCCCGGTACCGAACTCGACGCTGGCGTCCACGTCGGCAACTTCGTTGAGATCAAGAAAACCCGTATCGGCGAAGGCAGCAAGGCCAACCACCTGAGCTACCTCGGCGACAGCGAGATCGGTCGTGGCGTGAATATCGGCGCCGGCACCATCACCTGCAACTACGACGGCGTCAACAAGTTCGTCACCCGCATCGGCGACGGTGCCTTCATCGGTTCCAACAGCGCCCTGGTGGCGCCGGTGACGGTCGGCGCAGAGGCGACCATTGCCGCCGGTTCCGTGATCACCCGGGACGCACCGGACGGGGAGTTGACTGTGGCGCGGGGCAGACAGCACACCTTGCATGGCTGGAAGCGGCCAAGCCGCAAGCAGTAGCACAGACGGCGCAGATCGGA
>JAJXYE010000149.1 GCA_021780735.1 Pseudomonadota bacterium | reverse complement strand
GCAGCAACAGAGCAAAAATTTTCAGTTTCATGGTGTTTCTCCAAAAGGGGGGGGCGTTGGGTGACGGCGCAAAGGCTACGCTCCGCTTCGGATCGACAATTGACTTGGATCAATTTTTGGCGGTAGATCCTCGCGCCTGTCTGAGCTGACGCGGTTCCGCGAGGAACAGGGCAGCACGGTCAGTGGCATCATCGCAAGTAATTGCGAACTCAAGAAGCACCGGTTCCCGCATGCCTGAAAATGGCACAGTGGCGCGCACTTCGCGGCGCATGCGGAGATGGCGGCGAGTCATTTTCGGTGCGAACATGTATCGGCCGAAGCGCATCAAGTGCGACTCAACCGTGCGGAAAATACGCGTGCCGCAAGAATCCGATGCGGCAATCCGCCACGTTCCCGCAGTAGTTCGCTACGCGTCGAAACAGCCGCCCAAGCCGGGGCGATGCAATGTCGCTGACCGCCATGAGGCCTTGCCGTCAGAGGCTGCCCTGAAGCCTGACTGGCCAACGCAGCTGTCCGGGAACATCTCGTGGCGAAGCGGTGATGGGCGTGGTCGCCACTGCGGCCACGACTGACGAAGCGATGGCCATGCCGCCCACGCTCCTAGACACCGACCATCGGCACACCGAACGGTCGTGCCTGCGGGTTCAGCCCCAGGCCATGGCTGAGGCTGCGGCCAATTCGTTGGGCGAGTTCCACCATCTGGGCAGCATGGGTTTCGTCCAGTACTTCGGCACAGGTTTCCTGCCATAGCGCAATCCAGTGCTCGAAATGTTCGGCGCGGATCGGATGTGGACGATGCGCCGCCATCGGGTTGCCGCGGTAGCTGCCCGCGCGCAAAGCCACCGACGACCAGAACGAGGTCAGCAAGGCCTTGTGTTCGTCCCAGTCGCGCACCGCCACGTTGAATACCGGCCCGAGCTGGGGGTCGACGCGTACCTTCTCGTAGAAACAGTCGACCAGTATGGCGATGGCGCGCTCGTCGAAGGGTGCTGGCGTACTCATGTCTGACATGCTGGTTGAGCCGGCGGGTTGATCATCAGGACGTCTCCCATGCATCCGGTGCACGCGCACGATGGGGTGCTGCAGTGGATGTTGTGGGGCGCAATCCGCGCATTCTGCGTCAGTCATGCACCAGCGGCGCTGATCTGGGTCATGGCTGCGGTGCCCAAGCTGGCGGAAACATGCGTCCCCGTACCGATCTCGCCAGCAGGCGCGGCGACGGCCGGCGTCGTCAGCGACGAATGCATCCAATGCACCCCGCGTGAGGGAATCCCCGGTAGATGTTGATGGCCATCACGCGGAGCTGGTGCGCGAGTGGCCGGAGCTGGCGAGCAAGATTGCGGCGATGGGGCCAGCCAACACGTTGCGGCAGCTGAAGCGATGACGCCAACATGCAAAAACCCGCGCCGGTGGCAATCGGCGCGGGTTTCCTTTTGGCGTCTGCCGAAGCGGGAGGCACGTGTAACAGGTGTGCCAGGACACGGGCCACACCTCGACGCGGAAGCATGGCCCGCTTGCGGGCCATGCTTCGGGGCCCCGGGTTACCCGGCGACGACCCGCACCATCTCCAGGCACTTGTTCGAATAGCCCCATTCGTTGTCGTACCAGCTCACCAGTTTGACGAAGGTGCTGTCCAGCGCGATGCCGGCATCGGCGTCGAACACCGAGGTGCAGGTTTCGCCGCGGAAGTCGGTGGCCACGACCTTGTCTTCGGTATAGCCGAGCACGCCTTTCATCGCACCCTCGCTCTGCGCCTTCATTTCGGCGCAGATCTCCGCGTAGCTGGCATCCTTGACCAGCTCCACTGTCAGGTCGACCACGGAAACATCGGCGGTGGGCACGCGGAAGCTCATGCCGGTGAGTTTCTTGTTGAGCTCGGGAATCACCACGCCGACGGCCTTGGCCGCGCCGGTGGATGACGGGATGATGTTCTCCAGGATGCTGCGGCCGCCGCGCCAGTCCTTGTTGGACGGACCGTCGACGGTTTTCTGGGTGGCGGTGGCGGCATGCACGGTGGTCATCAGGCCGCGCTTGATGCCCCACTTGTCGTTCAGCACCTTGGCGATCGGCGCCAGGCAGTTGGTGGTGCAGCTGGCGTTGGAGATGATCGACTCGCCCTTGTAGGTCTTGTCGTTGACGCCGTAGACGAACATCGGTGTGTCGTCCTTCGACGGTGCCGACAGGATCACCTTCTTCGCGCCGGCATCCAGGTGCTTCTGCGCCGTCTCCCTGGTCAGGAACAGGCCGGTGGACTCGATCACCACGTCGGCGTTGACTTCATTCCATTTCAGGTTGGCCGGATCGCGCTCCTGGCTCAGGCGGATCGTCTTGCCGTTGACCATCAGCTGGCCGCCCTCGATCTTCACGTCACCCTTGAAGCGGCCGTGTACCGAATCGTAGCTCAGCATGTAGGCGAGATAATCCGGCTCGAGCAGATCGTTGATCGCGACGATCTCGATGTCGCTGGCAAAGTTCTGAACCGCTGCGCGAAGCACGTTGCGACCGATGCGGCCGAAGCCGTTGATGCCGACCTTGATGGTCATGAGGGAGCGTCCTCCGATGGCGATGGGGATGTTGGCTGGGCAGCCGCGAGTCGCGGCATGGTTGTGTCAGCCGCAGAATTTTACAATGAAAGCGCCCGCGCCGCCTGTGTGGCGTGTCGCTATGGCAGACTGGCGCCTTTGCAGGGGAGCATGCCATGTTCAAATTCGGCCGAGCCATCGCCATCGTCGTGCTGGGGTTTTCGGTGGCGACGCTGGCCCAGGCATGGGGGCCGCTTGGCCATAGCGTGGTGGCCGAGCTCGCGCAAAGGCACTTGAGTCCGTCTGCCGAAGCCGAGGTGGAACGGCTGCTGGCGCCGGAACGAACCCGTTCGCTGGCGGACATCGCCAACTGGGCCGATCAGGTGCAGGACGATCCTGCACGCGCCGCCCTGTGGAAGCAGACCCGCGCCCAGCACTACATCAACTTCCATGGTGGCAGCGATTGCGACTATGTGCCACCGCGCGACTGTCGCGACGGGCGTTGCGTGGTTTCCGCGTTGCAGTATTACGTTGGCGTGCTGAGCGATCGCAGCCAGCCGGACAATGTGCGCCGCGAGGCGCTGAAGTTCGTGGTGCACTTCGTTGGCGATGTCCACCAGCCGCTGCATGCCGGCTATCGCGACGACAAGGGCGGAAACACCTACCAGGTGCAGTTCGACGGCCAGGGCAGCAACCTGCACAAGGTATGGGATTCGGGCATGTTGAACAGCCGCGGGCTGGATTGGCAGGAGTACGCGCAGCAGCTCGATTCCGGCGTGCCGGTGAAGCTGCCGGCGCCGATCGCGCCACTCGACAATCCCTACGCGCAGTGGGCCGAAGAGTCCTGCCGGATTACCGCCGAACCGGGTTTCTATCCGTCCGGCCACGTCATCACT
>JAJXYE010000138.1 GCA_021780735.1 Pseudomonadota bacterium | reverse complement strand
TTGCCGACGTAATACCCGCCAATGACCGCAACCAGCGCGATCACGACGACCAGGAGCACCCGCTTGAAATTTTTCATGGCGTCGTACTCCGTGAAGTGGCAGACACCGGCGACGGCAACAGCGTGCCGCCGGTCTGGTAATTGAGTGAGGCCAGCTGGGTGGAGAAATCGGCGCGCGCACGCGCCAGCTCCAGTTCGGCCATCAGGTATTGCTGCTCGGTCGTGATCAGCTTCAGGAAATCACCCGCACCCGAGCCCTGGCTGTAGTCGGCCTCGGCGGCCTGCATGTTGAGCCGGATCAGCGGCAGCAGCCTGCCGTTGTAGAGCTTGACGGTGGCAACCGCCTGGGCTGCCGTTGCGCGCGTCTGCGCGAGATCGCTCAGCAGCTGGTTGCGCCCGTTGGCCAGTTTCGCCTCGCTTTCGTGCAGGCGCGCATTGGCCTCATTCACCTCGCCGCGATGGTTGCCGCCGAAGGGAATGCTGATGGCAATGCCCACGGTGAGACGCTTGGCCGGCAGATCCATGAGGCTGTTGTAGCCAGCCAGCAGGCTGACATTCGGAAAGTTGTCCTTGTGCGCCAGACCAACCCGGTCACGGCTCGCGCTGACGCGGGCATCGAGGCTTTGCAGCATGGGATAGTGCGCCAGCGCCGCATCCTGCAGCGCGGCGAATGTGGGCAGCGGCACTTCCTGCGGCAACTCGCCCGGGGCAGGCACGGCGGTGTCGGGGTCGAGGTTCTGCAGCGCATTGATTTTCGCCTGCACCGTGTGCTGCAGACGCGCCAGCTCCAGGGCCTGGTTCTGCAGGCGAACGCCTGCCACTTCCGCCTGCAGGACGTCCTGCTGCGGCGACTGCCCGGAGGCATAGGCCGCTTCCGCCACCGCGCGCAGGTGCTTCACCAGGCGCGTGTTCTCGACATTGATGGCAAGCGCGCGATGCACGTAATACCACTGGGCGTAATCGGCCCGTGCCAAAGCTGAAAGGCGCAGGCGCAGGTCGGCCACCTGCTGGCCTGCTGCATCCGCTTCGGCGACAGCCACCTTGCTGCGCAGGGCCAGGGTGCCCGGCCAGGGGAGGCGCTGGCTTATCTGCGCGTTCTGATTGAGGCCCTGGCCCGGGCCATCTGCCGTGGCCGGTGCCACTGCATAGCTCAGCATCGGGTCTTCCAGTGCGCCGGCCGACTCGATCCGCGCGTCGGCCGCGTCGGCGGCTGCCCGCATCGCCTCGATACCCGGGTTGCGCAGCAGTACCTGCTGCACCAGCCGCTCAGCCGAAAATCCAGCGCCGATCCGTGCCGTGCCGTCAGCCGGTTTGTCGACCCGGGCAACTCGCCACGCACCGGAGGATTTCAGGCCTGCCAGCGGACGGGTTCCCGCGGCCTGTGCCAATGGAACCGCCACCACTCCCGCAAGGAGCATGGTCAGCGCCGGCGTCGTGAAACGCCGGACAGAATGAAGCAGCAACATGAGTGAACACTCCCGCGATCTTGCGAAATTCGCCATACCCTTGCGGGTACGAGCCCGGCACCGTGAACGCGGTGCGGACTAGATCAGAAGTGAGCAGAACAGCAGTCGAAGGGGAGGGTAATCCGCCTGATGGCGCAACACGGAGGCAAACGACGACGCTGCACGTGGCAGCATGGCCACGGTCGGCATGGCCGGTGCCAGCGGCGGCAGCATGCATGCCGGCACGTTGGGCGAGCTTGCATCGGATGGAACCAGGCTTCCCTGTGCGCAATGCTGCGCGCACAGGGAAGGGTCGGCATGGCCGTGCATGCCGTGCATGCCGTCGAGCTGCGCGGCCGGGGTGGCCGCAGGCGCCATGGGTTGCCCGGCGGGCATGGGGCACAGGCTTGCCGCCAGCACTGCCTGCTGCCACAGCAACAACAGCGCCAGCAGCCAGAACAGGCTGGGGCGCGTCGTGCGACGCAGGCGAAGGGCGGCAGACATGTGGCTGATTTTATCCTTGCGCACGCGGCTGATCTTGATCAGGGTCAATGACCCGGGCATGCGTCCTGCCTGTCGAGCGGGTCGCTGCGCCGCATGGCGTGAACCCGGCGGCCGGACGAGAGACCGGTGCCCGATTCCCCGTCGCGGCGCAGGCCACGTGCTTCAGAACCACATCCGCACACCCATCAGGATCTGCCGCTCGAAGACCGGTCTGCCGGCTGTGCGAGTCATGGCGGCGGTGGCCCCGAACTGGCGCACCCAGGCGTAACCGACATATGGCGCGAACTTGCGACTGAACTCGTAGCGCAGGCGAAAGCCGAGCGAGGCATCGGCAACGCCCGCGCCCAGGTCGCGCCGTGGGTCGGCACGGCCGTAAGCGTTCAGATCCAGCTCCGGGGTGAGTATCAAGTTCTGTGTGAACAGCCAGTCCTGCGACGTCTTGAGGCGCAGCGCGCTGCGTCCCGCAGGCCCCGCATAGGCGGTGGCCTCGAACTCGAACTCGTACGGTGCGATGCCCTGGAAACCGAACGCCGCCCAGTTTCGGGTCGGCCCGGTGCCCAGGTCGTGACGCATGCCCGCCATCAGGTTCCAGAACGGACTGATCGCGTGTCCCCACAGCGCCTCGACATCGCCTTCCTCGATCCGTCCCTTGCTGCGAGTGCCTTCGCTGCGCAGCCACAGTTTGTCGAGATCGTGGCCGACCCAGAAACGGCCGTCCCACTGCTGGCTGTTTGCGCCGTCGCTGCCGTGCGCCGTTTCAAGATGGTCGAACTGGAGTCTGGTCAGCAGGGGATCGTCATGCATGTGCAAGGTCACGCCGTAGGCAGCGTAGCCTTTCGGCGCTGCGCCATCGCTGCTCGGCAGGCTGCCGATCGGCGGTGGCCTGGACATGACCTTGCCGTGATCCATGTCCATCGGCGTGCTCATGCCACTCATGCCGGGCATGTTCTGCATCGCGTCGGTGCCGGCCGGCCTTGTCGCCGGCTTCCCGGCCATGTCCGGCATCGGCGAAGCGGGCATGCTCATGATCGAGCCATCGGGCATGCGCATCGGCTCGCCCTTCATCGGCGTGGCACGGTTATCGGTCGCCGCAGGCTTGCCGTGCATTTGATCGGCGTGGCTCATCGCCATCGGCTGGCTGGCTGGCGTCGAGCCTGAGACCGTTGCCGGCGCAGCGGTTTGCGCCAGAACCGCTGACGAACTGCCCAGCAGAAGCAGGCCAAGGGCAGCCGCACGCAGGTTGCGGCGGATTCGGATCGTGCCCGCGCTCCGGCTCAGGATCCTCACGCCACCACCACCGCGCGGAACATGCCCGCGTCCATGTGGTACAGCATGTGGCAGTGATAGGCCCAACGGCCGCGGGCGTTGGCACTGACCCGATAGCTGATGCGTTGCGCCGGTCGCACGTTGACGGTGTGCTTGCGCAGCTGGAACCGGCCCTGCGCGGTCTCGACCTCGCTCCACATGCCGTG
>JAJXYE010000331.1 GCA_021780735.1 Pseudomonadota bacterium | reverse complement strand
CGTACGGGCCGACAGCCGCTCATGCAGCCACACCGCGGAGACCGCCGCGGTGGCGGCCGGCGCCAGGGAGATGATGATCGAGGCGGTGCCGCTGGCAATGCGCGTTTCGGCGTAGTTGAGGCACAGATGATACACAGTCAGGCCGATCACCCCGAGCCCCGCCAGCGGCAGCCAGTCGCGCGGCGCCGGCAACGATACGCGACGAACCAGCAACAGGGCTCCAAAGCAAAGCGACCCTACCGTCAACCGCGAAAACGCCACTTCGCCGGGTGTGAACGAGGTCAGCGCATAGGCAATCGCCGCATACGCCGACGACCAGGTCAGCAAGGCCACGCCTATGAACGCGAGGGTGCGCCCGTCCAGGCGCTGGGAGGTATCCATGGGGACATGATTCCATAGAAGGGGAGTGCGCATCCTAGTCGCGGCGCCTGCGCCGGGGAATAACGCATTACGCCACAATGGCGATCTCTCACCATCGATCAAATCAATCCACGAGGGATCCCGCCTTGGAATCGAAACCTGAACTGGACGGCAAGGACTGGCAACTGCTGGAGGCGCTGCAACGGGATGCCCGCCTCGGCTATGCCGAGCTTGGCCGCAAGGTGCGGCTGTCCGCGCCGGCGGTAGCCGAGCGCGTGCGACGGCTGGAGGACGCCGGCGTGATCAGCGGCTATCGGGCCACGGTCAACCCGCAGCGACTGGGCTACGCGATCAGCGCGATGATCCGCCTGCGCAGCGACGGCGCCATCTGCGCCCGCATCGGCAGCCTGGTCGCGGATATCCCCGAGGTACTCGAATGCCGCCGACTTGCCGGCGAGGACTCGGCCCTGTTGCACGTGGTCGCCATGTCGATCGCTCACCTGGAGTCGGTGCTCGACCGCCTGCTGAAGATAGGCGCCAGCACCACCACCCTGATCGTGCTGCAGACCCCACACGAGAACCGGCCGTTGACCCGCGCGATGTGGAACGCAGGCAAGGGTATCCCGGGCGACTGAGCCGACCCGGTCGAGGCGACCGTCAACCAGTACTTCTGTCACGGTCGCAAGAACGGCGCTGAACGCATACTCATGCGCTGCTTTCTTGCGTCCATCAGGGGTTCCTCCATGCGCCATCTTGTGTCCCTGCTGCTGGCGAGTGCGTTCATTTTCGCGCCGGTCGCCAGCAGTCATGCCCGGCCTGCGCCCACCGCCAGCTCGGCCGGCCCGGTCAAGCCCGGCGCCAACCAGGCATCTGCCGACACGCTGCCGGCCGCCGAAACGTCCACGCCCAGCCACCACAGCATCACCATCAACGGGCGTACGCTGAAATACACCGCCACCGCGGGCACCCTGATCATCCGTGACGACAAGCACCAGCCGCAAGCCAGCGTTTTCTATGTCGCCTACACGCTGGATGATGCCAAGGCTGCGCAGCGGCCGCTGACCTTCCTCTACAACGGCGGCCCCGGCTCATCGAGCATGTGGCTGCACATGGGCTCGTTCGGCCCGGTGCGGATCGAGACCGGCAGCCCCGACGCCACCGCGCCGGCGCCGTACCACCTGGTACCCAACAAGGACAGCCTGCTGGACAAGACCGACCTGGTCTTCATCGACGCCGTCGGCACCGGCTACTCGCGACCACTGGGCAAGGCCACCGGCAAGGATTTTTGGGGCGTCGATCAGGACGTTTCGGCGTTCACCCGCGCGATCCAGCGCTATGTCACGGTCAACCGGCGCTGGAACTCGCCCAAATTCCTCTATGGCGAAAGCTATGGCACCACCCGCTCCGCCGCGCTGGTCGATGCGCTGCAGGACAAGGGCATGGCGTTCAACGGCGTTATCCTGATGTCGTCGATCCTCAACTACGGCGTGCGCCTGCCCGGCTACGATGAGGTCTATATCGGCTACCTGCCCAGTTACGCCGCCGCAGCCTGGTATCACGACAAGCTGGCCATCAAGCCGGCCGACCTGAAGACCTATCTGGATCAGGTGCGCGCCTGGGCACAGGGCCCATACGCAGCGGCGCTGGCGCAGGGACAAAACCTGCCCGCCGACCAGCTCGACACGGTGGCACGCCAGTTCGCTGCATACACCGGGTTGTCGGTGCAGTTCGTCAAGGACGCCAACTTGCGCGTCAGCCTAGGCCGCTTCCGCAAGGAGCTGTTGCGCAGCCAGCGCCTGACCCTGGGCCGCTTCGACAGCCGCTTTACCGGTACCGATGCGGACGCCGCGGGCGAAACCCCCGACTACGATGCCTCCGATGCGGGCATCAGCGGCGCCTTCGTGGCGGCCTTCCACATCTACCTGGATACCGAGCTGGGTTACCACAGCGAGCTGGACTACCGCCCGACCTTCGGCGAGATCAACACGAGCTGGGACTGGAAGCACAAGGCAGCCGATATCCCGCGACCGCTGCCGGTCGCCTATGTCGCCGGCGACCTCGCCCACGCCATGCGCACCAACCCCAACCTCAAGGTGCTGTCGGTCAACGGTTACTACGATTTCGCCACGCCATTCTTCATCACCGAGTACGACCTGGCCCACATGAACCTCGACCCGTCGCTGCGCGGCAACCTGCAGATCCTGTACTACCCGTCAGGGCACATGATCTATCTCAATACCCAGTCGCTGCAGCTACTCAAGAGCGACCTCGCCCACTTCTACGACCATGCCGCGCCAACGCGCTGAGAGGAGCACACGACCATGCGCAAGACACTACTGGCTCCACTCGCCCTCACCCTGATGATCGGACTGGTTCATCCGCTGCATGCGGCCGACGCACCCGTCGATGCAGGCAAAGCCCACACCGACAAGGACAGCAAGAAGGAAGAGCTGCCCATCCCGCCCGAGCACAGCGTGGTCACCCGCCACAGCGTGCGCATCGACGGCCGCAACATCGCCTACAAGGCCACCGCCGGCACCTTGCTGATCAAGGACGACAAAGGCAAGCCCACGGTCAGCGTTTTCTATGTGGCCTACACCGTCGATGCCGGAAAGTCGGCCAATCGGCCACTCACCTTCATGTTCAACGGCGGCCCGGGCTCGTCCAGCATGTGGCTGCACATGGGCTCGTTCGGCCCAGTGCGGGTGGCCAACAAGGGCGACCAGCCGATTCCGCCGCCGCCGTACGAGACCGTGCCCAATCAATACAGCCTGCTCGACAAGACCGATCTGGTATTCATCGACGCACCCGGCACCGGCTATTCGCAACTGGTCGGCGACGCCAAGGGCAAGGACTTCTACGGCATCGACCAGGACGCGAACGCGTTCGCCAGGTTCATCACCCGCTACGTCGGAGACAACCATCGCTGGAACTCGCCGAAATTCCTGTTCGGCGAGAGCTATGGCACCACGCGTTCGGCCGTACTGGCCAGAGTGCTGCAGGAACAGGGCATGGAGCTCAACGGCATCGTGCTGATGTCCTCGATCCTGGATTTCAGCGTCTGGGCCAACACCGGCGTCGACCACGCGTACATCGTCGACCTGCCGACTGAAGCTGCGATTGCCTGGTATCACGACAAGGTGCCGAACAAGCCTGCCGACCTGGCCGGCTTCCTCGCTGGCGTACGCCACTTTGCCAGCGGCGACTACACCCTGGCGCTGGCCAGGGGCGATGCCATCGGCCCGGCCGAGGCCGATCGCATCGCCAGCCAGCTGAGCCAGTACACCGGGCTGTCGACCACCTACATCAGGGAGGCGAACCTGCGCATCGATCCCAGCCGCTTCCGCAAGGAGCTGCTGCGCGACCAGCGTCGCACGGTCGGCCGCCTCGACGGGCGTTTCGAAGGCATCGATCCGGATGCCGCCGGCGAGACTCCCGATGGCGACGCCGCCAGCGATGCCGCCACCGGTGCCTACCTGGCCGCGTTCAACCAGTACATCGGCAGCGAGCTGAAATACAGCAGCGACCACGCCTACCTGCCGAACAACTACGGCGTGATCAACCGCGGCTGGGACTGGAAGCGGCAGCGCGGCCAGGGCTTCACCCAGGCGCCGTACGTGGGCAGCGACCTCGCCGGAACGATGCGCCGCAACCCCCATCTGAAGGTGTTTTCGGCCAATGGTTACTACGATCTGGCCACGCCGTTCTACGCCACCGAATTCGATCTCGGCCATCTCGGCCTGGATCCGGCGATCCGCAAGAACATCGAATTCGGCTTCTATCCGTCTGGTCACATGATCTATTTCGACGTGGACGCACTGAAGCAGCTGAAGGCCGATCTGTCGCGGTTCTATGACGAGGCAACGGCGCGATCGTGACGGCAACCTGCATGCCAGACACCTCCGTCAGCGCGGCAACACACCGCCGCGCCGACATGCGGTTGAACCTCATTCCCTCTCCATTTTCAAGCTGAACAAAAATCTGTTGCACTGCGGAGATCACCGTCATGCGCGAGCTGTATCCCGAAATCGAGCCCTACCAGACCCGACGCCTGGCGGTCGACGACCTGCACAGCCTTTACGTGGAGGAGTGCGGCAACCCGGCGGGCCTGCCGGTGGTGTTCCTGCATGGCGGGCCCGGTGCCGGCCTGTCCGGCTATCACCGCCGGTTCTTCGATCCGGCGCGCTACCGCATCGTGCTGTTCGACCAGCGCGGCGCCGGTCAGTCCACGCCGTTTGCCGAGCTCACCGACAACACCACCGCACATCTGATCGCCGACATCGAGGCGATCCGCGAACGGCTGGAGATCGAACGCTGGCTGGTGTTCGGCGGCTCGTGGGGATCGACCCTGGCGCTGGCCTATGCCCAGGCCCATCCCGAGCGTACGCTGGCGCTGGTATTGCGCGGAATCTTTCTCGGCCGACCGGCCGAGCTGCGCTGGTTCAATGAGGTCGACGGTGGTGCGTCACAGATTTTTCCCGAGCGTTGGGCGCGTTTCCGCGACTTCATTCCGGAGCCGGAACGCGGCTCCATGCTGGACGCCTACTGGCAACGACTGAACAGCGATGACGAAGCCACCCGCCTCGCCGCGGCACAGGCCTGGAGTGCATGGGAGGGTGGCAGCACCACCCTGATCCACGAACCCGACGGCGCCGGCATCTTCGACGATCCGCACAAGGCGGTCAGCCTGGCGTTGATGGAAGCGCACTACTTCCGTCACGCGGTCTTTCTGGAACCGAACCAGCTGCTGCGCGATATCGGCCGGATTCGGCATATTCCCGCCGCCATCGTGCACGGCCGCTATGACATCATCTGTCCGGTCACCAGCGCCTGGGACCTGAGCCAGGCCTGGCCGGAGGCCGAGCTGCACATCGTGCTGGCCGGGCACAGTGCCGCCGACCCGGCAATCGTCGACCAGCTGGTGCAGGCCACCGACCGGCTCGCTGACCGGTACTGCTGAGCCTTTCAGCGCAAGAAGCGGATGGCGCGTTGCCCGGGGGTCGCTGCAGCATCGGGCATCGCCTGCCGCATGCAGTAACCGCCATGTTGACTCTTTTCGATTATCTCCCCTCGCAGAACGCATGGAAGGTGCGCCAGCTGCTGCAGCATCTGCAGCAACCGTATCGCACGGTTCCCGTCAGCATCTTCGAAGGAGCGGGCCAGACCGAAGCCTTCCTGCGAATCAGCCCGACCGGTACCGTGCCGGCGATCGAGCTGGATGATGGACGCGTGTTGGCCGAATCGAACGCGATTCTCGCCTTTCTCGCCGAAGGCACGGCCTACCTGCCCGACGATCGCTACGCACGCGCGGTCGTGCAGCAATGGCTGAGTTTCGAGCAGGAGCGGGTGGAGTCGGTGATCGGCGCCTTGCGCCATTGGAGACTCACCGGCAAGCTCGCGCGGCGTCCGATGGCGACGGTCGAGGCGAAGCAGCGCGCGGCGCGGCGATCGCTTGACATTCTGGAGCGCAGCTTGTCGACCCGCGCCTTCGTGGCGGGCGACGTCTACAGCATCGCCGACATCTCCCTGTTCGCCTATGTCAGCCGCGCCGACGAGGCCGGCATCAGCCTGGCAGCGTACCCTCGCCTGGGCAGCTGGATCGCCACAGTGGAGGCGCAACCGGGCTTTCTCGCCACGATGCACTCCTATGCCATCGATCCCCACTCGTGCGGTGAGTTGCACTGAACCGGTGCTTTTGTCACGGGCAATCGCCCGCAAGGCAATGGCATACTCGGCAATCCTTGATCCGGGATTTGCCCATGCGCCTGCTTTGCGCCCTCGCCTTCGGCAGTCTGCTGCTGCCGCTGTCCGCCTACGCCAACGACCCCAGCTCCTATGCCCAGCCGGATCAGGTGCGGATGACCCATCTCGATCTGGATCTGAAGATCGACTTTCCGCACAAGCGGCTGGATGGCCAGGCCACCCTGACGCTCGACTGGAAAGACCCCAAGGCACCCTTGCTTGTGCTCGACACGCGTGACCTGGGAATCGTCGGGGTCGACGCGATCAGTGCCGATGGCAACGCCACGCCGCTGCCATACGCGGTATCCAGACGCGACAAGGAGCTGGGCAGCAAGCTGAGCATTTCGGCGCCACGGCATCCGGCGCGTGTGCGCATCAGCTATTCCACCTCACCGAAAGCCAGCGGCCTGCAATGGCTGTCGCCGGCGCAGACTGCCGACCACAAGCAGCCTTTCATGTTCTCGCAGTCCGAAGCGATCAACGCCCGCTCCTGGGTACCGCTGCAGGACTCCCCGGCGATCCGCTTCACCTACGACGCGCATGTCAGCGCACCGAAGGGCATTCGGGTGGTGATGAGTGCGCTCAACGATGCGAAGCATCCGCTGAATGGCGATTTCCGCTTCGACCAGCCACATCCGATCCCGTCCTATCTGCTGGCGATTGCCGCCGGCGACATTGCGGTGCGCAAGACCGGCCCGCGCTCGGCGGTGTACGCCGAACCGTCGGTGGTCGGCAAGGCCGCGCACGAGTTCGAAGACACCGAGAAGATGATCGACACAGCCGAAGCGCTGTACGGCCCGTACCGCTGGGGCCGCTACGACCTGCTGGTGCTGCCGCCTTCGTTCCCGTTCGGCGGCATGGAAAATCCGGACATGACCTTCGCCACGCCGACCATCATCGTCGGCGACAAGAGCCTGGTCAGCGTGATCTCGCACGAGCTGGCGCACTCCTGGTCGGGCAACCTGGTGACGTCCGCGGACTGGCGCGACATCTGGCTCAACGAAGGCTTCACCACCTACGTGCAGGGCCGTATCACCGAGGCGCTGTACGGCGAGCGCCAGGCCAACGAGGAGATCCTGCTGTCGGCACGCGCACTGCAGAAGTCCATCGACAAGATGCCGCCCAACGCGCAGAAGCTGGCGCCCGATCCGCGCAGCGTCGGTGCCGACGACGCACTGTCCGACGTGGCGTACGACAAGGGCTCGTGGTTCCTGCGCACGCTTGAGCAGAAGTTCGGGCGCAGCCACTTCGACGCCTACCTGAAGGGCTATTTCGACCACTTCGCCTGGCACAGCATCACCACCGAGCAGATGCTCGCCTACCTGAAGCCGAACCTGATCGACAAATATCCCGGCAAGATGAGCTGGGACGATGTGAAGGCATGGGTCTACGGCACGGGTCTTCCCAAGGATGCAGCCCTGCCCGATTCGCCGCGCTTCGATGCGATCGACCGCGAGCGCAACGCCTTCCTCGCCGGCACGCTGCCTGCGAAAAAGCTCGACGCAAAGCGCTGGAACACGCAGGAGTGGTTGTATTTCCTGGATCGCCTGCCCGATGCGCCCAGGCTCGCCCTGATGCAGCAGATGGATGCCGCCTGGCACCTCACCGGCACGCCGAACGCCGAGATCGGCATGCGCTGGTACAGCCACGCCATCGCCGCCGGTGACAAGGCCGTGTGGCCCGCCGCAGCCCGCCACATGACCCGGATTGGCAGGCTCTACCTGACCATCCCGCTGTACAAGGCGCTGGTGAAGACCCCCGCGGGCCTGGCCTTTGCCGAACAGGTTTACGCCAAGGCGAAGGCCGGCTATCACCCGCTGACCCAGCAGGTGGTGGAGTCCGTTCTTGCCGCGGCAAAGGCCGCGCACCGTTGAGCCGCGTCACTTTCCTGCTGCAGATCGCAACGCCCGCTCCACCGAAGAGGACGCCATGCCCCCGACAACCACGCTGACTGCCCCACTGTGGAAGCGCATGCTGATCCGGCGGCTGAAATTCCTGGGTTGGCTGCTGGCGCTGCTCGTCGTGGTGCTGGGCGGCAGCTACCTGTTTGCGCCGCAATGGCTGATGCGCGCAGACGTCATGCGCGAGGCGATGGCAGCGCATCTGGGCAGGCATTCAGTGCAGGCCGGCGACACCCGCTGGGTCTACTACGAGGGTGGCGAGGGCCCGACCATCGTGTTGCTGCACGGATTCGCCAGCAACAAGGATGTCTGGCTGCCCGTGGCAAAGCTGCTCACCCCGCACTTCCATGTGGTCATTCCCGACCTGCCGGGCTGGGGCGAGTCCTCGCGCGATGCGCACGCCAGCTACGGTATCCATGCCCAGGCAGCGCGCCTGCACGACTTCGTGCAAGCCCTGCATCTGGGACATTTCCTGCTGGTCGGCCATTCGATGGGTGGCGCGATAGCGGGGGTGTATGCCGCCGAACACCCGGAGCATGTGGCTGAACTGGCCTTGGTCGACAGCTTCGGCCTGAAGGCCACGGAAAATGCATTCGACCGTGAGGTGTCGAGCGGCAAGGATCCCTTTGCCTTCGCCACCCGCGCGGGATTCGAACGCGTCAGCGCACTGGTCATGGAGCATCCGCCGACACTGCCCGGGCGTTTCGTCGATGCGCTGGTCAAGCGCAACCGGCGGAATCAGTCTTTCATCGAGCGCACCTTCAACGAGCTGCGCCAGCCCGCTCAATATCTGGCCATACAGAGCCGCCTGGGCCAGCTGACCATGCCCGTGCTTGGCATGTGGTGCCGCGACGACAAGGTCATGGATGTCTCAGCGCTGGACAGCCTGCGCAACGGCCTGACGGCGGCCAGTGCGATCAGCACCAGCACCCTCACCGGCTGCAACCACATGCCGATGCTGGAAAAACCCGCTGAAACCGCACAAATTCTCACCGGATTCGCACTGTCACACTGAATTTTCCAGCGCGCATCAGCCGATCCGCTCAGCCAACGCTCAGCCAACGCAGCTACATCATTGTGAATTGTGGATGACATCATGGGAGAATGGACGCATGACCCCGCAGCCTGGCGTGCCACCTTGCAAAACCAAGAAGCAATGAAACGCAGCGTCTTGCGCACGGGTGTGGACGCGATCGCGCGGATGTCCACCACCCGCACCAACTACTGGGCCGAGCTCGCTGTGGACTCGGCGCTGGGCATACTGCTGCTGGTCGAGGGCTGGCGCCGGGACAGCGGCCCTGCATGGATGGCCGTGCTGGTCTGCATGTTGGGCCTGTTTGCCTTCAGCTTCATCGAGTACTTCTTCCACCGCTGGCTGTTCCACACCCACATTCCCTTGTTCGAACAGGGCCATCGCATGCACCACGAGCGGCCACTGGGCTACGACTCGCTGCCGTTCTTCCTGCCGGCGGTGGTGCTGCTGACGTTGACTGCGTTGTTGCTGGCAATCATGCCCGATGGCTACGCGCTGCTGATGGCCGGCTCGATCACGTTTGGCTACATCGCCTACGGACTGAGCCATTTCATCATCCATCACGTGCGTTTCAAGCAGCCCTTTTTGCGCCGCTGGGCCGGCGCCCATCACGTCCACCACTACCACCCGGAATGCAATTTCGGTGTCACCACGCCATTGTGGGACATGTGCCTGGGCACGCGCTACGTACGCCGGCCGCGCAAGGTCTGAGCCCGCTCAGAGAATGCAAGGCAACGGAGCCCTCATCCGGCGCATGTAATCCGCACAGGCTGCACCGAACTGCTCGCCCAACCAGCGCACCTGCAGCCGCAGATTGCGCCAGAACGATCTGGCGACGATCGCCAGCGCCAGCGCGCCGCGGCATTGGCCCAGCGCCAGCGCGATGCCGGGAAACGCCTGCAGCAGACCGCCATGGATCGGATCACGTCCGTTGCGGCAGGGATCAAGGTCAATCCGTTCGTGGTTCTGTTTGAGCTGCACCACCGCATTGCAGTTGCTGCCCAGCAGGATCCGCGCCCAGCAGGCGAACGGCAGGCCGGCAATGGTCAGCAGCAGACCCGGTCGGAATCCTTGACCCGGTTTGGTCGCCGGATGGCCAAGCCCGCCAGCCCTCTGAAAGCGGCTGTTGATGTGTTGCGGTTTTGCCACGTCGGAGCCAAACGCAAGCTGCCTATGGCTGTGTCGCCTGACCGGAGATACCTGGGATGTGCGCTCCCGCCCGGCCTCAATCGGCGACGTCGGCGACCAGCCGGTCGAGTTCGGCCTTGAGGATCGCGCCGTGCTGGCGCAGCCAGTCGCGCTGCTCGCGCCAGTCGGGGAAGATGTTTTCCACCTGCAGCCAGAATCGCGGCGAATGATTGCGCACCTTGAGGTGGCACAGCTCGTGCGCCAGCACGTAGCGCAGCGCTGCTGGCGGCGCCAGCGCCAGCGCCAGGTCGAGATTGATCCGGTCACGCGTATCCAGACTGCCCCACAGGCTTTTCATCGGGCGGATGCGCAATGCGGTCGGCGCCAGCCCCAGCTGCGGCACATACGTGGCCAGCCAGCGCGACACGTCGCGGCGGATCAGCGTCTCCAGGTGCGAGGCAAGCAGGCCGCGGGCAATCGGCAACGCGCGCGAGTGCGGGCGCGGCACCACCAGGGTGAGTGCCTGTGCCTGCGCCTCGATCTTCGGATAGGGGCCCTCGGCCCAGTCCAGCTCTACCATTTCCCCGCGCAGCGGAAACAGGCACGGGTAACCCACCCGCAGCGGCGGCAGCGGCTTGGCGATCAGGTTCAACTCATCCAGCTTCTGTTCCAGCCAGCTGGCGTGGCTGCGCAAAAACGCATTCACCTGTGCCGGATGCGTGCCATGCGGATACGACACCCTTGCGCCCTTCGGGGTCACCGTGAGGCGCAGCCGGCGCGCACGCGGATGCGCGGCCTTCAGCACCCGGATGATGCTGCCGCCCACGGTTGCCAGTTCCAGCCAGTCGCCTTCCAGATGCTGCGTCATGACTTGCCCGTCTCGTACCCGAGGCCTATCGCGATCGACACGATCTGCCCCTCAAGGAGTCTGCGGGCCTTGCCTGATCCGGGCGGGAATCCGGGACCGCGGGGACGGATCGCTGCCGATGGCGCAACCATCGCGTTTCGATGGATCAGGCATCGGCAGGCAGCAGGCCGCACAGCTGGATTCGCAGACCGTTCGAGCAAAGTCCGGGACGTCTCTAGTATGCGGGGAAATCGGCGGTTCGACGCAAGCGCTATTTGCGACGAGGCGGACAAGCGCTGTTCAGCTCCCGGTCTCAACCATCACTGGGACGCGGCAGGCCGAACCATTCCTCCAGCTTGCCCAGCAAACGCTCCAGTTCCAGCGTGAGCAGGGCAAACCCGGCATCCAGCTCGGCGTGCGCATCCTGCTGGCTGTCGCCCAGCTCATCCATCACCACGTCGAGGAACTTCAGCTTGCGGATCACCAGGTCTTCGCCCAGCACGAAGCTGATGCGATCGTCGAAGGTGAGCCCGAGCAGGAACACCTGCTTGCCGTTGCGCAGGTGCTCCTTGACTTCCTCGGCATCCAGATCCTGCCGACGGCAGCGGGCGATGGCGCCAGCGGCGGTGGCCGGATCGCGCAGCTCGCATTCGTCACCCAGCACCAGGCCGGCAGGCAGATTGCCGTTGGCCAGCCAGTCGGTCATCAGCACCCGTGGGCCTTCCTCCGGCGCCAGCGGCACCGCCGGAAAGCTGCCGAGCGCCTCGCGCACCTGGGTCAGCGCGTTTTCGGCGGACTTGCGGCTGGACGTATCAAGCACCAGCCAGCCGTTCTTCCTGTCGACGTAGGCGGACATCCGCGATTGCCGCACGAAGGCGCGCGGCAGCAGTTCGGTCAGCAAGTCCTCCTTGATCCGCTTGCGCTCGCGCCCGCCGACCTTGCGCCCTTCCTCCTCGGCGATCTTCTGCACCTTGCGTTGCAGTTCGTCGTTGATCACCGCGGCGGGCAGCAGCTTGTCCTCGCCACCGACCGTGAGCAGGGTGCAATGCTTGACCGTGTGGGTCAGTGGTTCGTGCTCACCACGCCCGACCGGCGGGACGAAACCCTTGGTGAACATTTCCAGCGGCCCGCACGGGCGCAGTCGATGCTGGCCCAGCACCTCATCGAGACGGTCGAGATCGGTGGCAACGGCGGGGGAGAAGCGAAACAGCGTGAGATTGCGAAAAAACATTCAGTATCCGGAAGAGTTCGGCCCGAGGGCGTTGCCTGCTGCAGCCGTCCCGGCACAGGCCGGTTCGGCATCGAAAGAGGGAGCGGGTCAGCGACAGACGGCGGCGATCGCGCTGGCCACGGCATCCAGGTTGGCCTGGTTCAGCGCGGCCACGCAGATGCGGCCGCTGTCCAGCGCGTAGATCGCGTGCTCCTCGCGCAGACGCAGCACCTGTGCCTTGCTCAGGCCCGAATAGGAGAACATGCCGGCCTGGCGCTGGATGAAGCTGAAGTCGGGCGCACCGGCCGCGGCCAGTTTTTCCACCAGACCGGCACGCATCGCGTGAATGCGACTGCGCATGCCGCCCAGCTCCTGCTCCCAGCGGGCACGCAGCTCGGCACTGCCGAGCACGCCGGCCACGAGGCTGGCGCCATGCGCGGCGGGGCTGGAGTAATTCGCACGGATCGTCTGCTTGACCTTGGACAGCAACCGCGCTGCCTCGTCGCGGTCGGCGCCGACCATCGACAGGGCGCCCACCCGCTCGCCGTACAGCGAGAACGACTTCGAATACGAACTGGCGACCACGAAAGCCTCGATCCCGGACTCCGCCAGCAGGCGGATCGCGCCGGCATCGGCTTCGGTGCCCTGATCAAAGCCCTGATAGGCGATGTCGATGAACGGCAGCAAATTGCGCTCCTGCAGCAGCGCAATCACCTGCTGCCACTGCGCCACGTCCAGGTCGACGCCGGTGGGGTTGTGGCAGCACGCGTGCAGCAGTACCACGGTGCCCGGCTCCAGCCGGCCCAGATCCTCCAGCATGCCGGCGAAGTCGAGGCCATGACTGACCGCGTCGTAGTAGCGATAGTCGAGCAACTCGAAGCCGGCGGTGCGGAACACCACGTGATGATTGCCCCAGCTCGGGTTGCTGATCGCGATCTTCGCGCCGCTGCCGGCAACCTGCCGCAGCAGATCGGCGCCGACCCGCAACGCGGCACTGCCACCGATGGTCTGCGCTGTCGCCACCCGCCCTGCCTGCAGCAACGCCGAATCGGCGCCGAACAGCAATTTCCGGGTGAGCTCGGTGTAAGCCGGCAGGCCGTCGATCGGCAGGTAGCCACGCGGCCGTGCCTTCGCTGCCATCGCCTGCTCCACCTCATGCACCGATTGCAGCAAGGGGATGCGGCCCTGTTCGTCGACGTAGATACCCACACCAAGATTGATCTTGTTCGGGCGGGAGTCGGCCAGATAGGTTTCGGTCAGGCCCAGGATCGGATCGCCGGGAGCCATTTCTACGGATGCAAAGAGGGACACGATCGGTACTCGAATGATTGGAAAGCGGGAAACCCGGATGTGCACGCCGGGCATGGCGCATCGGCGTGCCATTTCCGGCCGCGACACCACCGCCGGATGGATATTCGCAGCGCAAGATGTTGTCGATGAGCAGACAAGGGTGTCCAGCTCCAACTATAGCAAGATCAGGCATGTGCACGTAGCTGAAGGGAGTGCATGCCCTGCATCCGTGCAAGGCATGCCCCGCCGCGACCAGCAGGGCATGGCCGTGAACAGCGCGTGAGGGATTTTCGAGCAGTTCGGTCGGGCACAGGGAGCAGGAGCTGATCAGTTCAACACGCCATTGCAGGCGCCGAACCAGCGGTGCACAATTGCGTGGCAACGTCAGTCAGCAGACCCGAGGCGATGCAATACCAGCATGCGGG
>JAJXYE010000312.1 GCA_021780735.1 Pseudomonadota bacterium | reverse complement strand
TACCTGCAGATGCATACGGTCGCGCTGGCGACGGCGCTGGACGACTACATCCGCGAGCGGCTGTTCGCCGAAACATTCGAACCCTTCGCTAACGAGGGCTGGCGCCTGCTTCTGCTGCAGCCTGTGGTGGAGCACATCGTGCGCATCTTCGGACTGGCACTGGTCCGCGCCGAGGAGCGCAGCACGACCGGTACCACCGAGGTTCGCCATCGCCGGCTATCGGAAGTGCCCCGACTGATGGTGCGCGAGAGTGCGTCTGCGGAAGTGTCCAAGTGCATCTACGAACGCCTGCCCTACCCCACGCGCAGCGGCGGGCTGGAACGTGCGTTCATCGAATGGGCACAGACGGACGCCAGCGTGGAGGCATTCTGCAAGATCAGCGAGAACCGCCACGACTTCGTACGGCTTCGCTATGTCAAGAATGACGGCCTGTCAGCGTTGTACATACCCGATTTCATCGTGCGCACGGGTGACGGCATCTACCTCGTCGAAACCAAGGCGCAGCAGCAGGTCACGCACCCCAATGTGCAGCGCAAACTGAAGGCCGCAGTGACCTGGTGCGAACGGGTCAATGCGCTGACCCCCGATCTTCGCGGTGAACGCGCCTGGCATTACGCCTTGGTCGGCGAGTCTCTGTTTCACGACTGGCAGCAGAAAGGCGCACGCATGAGCGAGTTGCTGTCGTTCTCGCGGGCACGTGCTGCATTGACGACGCATGCGCAGGGCGATCTGTCGCTTGAAGACTGAGAGCCACGGCAGGGCGGCAAGCGCCGCGTGCTGACAGCGTCGGGCGCGGCTGCGACAATCCCGAGTCATGCCGTGGTCGGGTCCACGCCGCTCATCGCATGATTCGGGGGATTCCGTTCGATCCGTGCCATGACCGGCGACGCCCGTCGCCCGCAGGAGTAGCGCATGCCGCAGCCCCAAGCTTCCACGTCCATTCCGATGCGCCGCGAGGTCGGCCCCTGGGCACTGCTGTTCACCGGGCTGGGCTCGATCATCGGCTCGGGCTGGCTGTTCGGCGCCTGGAACGCCGCCCGGCTGGCCGGTCCCGGCGCGATCTGGGCCTGGGTACTGGGCGCGGCGATCATCATGACCATCGCGCTGACCTACGCCGAGCTGGGCGCGATGTTTCCCGAGACCGGGGGCATGGTGCGCTACGGCCACTACTCGCACGGTTCGCTGGTCGGCTTCATCGCCGCCTGGGCCAACTGGATCGCGATCGTGTCGGTGATTCCGGTCGAGGCCGAGGCCTCGGTGCAGTACATGGCCGGCTGGAAATGGCCGTGGGCGCAGGATCTCTACCATGCAATGCCTGGCGCGCACGGCGAACTCAGTCACACCGGCCTGGCCATCGCGGCGGCACTGGTGGTGGTGTATTTCCTGCTGAACTTCTGGAGCGTGAAGCTGTTCGCGCGCTCCAACAGCCTGATCACCCTGATCAAGCTGATCATCCCCGCCGTCACCGGCGTGGCGCTGATCGCCAGCGGCTTCCACGCCGACAACTTCGCCGTGGGCGCAAACGGCGGCACGCACTCGAACGACTTCGCCGCCATCCTCACCGCGGTGGCCACCGCCGGCATCGTGTTCAGCTTCAACGGGTTCCAGAGTCCGGTGAACCTGGCCGGCGAGGCACGCGACCCGGGGCGCAGCATTCCGTTCGCGATCATCGGCGCGATCCTGATCGCCACCGTGGTGTATGTGCTGCTGCAGATCGCCTACCTCGGCGCGGTGCCGCCGGACCTGCTGGCCAGGGCCGGCTGGCACGGCATCAACTTCAGCTCGCCGTTCGCGGAGCTGGCGGTGATCGTCAACCTCAACTGGCTGGCGATCCTGCTCTACGCCGACGCCTTCGTCAGCCCCAGCGGCACCGGCATGACCTATACCGCGTCCACCGCACGCATGATCTACGGCATGGAGCGCAATGGCACGCTGCCGAGGATCTTCGGCTCGGTGCATCCGAAGTGGGGCGTGCCGCGTCCCGCGATGTGGTTGAACCTGGTGGTGGCGTTCCTGTTCCTGTTCTTCTTCCGCGGCTGGGATTCGCTGGCGGCGGTGATCTCGGTGGCCACGATCATCTCCTACCTCACCGGCCCGGTCAGCGTGATGACGCTGCGCCGCACCGCACCGGAACTGCATCGCCCGTTTCGCCTGGTCGGCCTGCCGATCCTCGCCGGCGTCGCCTTCATCATGTCGGCCGAACTGCTGTACTGGGCCAAGTGGCCGCTGACCGGCGAGATCATCCTGCTGGTCGTGGTGGCGCTGCCGGTGTACTTCTACTACCAGGCCAAGAGTGGCTGGCACGACTTCGGTCGCCAGATGAAGGGCGCCTGGTGGCTGGCGTTCTACCTGATCGCGCTGGCGGCCGTTTCCAAGATCGGCAGTCCCAAGTTCGGCGGCATCGGCCTCATCCCCTACGGCTGGGATCTGGTCGTGGTGGCGATCATCGGACTGGCGTTCTTCCTGTGGGGCGTCAACTCCGGCTGGCGCACGCCGTCGGTTGAGGCCGCCCAGCGGGAGGCGCGGGCGCACCCATACCAGCCGCTGGTGCCACCGGACGAGGCTGAGGCCGAGCGCATCACCGGACATTGAACGGCGCAGGTGGGACAGGGCAACGAGATCGTGCTAGCCCCCCTCACCCCAGCGCCAGCACATCCCCCAGCAGGGCCTGCGCGGTGACTTCGGGGCCGGCGCCGGGGCCCTGGATCACCAGCGGCTGCGCGCGGTAGCGGGTAGTGGTCAGCGCGAACAGGTTGTCGGTGCCGCGCAGACGCGCGGCGGGGTGCTCGGCCGGCACGTCGGTCAGCCCGACGCGGGCGCGGCCCTGGCGGTCGAGGCGCGCGAGATGACGCAGCACGCGTCCGCGCGCGGCTGCTTGCGCATGGCGTGCGGCCAGCGCGGCGTCGAGGGCCTCCAGCCGATCGAGAAAGGCCTCGGTATCCAGCGCGCGCAGCGACTCGGGCACCAGGCTTGTCACCTCCACGACGTCGCGATCGAGCGCGAAGCCGGCGTTGCGGGCGAGGATCAGCAGCTTGCGCGCGACGTCCTCGCCGGACAGGTCCGCGCGCGGGTCGGGCTCGGTGTAACCGCGTTCGTGTGCCTCGCGCAGCAGCACCGAGAACGGGCGCGTGCCGTCGTACTGATTGAACAGCCACGACAGCGATCCGGAGAACACGCCTTCCAGCGCCAGCAGACGGTCGCCGCAGGCGCGCAGACGGCGCAGCGTAGCCAGTACCGGCAGGCCGGCACCGACCGTGGCTGAATCGCCGTAGCGGGCGTCACGCGCGCTGGCCGCCTGCAGCGCGCGCCAGCCGGCCAGATCGCCACCAGCCAGCGCCTTGCTGGCGGTGACCACGTGATGGCCGCGCGCCAGCCATTCGGGATGACACGCTGCCAGTGTCGTGCTGGCGGTGGCGTCGATGATCACCTTGCTGGTCGT
>JAJXYE010000052.1 GCA_021780735.1 Pseudomonadota bacterium | reverse complement strand
CGGGGAGAGGGGGCAAAGGCAAAGAGCGCACTGCCCTATCGAGCCGGATGAAACGGCCAGAAGTGCGGGATCAGCCACATCGATAGCGCGCAGAACATCAGGATCAGCGGTATGCCGACCTTCATGAAGTCCATGAAGCGGTAACCGCCGGCGTAATAGACCATGGTGTTGGTGGGGTAACCGACCGGGGTCGCGAACGACGTCGCCGCGGCGAACGCCACGGCGATCACGAACGGGCGTGGATCAGCGTGTACCGCGTGCGCCACCGAGACCGCAATGCCGACCATCAACACCACCGACGGGTTGTGCCCCATCAGCTCGGTGAGCAGGGCGGTAAGCAGGTAGATCATCAGCAGCGCGGCCAGCGGGCCGTGATCGCCGACCAGGCCCATGCTCATCTGCACCACCGTGGTCGAGAGGCCGGTCTTTTCGATCGCGATGCCCAACGGCAGGATGGCGCCGAGCAGGATGATGATCTTCCAGTCGATGCCCACATAGACGTCCTTGCGCCCAAAGCAGCCGGTCAGGGCCATCATGATGGCGCCGCAGATCGCGGCGATCGGGATCGGCAGCCAGTGCAGTCCGGAGATCAGCACCACGGCGGCCATGATCGCTACCGCGACCAGCGCCTTGTGCGGTGTTCGGTGCGCGTCCTCGCGCTCGCTCAGCACGATGAAGGATTCCTCCCCGCGCAACTGCGCCATGCGATCCACATCGACCAGCACCATCAGCACGTCGCCAGCGGCCAGATTGACATCGCTGAGTTTGTTGCGAAGCACCTCGCCGCGGCGATGGATCGCCAGCAGGGTGGCGTTGTTGCGCCAGCCCACACCGGATTCGGCAAAGCGGCGGCCTTCCACTGCGCTGGCCGGTGCCACGATCATCTCGGCCAGCACGCGCGGCCGTTGATTTCCCTGGTCGTAGTGTTGTTCCGGCGCATTGCGCAACCTGGCGCTGCGCCGGAACTCCTCGATCTTGTCCCAGTCGCCGCGCACCAGCAGCACATCGCCGGCGTTGAGCTGCTGCGACCGCGGCGACCACATGCGCCGCTCACCGCGCAGCAGCTCCAGTGGATAAACGCCGTACTTCTCGCCGAGTTTGGCGTCGGCGATCATCTTGCCGATCAGCGGCGAATCGACGGTGATTTCCAGCTCCGCAACGTACTTGCCGATTTCCAGCTCCTCCGGCTGCCGCGCTTCGATGTGCCTGGGCAGCAGCCAGCGCCCGACCAGCATCAGATAGACGATGCCGGCCACCCCGAGCAGGGCGCCGAGCTGGGTCATCTCGAACACGCCGATCGGTGCCAGTCCGTGCTTCTGCGCCAGGGTGTCGGCGAGCAGGTTGGACGAGGTGCCGATCAGGGTGCACACGCCGCCCATCTGCGCGGCATAGGCCATCGGCATCAGGATCCGCGCCGGTGAAGTATGCGTGCGCTGGCAAACCCGCAGCACCAGCGGCAGGAAGGTTGCCACCAGCGCAATGTTCTTGATGAAGGCGCCCAGGGGAGCGATCACCAGCATCACCACCAGGGTAAGCAACCACGGGCGCCTGATCTTCATCAGCAGACGACTGAGCGGTTCCAGCGCACCGGAGCGCTCGATGCCCAGGCTCAGCGCAAACATCGCCGCCACGGTCACCGTTGCCTCGTTGCTGAAGCCGGACAGCGCTTCGGTCGGGCTGACGATGCCAAGCGTCACCAGCACGCCCAGGGTAATCAGCGCGACCAGATCGATACGCACCTTTTCGCTGGCGAACAGCACCATCGCCGTCAGAATGACGGCCAGCGTGGCCCAGGCCTGCCAGCTCACGCGTGAGTCCGCAGCAGGGCCGCGACGGGCAGTCGGGTCAGGGCTTGGTCGGTATCGCGCATGCTTGCTCCAGGGTCTTGCGGTGGTGCCGGTCGGCCCTCATCCTGACCGCCAGCGCATCGGCAGTTGGCATCGGTGCCGCCGTGTACGTCCGCCGGCAGTTCATGCTGGGCGGCGCGGGTGGTCAGGATAACGGTGCCGCGCTTGGTTTTCGTTATCGGAGTTGTCGCATGAGTCATGCCGGAAACGTCGCCGATGGCGCCGCCGCCAGACCGACCGTCGCGCTGGCCCTGGGCGCGGGCGGTGCCAAGGGGCTGGCGCACATCGGCGTGATCGAGGAAATCGAGGCGAACGGCTTCGACATCGTGGCAATCGCCGGCACCTCGATGGGTGCGTTGATCGGCGGCATCCATGCGATGGGCAAGCTCGAGGTGTACCGCGACTGGGTCGGTGAGCTGGCCCGCTTCGATGTGCTGCGGCTGGTCGACTGGACATTCTCCGGCGGCGGCCTGATCAAGGGCGAGCGCATCATCGGTACGTTGCGCGGACTGATGGGTGACACCCGGATCGAGGATCTGCCGCTGGCCTTCACCGCGGTGGCCACCGACCTCGATCGCGAGCGCGAGGTGTGGTTGAGTCACGGCAGCCTGTTCGAGGCGGTTCGCGCCTCGATCTCGGTGCCTACCGTGTTCCGTCCGCACCCCTTGCATGGCCGTCGCCTGGTCGACGGGGCGCTGCTCAATCCGGTGCCGGTGACGCCGTTGATCGGGATCCGCGCCGACTACCTGATCGCGGTCAGCGTGGACGGATCGAGCGAGACCGTGACCGCTGCGCCGCCGGTTGAACGCGAACCTGTCGACGAAGACGGCTACCGGCACCGGATTGGTGAGTTCCTCAACCGGCTGATGCCGAACAAAGGCGGCCAGTCCCGTGGGCCGGGCACCTTCGAAACGCTGACCCAGGCGATGGATCTGATGCAGGCGAATCTGGCGCGCCTGCGGCTGGCGGCGTACGAGCCGGATCTGCTGATCGAGCTGCCGCGCAACATCGCCAGCGTGTACGAGTTCTATCGCGCCCGCGAGCTGATCGAGCGCGGCCGCGTACAGGCACGCAAGGCGCTGGCCGAATGGCCGCGCAACCCGAATTCGCTGCGCTCACCCTGACCGCGACGGCCGTCGCGGTCAACGCGGACCGTGCGTGCGCAGCCAGTTCTGCAGGTAGGCCTGCAGCGCCACCGCGTTGTTGTGTTCCTCGTCGCGGGCGGCGTAAAGCAGGGTGACCGGGTGCCGCGCGGCCCGTTCGGCCAGCGGCTGCCAGTGTTCGACCAGCGCATCCAGTTCGCAGGCGTAGCGATGGCGGAAACCGTCCCAGCGCTCCGGCGCATGACCGAACCAAGTGCGCAGGGTGCTGGTCGGCGCCAGTTCCTTCGCCCACCGATCCAGCGCCGCAGTCTCTTTCTTCAGCCCGCGCGGCCACAGTCGGTCGACCAGCACGCGATAGCCGTCGGTCTTGGCGGCGGGCTCATGGATGCGTTTGACCAGGATGCTCATAGGGGTCTCCCGAACGGAAGACTCCGAGCATACGACGGCCGGCTCAGGCCGGCGTGATCGGGATCAGAGCTCCTCCACCCCGGTTA
>JAJXYE010000270.1 GCA_021780735.1 Pseudomonadota bacterium | reverse complement strand
GTTGCACGGCCGTCGCCAACAGCCTGCCCCACGCGGGATGAACCGGATGTTTCAATGGATGCTTCCGGTCAGGCTCAGCAGCGGCAGCAGGATGGACATCATGATGCCGGCCACCAGCAGCGCCATCACGATGGTCAGGATCGGCACCAGCGCCGACAGCATCTTGTCGATCGCCGATTTCACTTCGGCATCGTAGGTGTCGGCGGCGCGCAACAACATATCGTCGAGCGTGCCCGATTCCTCGCCGACGCTGGTGATCTGGATCGCGAGCTTGGGGAACCCGGTGTGCGCGGCCAGCGCGTGCGAAAGCGAATCGCCACCCTTCACCGCCTCGGTCGTGGGTTCGAGCTGGGCGCCGAGTTCGCGGTTGGCGACCACCTGGCGCGCGATGCCCAGCGCCGCCAGCAGCGATACGCCGTTCTTCAGCATCGAACCGAGCGTGCGCATCAGGCGCGCCGTGTCGACCTTCAGCAGCAGTGGGCCGAACACCTTCGCCCGCAACAGCCTCGCATCGAACGCACGCCGCACCGCGGGGTCGCGCATGCGCGCGCCGGCATACAGGCCCGCCACCACCAACGCTGCCAACAGCAACAAACCCCAGTCGTGCAGGAAGGTGCCAAATCCCATCAGCACCCGCGTGATCAGCGGGATCTTGACGTCCATGTCCTGGAAGATCGGCACGAACTGCGGCAACACGAACGCCAGCAGCAGGATCAGCGCGCCCAGCACGCCGAACAGCAGGAACGCGGGATAAACCAGCGCACCGATCACGCTCTCGCGCAGCTTGCGCGCGCGCTCCAGGTAATCGGCCAGCCGCGCCAGCGCCGCGTCCAGCGCGCCGCCGGCCTCGCCCGCGCGCACCATGTTGAGGTAGAGCTTGCCGAACACGCCGTGCTCTTCTTCCATCGCGCGCGACAACGAACTGCCGCCGCGCACGCGGTCGCGGATGCGCTCGACCACGTGCCGCGCGCGTTCGCCCTCGGGCAGCTCCAGCAGCATCTGCAGCGCGCGGTCAAGTGGCAGGCCTGCGTGCAGCAGGATGCCGAGCTGCTCGGTGAACTGCACCAGCGCCGAACCGGACAGTGTCTTCCGGCGCAGGCCGCCCAGCAGCGAACCGCCGCCCGCGGCATCGCCCGCCTCCAGCGGCACGTTGCCCTGCTCCTGCAGGCGCGCGATCACGTCATCGACCGACGCCGCGTCCATCCGGCCTTCCACGGTTTCGCCGGAAGGCGTGACGGCCTTGTAGCGGAACGACGCCATCACATTACCTGCAACTCACGATCAAGCCATGAATTTCCGGAAAAACGTCGCGAGCGCCGGCAGACTGCGTGACGCCGGAGCTGCATAAGTGGAGTGTACACGCCAGTGCATGAGCATTCCGAGCACCGCCGGCGCGCAAGCTGCCAAGCGCAGCAGGTTACCCGGAAATTCATCATTCTTCCTGCGTCACGCGCAAGACTTCCTCGACTGTCGTGATACCCGCAAGCGCCTTGCGTAGGCCGTCCTCATACATCGTGCGCATGCCGCCCTGGCGCGCGGCGCGCTCGATGTCGGAAGCGCCCGCGTGCTGCATCAGCAGGCGGCGCAGCGCATCGTTCAGGGTCAGCTGCTCGATGATCGCGAGCCGTCCGCGGAAGCCGCTCGGATTGTCGGCGGATGGTTTCGGGCGATACAACCGTAGCGGGCGCCGGTCGGTGAGTTTGTCCAACCCAAGTTCCGCGACCAGCTCCGGCAGTGGTTCGTAGGCTTCGCGGCTGGCGGGATCGAGCCTGCGCACCAGCCGCTGCGCAAGGATCGCATTCACCGTGGACGCGATCAGGTAGTCCTCGACGCCCATGTCGAGCAGGCGGGTCAGGCCGCCGGCTGCCGAATTCGTGTGCAGCGTGGACAGCACAAGGTGCCCGGTCAGCGCCGACTGGATCGCAATCTTGCAGGTCTCCAGGTCGCGCATCTCGCCGATCATGATCACGTCCGGATCCTGGCGCACGATCGAGCGCAGCGCGCCGGCGAAGTCCAGCCCGATCTGCGGCTTCACCTGCATCTGGTTGATGCCTTCGATCTGGTACTCGACCGGATCCTCCACCGTGATGATCTTGCGATCCGGCGTGTTGATCTTCGACAGCGCCGTGTACAGGGTGGTGGTCTTGCCCGAACCGGTCGGACCGGTCACAAGCAGGATGCCGTGCGGCTGCTCCAGCACCCGCATGAACGCCGGCAAAGTGTGCTCGTCGAAGCCCAGAGAATCGAATTCCAGCACCACGCTGCCGCGATCCAGGATGCGCATCACCACCGATTCGCCAAAGCTCGTCGGGATGCACGACACGCGCAGGTCCAGTTCCTTGCCCTGCACCCGGAGCATGATGCGGCCGTCCTGCGGCAGGCGGCGCTCGGCGATGTTCATGCGCGCCATGATCTTGATGCGCGAGATCACCGCGGCGGTGGACGAGGCCGGCGGCGCCTCGACCTCGTGCAGCACGCCGTCGATGCGGTAGCGCACCTTCAACCGGCTCTCGAACGGCTCGATGTGGATGTCCGAAGCGCGCGCCTCCACCGCGCGCTGGATCAGCAGGTTCACCAGCCGGATCACCGGCGCCTCGGACGCGAGGTCGCGCAGGTGCTCGATGTCGTCGTCGCCCGACGCCGCACCCTCGCCTTCCAGGCCTTCCACTATGGTGCCCAGCGCGCTGCGGCCGGCGCCGAACCATCGCTCGATCAAGTCGTCGATGTCCGAACGCGCCGCCACCACCAGCGACACCGGCTTGCCGCAGGCAAGCTGCACCGCGTGCGTGACATAGGCGTCGCCCGGATCGGCCGTGGCCAGTTGCAACGTGGTGTCGGATTCGGCTACCGGCACCGCGTGGTACTGCTTCATGAACCGCACCGATAACGTCGCCTCCGGCGGAGTGTTCGGCGCATCCTTCAATGCAAGCAGCGGCAGATGCAGCATTTCCGACCAGGCCTCGGCCAGGTCACGTTCCGACACCAGTCCCAGCCGCGCCAACAGTGCGGTCAATCGGGCTTCCGGGGCCTCTACCAGCAGGCGTTCGGCGCGCGCCAGGTCGTCCTGCTTCAGCCGCCCGCGCTCGACCAGCAAGGCGCAAACCCGCGCCTCCGCCTCGTGCGCGGCGGGTCCGGTGGACTTTTCGTCGGGCCGCATGACTGCCGACATCGCCAGCTCCCGTGCATCGCTCGGTTCCAAGCCGCCATTGGTAGCACACCCGGCATGGCAAAGCGAGCATCCGACGTGGCGCGCCGCGGCGGCGTTCAGCGCGACAATACGCTACAGACCCCCAGGACAGCCCTGCGATCGCCGATCCGCATTCCGCGCGCTGTTCGAACGCGACATCAACGACGACGGCATGGCCAATATCCGTGCCCTTGTCCAGCAGAAAAAGGCACTCGGGGACTAGCGATTCCAGGCGCGAATCGAAGCCATCTTCGGCTGCAGGGTTGAC
>JAJXYE010000061.1 GCA_021780735.1 Pseudomonadota bacterium | reverse complement strand
CGATGTGCGGCCGCGCCTACGGTGCCCGCTTCCTGTGGATGTGGCCGAACGCGCGCATCAGCGTGATGGGTGGCGAGCAGGCGGCGTCCGTGCTGGCCACGGTGAAACGCGATGGCCTGGAAGCCGCCGGCAAGAGCTGGAGCGCCGACGAGGAGGAAGCCTTCAAGTCGCCGATCCGGGACCAGTACGAGCGCCAGGGTCATCCCTATTACGCCAGCGCACGACTGTGGGACGACGGCATCATCGACCCGGTCGACACCCGCCGTGTGCTGGGGCTGGCGATCTCCGCCTCGATGAATGCACCGATCGAACCGCAGCGCTACGGCGTGTTCCGCATGTAGCGCGACGGCGACGGCTGGCTCAGAAGAACTCGTATTCGAGCTGGGCCAGCCAGGTGCGACGCGGGGCGGCCGGGTTGATGCCCAGCAGCAGGCCGAAGCGGTACTCCAGGTTGCCGCTGCCGTGCGGTACGTGCCACTCGCCGGTCACGATCGGGCCGGCCTGGTAGGCATGATCGTCAGGACGGCCATAAGCCTCGACGCCCGGGCGGAATGCGCCCGACACGGCATAGGTGCCGGCGTAGCTGTAGCGGAATTCGGCTCTGGGCGCGGCGCCCGCGCCGACCTGCTTTTCCCAGATCAGGTTGACCCGATGGTCGAAGCGGCCGACGGTCTTCTCGATCAGCGGCCCGAACTCGAGTTCGCCGGGGCCGCCACCCTTCGGGTGTCCGTAGGACGCCAGCAGGCCGAAGTCCGCCCAATAGCGGCCCGGCTCGGTCAGCTGGAAGGTGTTCTCGAACTCGTAGCCGACCAGCTTGCCACCCGTGCCCGGCTGCTTTTCGTACTCGGCCAGGTACAGCTCGGGTTTCCACCAGCTGGTGAACGCATGCGCCACGGACAGCTCGGCGGCGCGTTCGCCGTGGTAGTCGCCGCGGCCATCGCTGACGTCGAAGCCGCGCAGCTCGACCTCGCTCTGGGTGGCGATGACGTGCGGCGAATACACGATGAAGTCGTCGGCATGCGCACGCCCGGCACCTGCCAGCGTGACGACAGCAAGCAGCGTCAGGTGGGTACCGCAGGAGAATCGGGAATGGACGGCCATGCAGGAGCTTCCTCGGAGCCGGGTTGGGGTAAATCGGGTACATCGCACCCGCTCGCGGCGGCAAACCGCGACGGCGTGGTCGGCCGGTGGAATCAGGACTGGGGTTGCGTTGCGAGCGCGGCGGCCGCGTGGCCGGCACGCGGGGCGGCCGGACGAGCGAGCCAGCGCATGCCGCCGATCAGGATCATCAGGGTGGCGGCATAGAACACCAGCATGATTCCGGACGGACGGGCGTCGTAGCCGATCAGGATATGCAGCGTCTGCCCCGCCAGCGAACCATTCGACAACAGCCAGGAACTGTCCCACAGCGGGTCGGTCAGCGCCGGCAGCAGATTGGCCTGCACCAGATAGCGTGCCGCCGATGACGCCAGGCCCGCCGCCAGCAACACCAGCATCGCGTTGGTTGCGCTGAAGAAATGGCGCAGCGGAATCCGCAACAGACCGAAGTACAGGGCGAAGCCCACCGCGGTGCCTGCGATCACGCCCAGCGCCAGCCCGCCGAGCACACCCACCGCGCCACCGGCCACCATGCCATACAGGAACAACACGACCTCGGAGCCCTCGCGCAACACAGCCAGCGCTACCACCAGCAACAGCATCATCAACGAGCTGGAACCGCTCTGAACGGCACCTCCCAGCGCCTTCATCTCCAGCGCCATCGCCCGTCCATGGCTGGACATCCACAGCACATGCCAGCTGATCATGGCGACGGCAGCCAGCAGCACGCTGGCGTTGAAGACTTCCTGGCCGACACCGCTGAAGGCGTTCGCCAGTGCGCCGGCGAACAGCGCCACCAGCATCGCGCCCAGCACACCGAGGATCAGGCCGCCAGCGACAAACAGCCCGCGCCGCGGTACCCCGCGGGTGGCCGCACAGACGATGGTGATGATCAGGGCAGCTTCCAGGACTTCCCGAAAAACCAGCAGTGCGATACCTGGCATGGGGCTACTCCACCACCAGCGCGCCTTGCGCCGTGTCCTGATGGAAGTCGCCGAAGAACTTGTAACGCCCGGCAGCAAGCGGTCCCACATAGATCCGCGCCGAGCTGTTCGGCATCACGATCTTCTCGCGGCTGAACTCGGTGCTCTCGAACTCTTCCGGCGTAGCGTCGCGGTTTTCCACCAGCAGTCTGAACTTGACGCCCGCAGGCACCTTCAGCTCGGTCGGCTGGTAGCGGTGATTGCTGATCACCAGGGTGTATTCCGGCATTTCGCCTGCATGCACGGAAAAACCGGCAAGCATCAGGCTGGCAGCGATGAAAAACCCGCGCATCGACGTGACCCACTCAAGACCAAGTGGAGTTTATGATAATCATTCTCGTTATCAATCGCAAGCAACGCCCGCTCAGCGCCTTCATCGCCGCACATCATGAGCGACCGCCACACTTTGTCGCCGAACCCACCAGGCCCGGCGCCGCCCTGCCATCGACTTCGCCGATCAGCCTTGCGGCGGCGCCTCCTCACCGCGCAGGCGCACGTCGCCCTGCAGCATTTCGGTCCGCCCTGCAGTGGCTTCGCGCTGCGACTCGAAGAATCGCTGCACCTGCTGGCACACCGCCATGGTGTTCTCGCGGGCGATCGCCGAGACCAGGAACCAGGGCTGGGTCCAGTTCAACTCGGCGATGATCTTTGCCGCCACCTCGGCCCGCTCGCTCTCTGCCAGCATGTCGGCCTTGTTCAGCACCAGCCAGCGTGGGCGTTCCAGCAGCTCCGGATTGAATTTCTCCAGCTCCCGCTCGATCGCACGCACCTGATCGGCCACGTTCGAGCCATCGATCGGAGCTATGTCGACCAGATGCAGAAGCAGGCTGGTGCGAGCCACGTGGCGCAGAAACTGGATGCCCAGGCCGGCGCCTTCGGAGGCGCCCTCGATCAGGCCGGGAATATCGGCGATCACGAAGCTCTGGTCAGTGCCCAGGCTGACCACACCCAGGTTGGGATGCAGGGTGGTGAACGGATAGTCGGCCACCCGCGGGGTGGCCGCGGAAACCGCCCGAATGAAGGTGGACTTGCCGGCATTGGGAAAGCCGAGCAGGCCGACGTCGGCCAGCAAGCGAAGTTCCAGCTTCAACTCGCGCGCGTCACCCGGCGTGCCAGGCGTCGCCTTGCGCGGCGCACGGTTCACCGAGGTCTTGAAATGGATATTGCCCAGACCACCCTTGCCGCCTTGCGCCACCAGCATGCGCTGGCCATGGCGGGTCAAGTCGCCGATCACCTCGTCGGTGTCGACATTGGTGATCATGGTGCCGACCGGCACACGGATGGTGGTGTCCTCACCGCCCTTGCCGTACATCTGGCTGCCCATGCCGTTCTGCCCGCGTTGCGCCTTGAAGCTGCGCTGATGGCGAAAATCGACCAGGGTGTTGAGGCCTTCGTCGGCCTCCAGCCAGATCGAGCCGCCAAAGCCACCATCGCCGCCATCGGGGCCACCGAACGGAATGAACTTCTCGCGACGGAAGCTGATGCAGCCATTGCCGCCGTCACCGGCCTGGACTTTGATATGTGCTTCGTCGACGAATTTCATGGGTGGGTCCGGGGGAACGGGGAACGGGGAACGGGGAACGGCCAAAAACAAAAGCTGGAGCAACAGCAACAGCAGCAGGGAGTAGTTGTCACAGAGTAGCGGGAAGGATGTGTTCCGCGTTCCCTGTTCCCCGCTTCAAAAACAAAAGCCCCGCCGAAGCGGGGCCTTCGCTGTCGCTTCGCGAAAGACTTACGCCTGCACGACGTCGACGAAACGGCGATTCTTGTCGCCGCGAACGGTGAACTTGACGGTGCCATCGACCAGCGCGAACAGCGTGTGGTCGCGACCCAGGCCAACACCGTTGCCCGGGTGGAACTGGGTACCGCGTTGACGCACGATGATGTTGCCGGCCTCGATCGCCTGGCCACCGTAGATCTTCACGCCCAGATATTTCGGGTTCGAATCGCGACCATTGCGGCTGGAACCTACGCCCTTTTTATGTGCCATGACTCAATGCTCCAGTTGCTCAGGCGTTGATGCCCGTGATCTCGATTTCGGTGAAATGCTGACGGTGACCCTGCTGACGCTTGTAGTGCTTGCGGCGGCGGAATTTGATGATGCGGACCTTGTCGGCACGGCCGTGCTTGCGCACGGTGGCGCTGACGGTGGCACCTTCGACGACCGGCGCACCAACGGTGACCGACTCGCCGGAGCCGACCATCAACACCTGGTCGAAGCTCACGCTGGCGCCTTCTTCGGCGGTCAGCAGCTCCACGCGCAGGACGTCGCCCTGCATGACGCGGTATTGCTTGCCGCCAGTCTTGATGACTGCGTAACTCATGGGAATGCCCTTCTGTCGTTATTCTCTTGGGTGTCGCCATGACCCGAACCCGGGCCTGACGAACCGCGGATTATAACGACGCTGCAGCGCTCTGGTCAAACACTGACCAGATCCTGCCCGCCAGGCCCGGCCACTGCCTCAGTGGGCGCCGACCTTTGCCGGCGGCGCGGACACGCCGGCCGCGGGGCTGGCCGGACAACGACCAGCGGCATCGAGGGTGCCCTTCTGTTGCAGCGCCCGGATCAGGGTCTCGCCACGCTGGCGACCCCAATCCTGGCCCACTTTCATCGCCTCGGCCATGGTCACCGGCATCTGGGTGATCACCTTCTGCCCCAGCGGCGATTTGTAGAACCTGAGCAGGCCGGCGACGTCCTTCGCGGTGAAGTGGCGCTGGTAGATCGGCACCAGTTGCTGCAGCAACTGCTCGGTGCTGCTGGCGTCGATGAAACTCTGCCAGTACGAAGCGGGCACGCAGGGAACCGACTTGCCCATCATGCCGGCCATCTGTGCATTCATCTGGCCGAACATCTGGCTCATGTGCATCGCATCGAACAACTGGCGCACCTGCTGCCCACTGGGCGCCGCCGCCAGAGCCTGACCGGGGCCGGCCAGCGCCAGCATCACCAGTGTCGCGATTCCTGTCCGCTTGCGCATCTCCCTCTCCCGTGGCTTGGTCGCAAACCGACATGATGGCAGCAATAGCCGGCGTCGGTCACGGCGACTGCGACATGGAGAACCCTGC
This sequence comes from Pseudomonadota bacterium, assembly GCA_021780735.1. Lineage (GTDB taxonomy): Bacteria > Pseudomonadota > Gammaproteobacteria > Xanthomonadales > Rhodanobacteraceae > Rhodanobacter. The sequence continues at coordinate 8,968 of JAJXYE010000061.1, read as the reverse complement.
CCGCGCCGATCCGGCGATGCGGATTCGCTGAACTGACAAAACTCCTTGGTATAGTAAAGGATCCCCCCCATATCCCGGCGCAATGGACACCATACGCATCCGCGGCGCACGCACGCACAATCTCAAGAACCTCGACCTGGATCTTCCCCGCGACAAGCTGATCGTGATCACCGGCCTGTCCGGCTCGGGCAAATCATCGCTGGCGTTCGACACGATCTATGCCGAAGGCCAGCGTCGCTACGTCGAATCGCTGTCGGCATACGCCCGGCAGTTCCTGTCGATGATGGAGAAGCCCGACGTCGACCACATCGAGGGCCTGTCGCCAGCGATCTCGATCGAGCAGAAATCCACCTCGCACAACCCGCGCTCCACCGTCGGCACGATTACCGAGGTGTACGACTACCTGCGCCTGCTGTACGCGCGGGTAGGCACGCCGCGTTGCCCGGATCACGGCATTCCGCTGGAAGCGCAGACGGTGAGCCAGATGGTGGACAGCACGCTGGCGCTGAACCCGGAGCATCGCTACATGCTGCTGGCGCCGGTGATCCGCGAGCGCAAGGGCGAGCATGTGCAGGTATTCGAGCAGTTGCGTGCGCAGGGCTTCGTCCGCGCCCGCGTCGACGGCGGTGTCTACGACCTCGACGCGGTGCCACCACTGACCCTGCGCCAGAAGCACACGATCGAGGTGGTGGTCGACCGCTTCCGTCCGCGCGAGGACATCAAGCAGCGCCTGGCCGAATCGTTCGAAACGGCGCTGCGGCTGGGTGACGGGCTGGTGATCCTGGCGGATCTGGATGCTGCACAGGGACGTGCGAATGCCGCGAGCGCAGGAAGCGCTGGAGCGGCCCATACCGACCAGGCGGATCAGATGCTCTCCTCGCGCTACTCCTGCCCGGTCTGCGACTACTCCCTGCCGGAGCTCGAACCGCGACTGTTCTCGTTCAACTCGCCGATCGGCGCGTGCCCCGGTTGCGATGGTCTGGGCGTAACCCAGGTATTCGATGCGGCACGCGTGGTCGGCCACCCGGAACTGCCGCTGTCCGCCGGCGCCGTGCGTGGCTGGGATCGCCGCAACGCGCACTATTTCCAGTTGATCCTGTCGCTGGCGGCGCACTATGGCTTTGACGTGGACACGCCGTGGCAGGCGCTGCCGGCGGACGTCCAGAAGGCCGTATTGCATGGCAGCGGCAAGCAGAAGATCGCCTTCCGCTACCTCACCGAGCGCGGCGGCAGGGTCACCCGCGAGCACCCGTTCGAGGGCATCCTGCCGAACCTGGAACGCCGCTACAAGGAAACCGAATCGGCCGCCGTGCGCGAGGAACTGGCCAAGTACATCAGCGACCAGCCCTGCCCGGACTGCGACGGCCAGCGCCTGAATCGGTCGGCGCGCAACGTGTTCGTTGCCGATCAGGCCCTGCCCTCGCTGACCCATCGCTCGATCGACGACACGCTGGCGTTCTTTGCCGGGCTCAAGCTGACTGGCTGGCGCGGCGAGATCGCCGTGAAGATCGTCAAGGAGATCCACGAACGACTGACCTTCCTCAACGATGTCGGCCTGAACTATCTGACGCTCGATCGTCAGGCCGACTCGCTCTCCGGCGGCGAGGCGCAGCGCATCCGCCTGGCCTCGCAGATCGGTGCCGGCCTGGTCGGCGTGATGTACGTGCTGGACGAGCCGTCGATCGGACTGCACCAGCGCGACAACGAGCGCCTGCTCGGCACGCTGACCCGGCTGCGCGATCTCGGCAATACGGTGATCGTGGTCGAGCATGACGAGGATGCGATCCGCATGGCCGACCACGTGCTCGACATCGGTCCGGGCGCCGGCGTGCACGGCGGCGAGATCGTGGCGCAAGGCAGCGTGCAGGACATGCTCGATTCGCCGCGCTCGGTCACCGGCCAGTTCCTCTCCGGCGCGCGCGCGATCGAGGTGCCGACCGAACGGCGCCAGCCGATCGACGACGATTCCTGGCTGCATCTGAACGGCGCCAGCGGCAACAACCTCAAGCAGGTCGACCTGGCGATTCCGGCCGGCCTGTTCACCTGCATCACCGGCGTCTCCGGCTCGGGCAAGTCGACCCTGGTCAACGACACCCTGTTCCGCATCGCCGCCGCCGAATTGAATGGCGCCGGTACCCAGGCCGCCCCCTACCAGTCCATCGACGGCATCGACCTGTTCGACAAGGTGGTCGACATCGACCAGTCGCCGATCGGCCGCACGCCACGCTCGAATCCGGCCACCTATACCGGCCTGTTCACACCGCTGCGCGAAATGTTCGCCCAGGTGCCGGAGGCGCGCTCGCGCGGCTACACCCCGGGCCGCTTCAGCTTCAACGTACGCGGTGGCCGCTGCGAAGCCTGCGAAGGCGACGGCATGATCAAGGTCGAGATGCATTTTCTGCCCGACGTCTACGTACCCTGCGACGTCTGCCATGGCAAGCGCTACAACCGCGAGACGCTGGAGATCCTGTACAAGGGCCACACCATCGCCGATGTGCTCGACATGACGGTGGAGGACGCGTTGAAGCTGTTCGAGAACCTGCCATCGATCGCCCGCAAGCTCGACACCTTGCGCGCGGTCGGGCTGGACTACATCAAGCTCGGCCAGAGCGCGACCACGCTGTCCGGCGGCGAGGCGCAGCGCGTGAAGCTGTCCAAGGAACTGTCCAAGCGCGACACCGGCCGCACCCTGTACATACTCGACGAGCCCACCACCGGCCTGCACTTCCACGACATCGAGCAATTGCTCGACGTGCTGCATCAGCTGGTCGACCAGGGCAACACCGTGGTGGTGATCGAGCACAACCTCGACGTCATCAAGACGGCCGACTGGGTGGTTGATCTCGGCCCCGAAGGCGGTGCCGGCGGCGGTCGTATCCTGGTCGCCGGCACACCGGAAACCGTGGCCGCGACGGCCCACTCGCATACCGGCCATTTCCTCGCGCCGCACCTGAAGCCGGCCAGGCCGAAGAAAGCCGGTGCGGCGAAACGGGTCAAGGCCTCCACCAGGCACATCGCCTCGGCCGACAAGTACAAGCCGATGCCACGGAAGAAGCACTCATGAACCCGACCGATCCGGCTGCCGTCGCGCCGCTGTTCGTCGCCACGCTGGCCGTGCGCTGGCGCGACCTGGATGCTTTCGACCACGTCAACAACTCGACCTACCTCACCTACCTGGAAGAGGCCCGGCTGCAGTGGTTGCAGCAGGCGCGCGACTGGATCAACAGCGAATCGGCACCGGTGCTGGCCGCCAGCGAACTGCACTATCGTCGGCCGATTCCCTGGCCGGCCACCCTGCATGTCGAGTTGTATTGCAGCCGCCTGGGCAACAGCTCGATCACCCTCGCCCATCGCATCGTCGACGCCACCGACGCGAGCTGCCTGTATTGTGAGGGCCACGTGGTGATGGTGTGGACGAACCCGCGCAGCGGCAAGGCCATCGCGCTGCCTGCCAGCGTGCGCGCCTTCGCCACCGGCGCCAGCCAGCCGATATCGCCGTGACGTGATCTGCTGCCTGCGCGCCTTTCACGTGCCGTCGTTATGATGGTCGTCCGGTTTCCACGATGGAGTTCGCCCGATGACGACAACACATCGCAGCACGCTGTCCCTCGCCATCGCCGCGACCGTGCTGCTGGGCGCAACCGCACCGGTTCGCGCGGCGGACGGCGCCAGCCTCACCGTCTACCGCAGCGACAGCCCGGCACTGTATGCGAGCCAGGGCAGCAGCCGCGTCGACGACGGCTATGCCGTGGTGCACGAACAGCGCGCCCTGACCCTGCGCGCCGGCATCCACGACGTGGTGCTGGGCAACCTGCCGGATTTCCTCGACCCCGAAGCACTCGCACTCGACTTTCCGCACGGCGACGCCAGCGTGGTCTCGCAGCGGCTGCTGCTGGCGCTGGGCGGCGCTGCCGCCCTCGGCACACTGGTCGGCCACAGCGTGGACGTCCTGGGCAGCAGCGGCGAGCCGCTGGCCAGCGGCACCCTGTTGCGCGCCGCCGACGGTCTGTTGATCCGCGGTGTCACCGGCACCACCCTGGTGCGGGACTACGCTGCGGTGCGCAGTTCCGACAGTGACTTTCCGCTGGGCTCCAGCCTCAGCCTGCGCGTGGATGCCGCGCGCGCGGGCAAGGCCGAGGCGTCGCTCAGCTACCCCACCGGCGGCCTCGGCTGGCGCGCCGCCTATGTGGCGACCCTGCAGCCGGGCAGCAGCTGCCGCATGCAATTCGAATCACGCGCCAGCATCGCCAACCGCAGCGGACGCGACTGGCACGACGTTCAACTGACCCTGATCGCGGGCCAGCCGAACATGGCCAGGGCCTCGGCGCCGCAGCCGATGATGGCCATGGCGCGCAAGGCCGGAGCCATGCCGCAGCAGGACAGCCTCGACGATTACCGCAGCTACACCCTGCCTGCCGCCATCGACCTGCCCGACGGCAGTGTCAGTCAGCTGCCGCTGTATGCCACGCGCGCACTGGACTGCGTGCGCACCTCGCTGTACGAAAACGGAAACAGCTACCAGATGGAGCAGCCCATGCTCAATCCGAACTTCAACCCCGGCGGCGGCAACCGCATCGTCAGTACCTTGCAACTGAAGGCCTTCGACAGCCTGCCCGCCGGCTACCTGCGCGTGCTCACGGCCGATCGCCGCGGCGTCCAGCAGTTCATTGGTGAAGGCCGCATCGACGACACCCCCAAAGGCAGCAACGCAACGATCACCCTCGGCACGGCCTTCGATCTGCGTGCCCGGCGCACGCGCACAAGTTTCCATGTGGACAAGCTCGGCCGCACGCTGGACGAGGCGTTTCGCATCGGGCTCAGCAACGCCGGCGACAGCCCGCGAACCGTGACCGTGCGCGAACATCCCGATCGCTGGCGTCAGTGGGCGCTGGTCTCCTCCAGCAGCAAGCCCAGCAGCAAGACGCACGATACGCTGGAGTTCCGCATCGAGGTGCCCGCGCATGGCAAGGCGGATCTGGACTATGCGCTGCGTTACAGCTGGACCGCCGACGACATTCCACAACCATGATCACCGCGCCGGAGTACCCCATGCTCAACGTCACCAACCACGAAGGTGCCATCCGCGAGATCCAGCTGGCCCGCCCGCCAGTCAATGCGCTGGACCTTGAACTGTTGCGCGCGCTGCGCAGCGCCATCGACGACAGCGTCCGCGAGGGCATGCGCGGCATCGTGCTGTCCGGCTCGCAGGGGCTCTTTTCGGCCGGAGTCGACGTGCCGGCACTGCTCACGCGCGATCGCGCGGGCGTGCTCGGATACTGGCGCGAGTTTTTCGCGGTATGCACCACGCTGGCGCGTGTGCCGATTCCGGTGGTCGCCGCGATTACCGGCCACAGCCCGGCCGGTGGCGCGGTGCTCGCCCTGTTCTGCGACTACCGCGTGATGGCCGAAGGTCCGTTCCGGATCGGCCTCAATGAAGTCCAGGTCGGGCTGATCGTGCCCGAGGCGATCCAGCTGGCGCTGCGCCGCGTGGTCGGCAGCTGGCGCGCCGAGCGCTTGCTGGTCTCCGGCGCAATGATCGAATCGTCCGATGCGCTGGCCTGCGGCTTCGTCGACGAACTCACCGGCGTGGATCAGGTCGTCACCCGCGCGCTGGTCTGGCTCGGCGAACTGCTGGCCCTGCCTTCGCATGCCATGCTCGCCACCCGCCGATTGGCGCGCGCCGATCTTGCCGCCGCCTTCGCCGATCCCGACGCGCTGCCACTGGATGACTTCACCGATGCGTTTTTCCACCCGCAGACGCAGGCCGTGTTGCAACAACTGGTGGCGAAGCTGAAGAGCAAGAGCTGAGCGACGCGGCTGCACGCACCTGGGCTGTCAGTCCGTCGCCACCGGTCGCGCCGGATTGCTGACCCAGCCGCTCCAGGAAGGTGCATACAGGCGTGATCCATGCAGACCGGCGTGCTCCATCGCCAGCAGGTTGTGGCAGGCGGTGACACCCGAGCCACACATGTGGATCACGGCGGCGGGCGGGTTTGTCCCGAGCAGGTCGGCGAACTCTTCACGCAGTTGCGCCGCCGGCTTGAAGCGGCCGTCTTCGCCGAGATTGTCGGCAAACGGCCGGTTCAGCGCACCGGGTACGTGGCCGGCAACCCGATCCAGCGGTTCGACGTCGCCGCGATAGCGGGGCGCGGCGCGCGCATCGATCAAGGGACCGTTCATGTCCTCCAGCACCGCAGGGTCGAACAGCAACTGCCACGGGTCGTAGTGCACCGATGGCGTGCTGGGTGGAGATGGCACAGCGGCACCGGTTTCCACCGGCAAACCCGCTGCCAGCCATGCGGCGTAGCCTCCATCGAGCACGGCCACCTGCGACACGCCGACCAGCCGAAGCATCCACCACAGCCGCGCCGCGGCCAGCGCGCCACCGGCGGCGTCGTAGCACACCACCTGCATGCCTTCCTGCCAGCCCCAGCTTGCCAGCAGGGCATTGAACGCCGGTTCATGCGGCAGCGGGTGCCGGCCCAATCCTTCGGCCTGGCGCGACAGGTCGGAGAGGTCGCGATCGAGACTGGCGTGGACCGCACCGGGAATATGGCCGGCAAGGTAATCACGCCAGCCCTGCTCCGGATCGGCAAGGGCAAAGCGGCAGTCGACGATCAGCAACTCCTGCGGCGGCCACGACGCCAGTTCGCCCACATCGATCAACGTGGTTTTCGGCGTCATGTGCGTCCCATCCTCTGCAGCAGGTTGAACAGCATGGCGGCGGTGGCGCCCCAGATGCGGTGACCGCCATGCACGAATTCCACCATCGGGCGCTGACGCCCGCGGTACTCCATCGTATAGCGGCGCAGGTTCGCCGGTTCAAGCAGAAAGGTCAGCGGCACCTCGAACACCTCGGCCACTTCGTCAGGCGCCGGATACAGCTGCGCCGCAGCGGCAATCCTGGCCACGACCGGGGTGACGCAATAGCCGCTGATGGTCTCGAAGCAATCCAGGAAGCCAAGTGGCGTCACCAGTGCGCGATCGAGGCCGATCTCCTCCTCGCTTTCGCGCAGGGCCGTGGCCACCGCGTCGCCATCGTCCGGGTCGCTGCGCCCGCCTGGAAACGCGACCTGGCCCGCGTGCGACTGCAGCTGATCGTTGCGCACCGTCAGTACCAGCCGCGGCTGCACCCCTTCCCGAAAGCCGACCAGCACCGCTGCCGGCTGGCGCTGGCTGCTGCCCAGCAGCTCGGCCATGTCGGCGTGATTCCAGCCCGGCCCGGCAGGTGGTTCGGACAGCGGCCGCACCGCCCTGATCAGCGATTCCATCACGGCAGCGGGCGACCAGGCAGGATCACCTGCATGATGTGCAGGCGTTCGGCATCGCTCATGCCGCGCCAGCGGCCGATTTCCTCGCCCGAACGTCGGCAGCCCACGCAATAGCCGCGCTCGTCCAGCCGGCAGGTGCCAATGCAGGGAGTCAATGGAAGGGATTCAGCGGGGCTCGGGACGTTCGACATGCGCCGTCATCTTACCACCGGCGAGTTTCAGGGCTTGCTCACCGGAGGCTTGATGGCGAGCAGTTCGATCTCGAATTGCAGCGCCTCGTTCGGCCCGATCCGCGGCAGGAAGCCCGCTTCGCCGTAGGCCAGCCGCGACGGAATCACCACCTTCCAGCGGTCGCCCACATGCATCCGCGGAATCACGTCCTGCCAGCCGCGGATCACCTTGTTGACGACAAAGCTGACCGGCGCGCCATGCGCCCAGGTGCTGTCGAACTCGGTGCCATCGACCAGCATGCCGCGATAGTTCACCACCACCGTGCTGGTCACTGTGGGACTGACCGTACCGCTACCGCTGCTCAGGACGGAGTACTGGATTCCCGAGGGCAACTGCACCACGCCGGGCTTGCGCCGGTTGCTCGCCATGAAGGCCGCGCTCTTGCGCGCATTGGCGGCGGCGATTTTCTTGAACTCGGCCAGCGCCTCGCTGTGCATCTGCTGTTCCAGACGCTGCATCTGCGCCTGCATGTCCTGCACCGAAACCGTCGGCTTGCGCTTGGCGTAGGCATCGGCGATCGCCCGTTGCAGGGTGGCAAGATCCACATCGGGCTCGCCACCGGCGAACCGGCTGCCGATCTGGTAGCCGATCGCATAGGACAGCTTGGTCTTGTCCGGCTTGATCGCAGTGCCCGCCGCGGCCGGAGCATGACCCTGCGCTTGCACTGCGCTGCCAAGCACGAGGCCGATCAGCAGCAGACCAGCCCGATGTATCACGCCTCTTGCCATCGATCCATGCCTTGTCTGGGAGATGATTCGTACGCGCCATCCCTGGTACGCCACGCCATGAGTGCTGCGCTTGCGTACGGGCTTGAGAACCCCGCCGACGGCAAAGGTTCCCGCTGCTACCATCGCAACCCTGCCAACAAGGAGCCGCTCATGGCCTTTCGCAATCTGGAAATCAGCAACCGCGGCGGCGTACGCACGATCGTAGTGAACCGCCCCGACAAGCTCAATGCATTGAACCGCGACACCCTCAACGAACTGACCCTGGCCTTCGCCCAGGCCGGGCTGGACGATGCCGTGCGCGTGGTGGTGCTGACCGGTGCCGGCGAGAAGGCCTTTGTCGCCGGCGCCGACATCGCCGAGATGAATGGCTATACGCCGGTGCAGGCGCAGGCCTTCTCGCGTACGGGACAGCGCCTGATGAGCGCGATCGAACGACTGGGCAAGCCGGTGATCGCGCGCATCCAGGGTTTTGCACTGGGCGGCGGCATGGAACTGGCCATGGCCTGCCACCTGCGCATCGCCAGCGAGAAGGCGAAGTTCGGTCAGCCGGAAATCAATCTCGGCCTGATCCCCGGCTTCGGCGGCACTCAGCGCCTGCTGCGACTGGCCGGTCGTGGCGCGGCGCTGGAGCTGTGCCTGACCGGCGCGGTGATCAGCGCGCAACGCGCCTTCGAGCTTGGCCTCGTCACACGGCTGAGCGCGGCGGACGCGCTGGACGACACGGTCAACACGCTGGCC
>JAJXYE010000020.1 GCA_021780735.1 Pseudomonadota bacterium | reverse complement strand
AAATGATCAGCGGGGTACGCGCCTCGTCGATCAGGATCGAGTCGACCTCATCGATGATGGCGTAATGAAGGCCGCGCTGATAGCGCTGGTCCTTGCTCAACGCCATGTTGTCGCGCAGATAGTCGAAGCCGAATTCGTTGTTGGTACCGTAGGTGATGTCGGCAGCATAGGCCTCTTGCTTGTCGGCCTGATCCATCCCCGGATACACCACGCCCACGGTAAGGCCGAGGAAATTGTAGAGCTTGCCGAGCTGGGCCGAATCGCGACGCGCCAGGTAGTCGTTGACGGTGACCACGTGCACACCCTTGCCGGCGAGCGCATTGAGGTAGACCGCGAGGGTGGCCACCAGGGTCTTGCCCTCGCCCGTGCGCATCTCGGCGATCTTGCCCTGGTGCAGCACCATGCCACCGATCATCTGCACGTCGTAGTGGCGCATGCCCAGGGTGCGCTTGGCCGCCTCGCGAACCACCGCGAACGCTTCGGGCAGCAGTTTGTCCAGCGACTCGCCGCTCTCGACACGCTGCTTGAAGGCCTCGGTCTTGCCGCGCAATTCGTTGTCGTCCAGCTTCTCGAGCTCTGGCTCAAGCGCGTTGATACGGTTGACGGTTCGGGAAAGCTGGCGCAGTACGCGCTCGTTGCGGCTACCAAACAGACTCGTCAGGGCACGATTGAACATCGGTCTTCCGGATTGGGGAACAGAATGCCTGCATCAGGCGCAGGCCAATCGGGCATGTTACTACATGCCCATGGAGGCATGCCCGCCGATGCATCCCGCAGCCTGCGACTGGCGCAGCGCGGGTGGTCTGCAAGCAGACCCGATCGATAGCGGTCACCCCACCTGCACCTTCAGTGGCGTCGCCCGAGGCCGGTTTCAAGACCGGCCGCGGACTGCCCGCGCCGGCTAGCGGTGGTTGCGGACGAACGCCAGCGGATTGACCACGCGGCCGTCATACCAGACCTCGAAATGGACGTGCGAACCGGTCGAGCGGCCGGTCGATCCCGCTTGCGCGATCACTTCACCCACCTGCACGTGCTCACCCGGATGTACATCCAGCTTGCTGTTGTGGGCGTAACGGGTCATGTAGCCGTTGCCATGGTCGATTTCGACCACGTTGCCGTAGCCGCGGCGCACTCCGGCAAAGGTCACCATGCCTTCGGCCACGGTATGCACCGGGGTGCCGTACGGGGTGGCAATATCGATGCCGGTATGTCGCGCCGCCTGTCCGTCGAAAGGATCCGGGCGAACACCGAAATACGAGGAGATATAGCCTTGCACCGGCATCCCGGTCGGCTTCAGGTTGGACTCGATGCGTGCATCCAGCAACAGGCTTTGCAACGCCGACAACTGGGCCTGCTGGGCGTCGAACTGGCTGGCCAGCTGCTTGATGCTTCCCTCCAGCCCTGCCGGCAGCGCGTAGGAGGTGCCGGTCGTGTCCTCGACGCCGCCCACGGCCGGTGGCTGCGAGAAATTGAATTCACCATCATCGAGCTTGCCTACCTGCACCAGACGCTCACCCAGTGCGTTCAGTCGGGTCGACTGCGCCTGCAACTGGCCCAGCTTTACCGCCAGCGCATCCAGGCTGCGTTGCGCATCGGAACGCACCGAGGCCAGTTGGGCGTTCTGCTGTCGCGTCTGCAGCTGCAGCTCGCGGATCTGCGCCAGCGAGCGATCGCGCGGGCTGGCTACCAGCAGGGCCAATGCCAGTCCGCTCCCCACACAGCCAAGAATCGCCAGCGACAGCGCTGCGATCAACTTCCAGCGCAGGCGCCGGTCGGCCAGATCGAGGGTTTTCGGCAATTTCCTGGCGCGTGATACGAGTATGATCTGCATGTCTTTCCAAAGTCGAATTCCGGCACCATGCAGCGCGCCGATCCGCCCACTTCCCGCCGCATGGGCAATGGACCGAAGTCACTTGCCGATTGCGGCTCCTTCGCGACGCTGGCCCGAAAAGCCGGCGCGCTGGAAGCGCTCGATCGCGCCCTGCGCCAGACGTTGCCATCGCCGTTGCGCGAGCAGGTGAGATTTGCCAACCTGCGCAACGACCGCCTCGTCTTCCTGGCGTCTTCACCGGCCTGGGCCTCGCGCCTGCGCTTGATGCAGACACAGATCCTTGCCACCGCACGTGCCATCGGCACCTGCGCCAGTTCAGTCACCGTGAAAGTGGCTCCCCAACCACCGGCTGCGACCACGCCGGATCAGTCAAAACCGCTTTCGCCAGCCGCAGCCGCCCATCTCAGGGCTGCTGCCGCTTCATTCACAGACCCCGAATGGCGGATCCTGTTCCTTGAGCTGGCGTCCCTCGCCAAAACCGCTGATTCCCCCTTGCCCGGGACGGACTGACCGCGGTCAATCACCCCCGTCTGTCAGCCGCGAACCATCCTCCGGCCGCCGCTGATTGTGCCGCAAGAGAGGGTTTATAGCATGCCCGGTCGGCAAGAATAAGCGCCAATGTCATCAGGGCGTGAAGCGCGACACCGGCGGAATGCCGACGTCATCACGAAAATGGCCGTGTCTCGCGACACGGCCATTTCATTGATATCGGCGTCAGCGACGACGTTCCGGTCCGGGTCAGATCGCCTGTGCGGGATGGGCGTAGGAAATGGGCGAAGTGGCCGGATCGTCCTGGTAGCTCACCTCTTCCCACGCGCTGGCATCGGCCATCAGGGTGCGCAGGAGCTTGTTGTTCAGCTCGTGGCCGGACTTGTGTGCGTGATACGCGCCGATCAGGCTGTGACCGAGCAGGTACAGATCACCGATCGCGTCGAGGATCTTGTGCTTGACGAATTCGTCCTCGTAGCGCAGACCATCCTCGTTGAGTACGCGGTAATCGTCCAGCACCACGGCGTTGTCCATGGAGCCACCCAGCGCGAGGTTGTGTTCGCGCAGCATTTCGATGTCGCGCATGAAGCCGAAGGTACGTGCGCGGCTCACTTCCTTGACGAAGGAAGTGGTGGAGAAGTCGATCTCGGCGCGCGAGGTGCGCTTGCTGATGATCGGATGATTGAAGTCAATCGAGAAACCGACCTTGAAACCTTCAAACGGATCGAAGCTGGCCCACTTGTCGCCCTCCTGAACCTTCACCGGTTTCCTGATGCGGATGAAGCGCTTGGCAACGTTCTGCTCTTCGATGCCGGCAGACTGCAGCAGGAATACGAAGGGCCCCGCGCTGCCATCCATGATCGGCACTTCGGGAGCCGACAGGTCGACATAGGCGTTGTCGATGCCCAGCCCGGCCATCGCCGAGAGCAGGTGTTCGACCGTGGACACGCGAACCTCGCCGTTGACCAGCGTGGTCGACAGCCGGGTGTCACCGACGTTGTCCTGGCGAGCGCGAATATCCACCGGCGGATCGAGATCCGTGCGGCGGAATACGATACCGGTGTTCGGCGCCGCTGGCCGCAAGGTCATGTACACCTTGTCGCCCGTGTGCAGGCCAACGCCAGTCGCGCGAATGATGTTCTTAAGCGTACGCTGCTTGATCATTGTTGTTGGTACCTGTGTAGGCAGCAGCCAATCAGGAGCGGATGCTAACACAGTTTTAACCTGTGGCAAAAGCAAACCGTACCGTACAGTCTTGTTACACTTTCATGCTTCTTTCATCTTTTGTCGACCATTGGAGTCCGCTGCCAGCTCCCCCCGACAACGCCATCAATCAGGACACGATGCCCCGTGCCTGGGACGGGAATCCGGCACGGGTCATCGGGCTGGTCGTGGCGGATGAATCCGCGGCGACCAGCCGTGCGTCATCCCGACGCACAGTCCTGCTTCTGTTCCTGCCCGTTGGGCCAATCGATCACGGCCAACGCCATGCTCTGTCCAGACCACCAGTACGTGCTGCAACGCTACCGAGCCCGGCACCACACCGCTGGCATCGGCACGTTCGGGCACTGACCAGCCAAACGGGCGATCGTTCCATGATTTCGCAATTTCCTAACGGGTGCAACACTTTGTGACCGATCCAGCTCAATCTGCCTGGCGGCGCAGGAACGCCGGGATGTCCAGATAGTCAAAACCGGGGTCTGCATGCTTCGTCGACGCAGCGGATTCCGCACGGGCGTGGCTGTTGACCATCCCGTCCGGCTGGGCATAGTCCACCACCTCATTGCCGGTCCCCGTGCGCAGCACCACCGGACGCGGACGCATCTGCACCTGCTGGGTCTCGACCATGCGGATGGGTGGTTGCTGGCGCGAAGCGTTGGCTCGATTGAGGCCGGTAGCCACCACGGTGACCCGCACATCGTCCTTCATCTCCGGGTCGAGCGAGGTACCGATCACCACGGTGGCATCCTCACTGGCGAAATCGTGGATGATCCGCCCGATTTCGTCGAACTCGCGCATGGTCAGGTTGGTGCCGGCCGTCACGTTGACAAGGATGCCGCATGCACCGTTGAGGTTGACGTCCTCCAGCAGCGGGTTCTTGATCGCCGCCTCGGCTGCTGCCTGGGCACGATCGTCGCCACGGGCGGTGCCCGAGCCCATCATCGCCAGACCCATTTCGGACATCACGGTACGAACATCGGCGAAGTCGACATTGATCAGGCCCGGGGCCGTGATCAGGTCGGCAATGCCCTGCACCGCGCCCTGCAGCACATCATTGGCCGCCTTGAACGCGTTGAGCAGGGTTACGTCGCGACCGAGCACGCTGAGCAGCTTTTCGTTCGGCACCGTGATCAGCGAGTCGACATGCTGGGACAGATCCTCGATACCCTTGAGGGCCACCTGCATACGTCGCCGACCCTCGAACGGGAACGGCTTGGTCACCACGGCCACGGTGAGGATGCCCTTCTCCTTGGCCAGCTGTGCCACCACCGGTGCGGCGCCGGTGCCGGTACCGCCACCCATGCCCGCGGTGATGAACACCATGTCGGCGCCTTCCAGCATCGCCTCGATGCGTTCACGATCCTCCAGCGCCGCCTGACGACCCACCTCCGGATTGGCACCGGCGCCAAGCCCCTTGGTCACATTGCCACCAAGCTGCAGGTGGGTGCGCGAGCCACAGCTGCTCATCGCCTGGGCATCGGTATTGGCGACGACGAATTCCACGCCCTCGATATTGGCGTTGAGCATGTGCGCCACGGCATTGCCGCCGCCGCCGCCGACTCCGATTACCTTGATGACTGCATTGGGTGCGAGTTTATCAATCAGTTCAAACATTTCCCGTCCTCCGTAGAGTTGTTGTCGTTTTAACCATGAGCTGCGACTCCTGTCGGCTCGTGGTGGTGGGCGGATGTCCCTCCGCCCTCGGCGACGCTTCCTGCGGCGCCGGTGGGTTCTGTCAAAAATTTCTGGTAAGCCAGCCGCGCACCTTGCCGATCAGGCCGCCCACGCTGCCGCCAACCGGCCCGCCGGCACGCATGCCGCCGGCGCGCGCGCCATGCAGCAGCAGGCCCACGCCCGTGGCGTGCAGGGGACTGGAGACGACGTCGCCGAGACCATCGATCTGCTGCGGCACGCCGATGCGCACCATCTTGTGAAAAATCTCCTCGGCCAGTTCGAGGGCGCCTTCCATCTTCGACGCGCCACCGGTCAGCACCACGCCTGCGGCGACCAGGCTCTCGTAGCCGGATCGGCGCAACTGGTCCTGCACCATCTCGAAAATTTCCTCGTATCGCGCCTGCACGCTCTGCGCCAGCGACTGCCGCGCCAGGCGACGCGGCGGCCGGTCGCCAACGCTGGGCACCTGGATGGTTTCCTCCGCATGCGCCATGCCAGCCAGGGCACAGGCGTACTTGATCTTGATTTCCTCGGCGTGCGCCGTCGGCGTATGCACGCCCTGCGCGATGTCGCCGGTGACGTTGTCACCGCCCACCGGCAGCGAGGCGGTGTAGCGGATCGAGCCATGCGTATAGATGGCGATGTCGGTGGTGCCGGCGCCGATGTCGACCAGGCACACCCCCAGCTCGCGCTCGTCGTCAGTCAGCACCGAGCGCGCACTGGCGAGCGCCGACGGCACCAGTTCGTCCACGGTCAACCCGCAGCGCTGGATGCACTTGCTGATGTTCTGTACCGCCGCAGCGGCGCCGGTGACCAGATGCACGTTCGCCTCCAGCCGCACACCGCTCATGCCCACCGGAGCCCGAATGCCGTCCTGGCCATCGATGCGATACTCCTGCGATTCCTTGTAGAGCACCTTGCGGTCGGCCGGAATCGCCACCGCACTGGCCGCCTCCAGCACCTGCTCCAGGTCGGCCGCAGTGACCTCGCGGTCGCGTATCGCCGAGTTCCCATGGGAATTGCGCGTCTCCAGGTGACTGCCCGAAATCGATGCGTAGACCGAGCGGATGTCGCAACCGGCCATCAGCTCGGCCTCCTCCACCGCGCGCTGGATCGAGTGCACGGTGGATTCGATGTCGACCACCGAGCCGCGTTTCATGCCGCGCGACACATGGGTGCCGATGCCGATCACGGTGATCGGCTCGCCCGGTTCGTATTCGCCGACGATCGCCACCACCTTCGAGGTGCCGATGTCGAGGCCGACGACCAGTTGCTTTTCGTTGCGCGATTTCATAGCGAGATAGTCATGAGCGTGGCGAATTTCCTTGATTGGCGGCTGCCACCGGCGGCCAGCGCACGGCGAATCCGTTGGTATAGCGAAGGTCGGCGTAGACCAGGCCCTCGGTGTGGCCGCTGATCAGTTGCGGATAGACGTCCAGAAAGCGGCGCAGGCGACGCCCGGCCTGGTCGCGATCGCCAATCACGATCTGCGCACCGCTGGCGGTGCTGACGCTCCAGCTGCCGCGTTCGGTCAGTGCCACACCGGTGATCTGCAGGTGGTTGCCGGCGAATGCCTTGCGGGTGTCGGCATAGAAACTCACCACTTCGGCCAGCCGTGCGTCCGGTCCACGCAGATCCGGCAGCCCGGTCATGTCGGCCGCCCCGGGCGCATCGAACACCAGGCCCTGACGGCTGATCAGCTGCTTGCCGTTCCACCGGGCGAACGGCTGGCGCTCATAGACACGCAACTGCAGGGTATCCGGCCAGCGCTTGCGCGCCTCGACGGACTCCACCCAGGGCAGGGCCGCAACCGCCTTCTGCACGGCATCCAGATCCAGCGCGAAGAAGCCCTTGCCCAGCCGCGGCTCCACCGCAGCGCGGATCTCGGCGGCACTGACATGCTTGAACTCGGCCTGTACCGTCAACCGGGTGACCGGCCAGCGCTCGGCGGCAAACCAGCCACGCAGCACGCCGACAATGGGCAACGCGACCAGCGCGATCGCCAGACACCAGGCAACGAGGCGGAGGCTGCCCTTCACACGCCCTCCTTCAAGCTGGTTTCCAGCACGCGCCAGCACAATTCCTGATAGTCGATGCCGGCCACGGCGGCAGCCTTCGGCACCAGTGAATGCGAGGTCATTCCGGGCGCGGTGTTCACCTCAAGCAACCAGTTGCGCCCGTTGCGATCGCGCATCACGTCGACCCGACCCCAGCCGGAACACGCCAGCGCATCGAAGGCGGCCAGCGACAGCGCGGCAAGCTCTTCCGCGGCGGCGCCGGTGGCGCCGGGACAGATGTACTGGGTGTCCTCGGCCACGTATTTCGCGTTGTAGTCGTAGAAGGCACCCTTCGGCACGATGTGGATGCTCGGCAGTACCTGACGGCCGAGAATCGCCACGGTCAGCTCATCACCTTCGATCAGGCTTTCCACCAGCAGATCGCCCGGGTATTTCGCCGCCAGATCCACCGCGGCGGCCAGATCGGTTTCGGCAAACACCCGCGTCACGCCAACGCTGGATCCTTCGCAGGCTGGCTTGACGATCAGCGGAAAGCCGACCCGGCGCGCCGCCGCATACACATCGGCACCGCGCGGCAAGGCCGCGAAAGTCGGTGTGGACAAGCCCAGCGATTGCCACACACGCTTGGATCGCGTCTTGTCCATCGACAGGGCCGAACCGAGCACACCCGAGCCGGTGTATGGCACCTTGAGCGATTCCAGTGCTCCCTGCAGCACGCCGTCCTCCCCGCCGCCATGCTGGCCGTGCAGGATATTGAAGACGCGGGCAAAGTGACCGGCGCGCAACGCGTCGAGCAGGGCCGGAATGCCATCGATGGGGTGCGCGTCGACGCCGCGCGCGCGCAACGCGGCAAGCACGTTGCGACCGGAATCCAGCGACACCTCGCGCTCGGCCGAGCTGCCACCCATCACCACCGCCACGCGTCCGAACTGCGCGGGATCCTGAACCTTGCAGGTGTAGCTGTCGTTCACTTGTTCGTCCTCAGATGGCCTGTCTGGGCCAGATCGACTGCGGCGGCGCCGATGTCGCCGGCGCCGAGCAGCAGCAGGATGTCGCCATCGCGCAGCAGGGTCGGCAAACTGTCCCTGAAGTCACGCGGGTGCTCGACCAGCACCGGGTCGACCTTGCCGCGCGCACGCACTGCGCGCGCAAGCGCCCGCCCATCGGCGCCGACGATGGGCGTCTCGCCAGCCGGATAGACTTCGGTCAGCACCAGCACGTCGGCTTCAGCCAGCACGTTGGCAAAGTCGTCGAGCAGGTCGCGCGTGCGGCTGTAACGATGCGGCTGGAAGCCGACCACCAGGCGCCGCTCCGGCCAGCCGCCGCGCACCGCCTCGAACACGGCGGCCAGTTCGCGCGGGTGGTGGCCGTAGTCGTCCACCAGCAACGCGCTGCCCTGATCGAGCTGGAGCTCGCCACGCCGATGGAAACGGCGGCCAACGCCCTCGAAGTGTTTCAGCGCGTGGCCGATCGCCGCGGCCTCTACGCCAAGCTGCCAGCCGATGGTCGCCGCGGCCAGCGCATTGAGCACGTTGTGCCGGCCCGGCAGATTGAGCGTTACCGGCAGCGGATCGGACTGACCAGGCAACTGCAGGTCGAAGTACATCTCGAAGCCTTGCTGGCGCAGATTCAGCGCGCGCACGTCGGCCTCTTCGCTGTCAATGCCGTAGCGAATCACACGGCGGTTGGTGGCGCGGGCCAGCCTGGCCACCTCCGCGTCGTCGACGCACAGTACGGCCAGACCGTAGAACGGCAGGCGGTGCAGGAAGTCGTCGAACGCCTGCTTCACGTGGGCGAAGTCGCCGCCATAATTTTCCAGGTGATCGGCATCGATGTTGGTGATTGCCGCGATCACCGGCGACAGCAGCAGGAACGAGCCGTCCGATTCGTCCGCCTCGGCCACCAGGTACTGCCCGGTGCCCAGTCTCGCGTTGGCGCCGGCGGCATTGAGCTGGCCGCCGATCACGAAGGTGGGGTCGTAGCCGGCCTCGGCCAGCACACTGGCGGTGAGGCTGGTGGTGGTGGTCTTGCCGTGGGTTCCGGCAATGGCGATACCACGGCGGAAGCGCATCAGCTCGCCGAGCATCTCGGCGCGCGGGATCACCGGTATGCGCGCATCGCGGGCCGCGGTCAGCTCGGGATTGTCCTGCCTGATCGCGCTGGAAGTGACCACCACATCAGCGTCCACGATGTTCCCGGCGGCGTGCCCGAAATGCACGTCGATGCCCAGCTGTTGCAGACGCTGGGCGGTGGGCGAATGGGCCCGATCGGAACCCGATACCGCATAGCCGAGATTGTGCAGCACCTCGGCAATGCCGCTCATGCCGACACCGCCGATACCGATGAAATGGACGCGGCGAAAACTGCTCATGAGATCTTCGTGGGGCATGAGCCTCTTCATGCGGCCACCTCCAGGCAGGCGCGGGCGATGGCCTGCGCCGCGTCGGGTTTGGCCAGAGTACGTGCGGCCTCGGCCATCCGCAGCAGGACGCCGCGATCGTCCAGCAACGACTGCAGCCGCTGCGCCAGTTCCCGCACATCCAGATCGCGCTCCTGGACCACCACCGCGGCACCGACCGCTGCCAGCACCTCGGCATTGCTGGTCTGGTGGTCGTCGACCGCGTGCGGAAACGGCACCAGCACGGCGCCTAGCCCGGCAGCGGAAAGTTCGGCCAGGGTCAATGCGCCGGCACGGCACACTGCCAGGTCGGCGGCGCCATAGGCATCGGCCATGTCGTCGATGAAAGCAACCACGTCCGCCTCGACACCCGCGCGTGCATAGGCGTCGCGCGCTTCTTGCAGACCGCGGCTGCCACATTGGTGCAGCACCTGCGGCCGCCGGGCCGGGTCGAGCAGGGCCAGCGCCGGTGGCAACATCAGGTTGAGGGCGCGTGCGCCGAGGCTGCCGCCGAGCACCAGCAGGCGCTGACGGCCCCGCTGCTCGGCCATGCGCTGCGCCGGCGGGGGCAGCGCCGAGATCGATTCACGCACGGGGTTGCCCACCCACTCGGCCTGCGGCAAGGCATTGGCGAAACCGGCCAGCACCCGCCTGGCCAGGCCTGCGAGCTTGCGGTTGGTGAAGCCGGCGACGCTGTTCTGCTCGTGCACCAGCAGCGGCCGGCGCAGCAGCCACGCCGCCAGACCGCCGGGCCCGGCGACATAGCCCCCCATCGATAGCACGCTGCGCGGCTTGACCTTGCGCAATACGGCCAGCGAGGCAAGCAGCGCGCGCAACAGCATCAGCGGCGCCAGCAGGCGCGTCTTCAGCCCCTTGCCACGCAGACCACCGACGGCCACCGCGTGCAATTCGATCCGCTGCGCCGGCACCACGTCTGTTTCCATGCCGCCGCGCGCGCCCAGCCAGACCACCGGCACACCCTGCGCGCGCAGACAATCGGCCACCGCCAGGCCGGGGAAGATGTGTCCGCCGGTACCGCCGGCCATGATCAGCACGGGTGAGGATGATCTCGTCATGCGGCCGCCGCCTCACGCGGTTTGACTGCGTCATTGGCACCCACTACGGCGGCTGGCGGCACGCGCGTGGCCATCTGCCTGGCATTGAGGGCGCGATTGATCTCGAACGTGGCACGCAGCAGCACGCCGGCCATGGCGCAGGTCAGCGCCATGGATGAGCCGCCATAGCTGATCAACGGCAGGGTCAGGCCCTTGGTTGGCAAAGCGCCCAGATTCACGCCGACCGAGACGATCGCCTGCATCGCCAGCATCAACGAGATGCCGAACGCCACGTAGCCGGCGAAGCGCTGGCCGACCTCGACCCCCTTCAGGCCCATATGCAGGCCGCGGCCCACGGCCAGCGCAAACAGCCCCATCACCAGCAACACGCCGGCCAGGCCCAGCTCCTCGCCAATCACGGCAAAGATGAAGTCGGTATGCGCTTCGGGCAGGTAGGAGAGCTTAAGCACACTTGAGCCAAGGCCGACGCCCGTCCACTCGCCACGACCGATCGCCATCAATGACTGGGTCAGCTGAAAGCCATCGTTGAACGGATCCTTCCACGGATCCATGAACGAGGTCAGCCGCTTCATGCGATAGCTCTCGCCGGTCGCCGCGACGTACAGCAGCGGCATCAGGGGCAGCCCCATCAGGAAGAGGAAAATCGGTCGCGCGCCACCCAGCCAGACCATCGCGATGGTCACCGCGATGACCAGCGTGGCCGAGCCGAAATCCGGCTGCGCCAGCAGCAGCAGCACGATCACACCGGCCACACAGACCGGCTTGAACAGTCCGAGAAAGCGGGTCTCCACGCTCTCGCGATGGCGCACCAGATAGCTGGCGATGTAGACCACCAGGATCAGCTTCACCGCCTCCACCGGCTGGAACGTGGTGACCAGCAGGTTCAGCCAGCGTCGTGCGCCATTGATGCGCATGCCGAAATGCGGCACGAACACCGCCAGCAGCATCACGAAGGCCAGCGCCAGCAGGGGAAACGCATACTTTTCCAGCAGCTTCAGCTCGGTGCGCATTGCCACGCCACAGGCAACGATGCCCAAGCTGAGGAAAACGAGATGCTTGTGCAGAAAGTAGAATGGCCCCAGGTGACGACTGTCGGCCACCGCGATCGAACTGGAGGCCACCATCACCACGCCGATGCTGGCCAGTCCGATCAGCGCGACCAGCAGCCACGGATCAAAGTGGCCACGCGGGCCGTTGCGCTTGATTGCCTGGGATGAGCCGAAATCGATCATCAGCGCACCTTCAACGTGGCAAGGCCGACCAGTACCAGAACCACGCTGATGATCCAGAAGCGGACGATCACCCGCGGCTCCGGCCAGCCCTTCAGTTCGAAGTGATGGTGGATCGGCGCCATCCGGAACACGCGCTTGCCGGTGAGCTTGAAGCTGGCCACCTGGATCATCACCGAGGCAGTTTCCATCACGAACACGCCGCCCATCACCAGCAGCACGATCTCCTGGCGCACGATCACCGCCACGCAGCCCAGCGCCCCGCCCATCGCCAGCGCGCCCACGTCACCCATGAATACCTGGGCCGGATAGGTGTTGAACCACAGGAAACCCAGGCCGGCGCCGGCCAGCGCGCCGCAGAAGATGGCCAGTTCGCCGGCACCGGGAATGGAGGGTATGCCGAGGTATTCGGAAAACACCTTGTTGCCGGCAAGGTAGGCAAACACGCCCAGCGCGCCGGATACCAGCACGGTGGGCATGATCGCCAGGCCGTCCAGGCCGTCGGTGAGGTTCACGGCGTTGGAGAAGCCGACGATCATGAAATAGGCGATCGCCACGAAGATCAGGCCCAGCGGCAGCACCACGTGCTTGAACAGCGGCACATACAGCGCGGTCTCCGCCGCCGGCAGGCCATTGGCCGCGTGCGGCGCAGTGCAATAGAGGAACAGGGCCGCACCGAGGCCGAACACCGATTGCCAGAAATACTTCCAGCGACTGGCGAGGCCGCGGCTGTCCTTCAGCACCAGCTTGCGATAGTCGTCATAGAAGCCGATGGCGCCGTAGCTCAGCATGACGGCGAGCACGACCCAGACATAGCGGTTGCGCAGATCCGCCCACAGCAACGTTGCCACGCCGACCGAGAGCAGGATCATCACCCCGCCCATCGTCGGTGTCCCGGCCTTGACCAGATGCGTCTGCGGACCATCGCTGCGCACGACCTGGCCCGCCTTGAGCGCGCCGAGTTTGCGGATCAATGCCGGACCCAGCAGCAGCGACACCGCCAGCGCGGTCAGCGCGGCCATGATCGTGCGGAACGTGATGTACTGAAACAGGTGCAGGGCAGTGAAATGCCGTGCCATCCAGTCGGCCAGATCAAGCAGCATCGGATGCGTCCCCCTCTTGGTTTTTCGGGGCAGCCGCAAACGAGGTGAGCGCCCGCACGACGTGCTCCATACCGGCCGAGCGCGACCCCTTCACCAGACAGGTCACGCCCGCATGCCAGTGCGCCTGCAGCGCCGCGACGAGGCTGTCCTTGTCGGCGAAATGCTCACCCCCCGCCCCGAACGCCTCGACCGTTGCCTCGCCCAGCGGGCCGACCGCGAACAGCCGATCGATGCCACTGGCCCGGGCACGCGCGCCGATGCCGGCGTGCAGGGCAAGAGCATCGCTGCCCAGCTCGGCCATGTCGCCAAGCACCAGCCAGCGTTCCCCCGCGGCAAGCAGCAAGGTGTCGATGGCCGCCGCCATCGAACCCGGGTTGGCGTTGTAGCTGTCGTCGATCACGCTGCAGCCATCCGGCAACTGCTCGCGGCGCAGCCGCCCGTCCACACCGGATACCTGTTCCAGCCCGTCGGCGATGGTTTGCAGCGGCACCTCAAGCGCCAGCGCGACGGCGCTGGCCGCCAGCGCGTTGGCGATGTTGTGGCGACCCGGCAGCGGCAACCGCACCTCGATATCGCCCTGCGGCGTGCTGAGCACGAAGTGCGAGCCGTCCAGGCGCTGCTCGATGATCTCGGCGCCGATGTCCGCCGGGTGCTCCAGACCGAAGCGCATTACCTTGCGGGCGCCGGCAAGGCCGTCAAAGAAGGGGGCGAAGTGGTCGTCGGCATTGATGATCGCGATGCCGTCGGCCGGAAGCGCCTGATAGATGGCACCCTTGGTTTCGGCGACGCCCTCGATGCTGCCCATGCGCGCAAGATGCGCCGGCGCGATGAGCGTGACGAGGCCGATATCTGGCCGCGCGATGGCAGCCAGATACGCGATGTCGCCGGGCTTGCCGGCACCCATCTCGAATACCGCGTATTCGGTCTCCGGCGGCATCGCCAGCAGGCTCAGCGGCAGGCCCAGCTCGTTGTTGTAGTTGCCCGCGCTGACATGGGTGCGTCCATGCCGCGACAGGATCGAGGCAACCAGGGCCTTCACCGTGGTCTTGCCATTGGAGCCGGTGATGCCCACCACGCGGACGTTTCGTTGCGCCCGTACCGCACTGGCCAG
>JAJXYE010000396.1 GCA_021780735.1 Pseudomonadota bacterium | reverse complement strand
ACGGATATCGACGTCGACCCCGCCGACTGGCGAACCGTCGTGAAGCGAAGCCACGTGCAGCAGCACGTTGTCGCGATACACGCGCAGGTGCAGGCCGAGGTCGCTGACAAAGAAGGTCGCGGTGTCGTAACCGCCCTGGAACGTGCCGCCGGACTTGACCACGGCCATGTATACGCCCGGCTGCTGCAGCTGCCTGATGTCCTGCACCGGCAGGTAGGTCACCGTGCGCTCGTTCGGTTCGCCGCCCAGGGTGTAGTGGTTGGCGTAAACGGCATCGGCAATCCGGGTGATCGGCTGCTTGCTGCGCCGGTCGTCGCCCTCGACACAGTCGTTGTAGTAGCTGACATCGTGATCGAGCTCGTAGCTGTCGCGATGGCCATTGCGCGGATAGGCGCAGAACAGGTCCGACAGCGCATCGTCGTGCACGCGGAAGAACTGCACGTCGGCATCATGCACGTTCATCGACACCAGCGGCAGGCCGCGCGTGCCGCGTGCCGGCAGCACGCTGCCGTGCGAGGCAAAGCCGACCGCCGCCGGCAGGTTGCCGGAATACACGTCGTGCTTCACCGCGTGGCCGAGGGTACGGCCGTCGGCGGCGAGCAGGCCGGCTTGCAGTTGCACCGCATAGTGGGTGTTGGACTGCACGAACGGGAAGCTCAGCGTCTTGCCGTCGTCGAGCAGGCTCCAGCTGCCGCTGACCACGGACCCGTTCGGACCGTTGACCGCGATCAGGCGGTCGAAGTCCTGCGCCGAGGCCAGCGTGGCGTTGAAGCGCAGGGTCAGTGCGGTGCGCGAATCGCTGGTCTGCGAGCTGGCCGAGACCAGCGCAAAGACGGCGGGTTTGGCGGCCGTGGCGGGCCGGCTCGAAGCAGCGGCCGCCGGCGCTCCCTGGAGTGTCGGCTTGCCGCCGTCGTGGCCGCCGGAACAGGCCGCCAGCAGCAGGCCGAGCAGGCACACCAGCCAGCGGACCGGCACGGCTTGACGCGAACCTTGCTTGAACGACGATGCGGACATCGAACCTCTCCCTGGATGTGGGTTTGCCGCAGCTGAAACCATGGCAGCCTGCGGCAAGAGTATCGCCCGCCATCATGGCGACTTGGGGTCGATGATCGGGCAGGCCGATGGCTTCGGCCCGCCCTTGCTGGTCTGTCCTCAGTCGCGAAGCTGTCGACCGAGCCAGTCGCCGAGCTGCATCAGCACCTGGCTGCGGCCCGGCTCGGCCTCGTTGAACAGCTCGTGATAGAGCGTGGCGAAATAGCGCGTGGTCAGCTGCCCGGTCGCTGCGGCGACCCGGGCGAACGCGCGGCTGCCCGCGGAGTCGACCAGGCCGTCGCTGTCGGCCACCAGCAGCAGGGTCGGCAACGCCAGGCGCGCGCCATCGGCAATGCACGCGGCGCCATCGCTGAAGATGAAGTGGGCCAGGCGCGGAGTGATCCAGCTGTGCCGCAGCGGATCGCGGCGGTAGTCGGCGACCACCTGCGGTTCGTGCGACAGCTTGTCCGGATCCAGGCCGTTGCGCAGCGGCAGGCGCGGTGCGATCCGGCTCAGCACGCGGGCCAGCGTGATCAGCCGCGGCGGCGCCCAACTGCGCAACGCCGGCGACGAAAGCACCAGCGCCGACGGCACGATGGCGCCGTCCAGCACCGCACGCAGTGCGACCAGCCCGCCCATGCTGTGGCCGAGCAACACGGGCGCCTGCGCCAGCGTGCCGGCATGGTCGGCATACACGCTGGCCAGATCCGCCAGCAGGTCGTCGCCGTGGCGCAGCGCGCCACGCTGGCCGGGTGACCGGCCGTGGCCGCGCTGGTCGTAACTGCGCACGGCGTAACCGCGCTGGTTGAACCAATGCGCCAGGCGGGCGTAACGACCGCTGTGTTCACCCAGTCCGTGCACGATGAGCACCGCGCCGCGTGCCTGCGGCCGTGGCCAGTCGCGTATGAACAAGCGTTGGCCATCGGCCATCTCCAGCCAGCTGCTGGCACCCTCAAGGCCGTGCGGCGACGGCTGTTCCCCTGCTTCCACCCGATACTCCCGCTCGAAGCGGCCACCTCGCGCCCCCGCGCGCCGCTGCCTGCAGCGGTGCTGGCCAAAGCCGGATAGTGACATGGCGCCCTGCCGCTTGCATCCCGCCACCACGGCCGATTGAGCGTCTCGCGATCGTCCCCCATATATGCTCCCATGTCCGCTCCTTCGCCAACGCACGCAACCTCGCCGATGCGCATGGATTCCTGCCCCCTCGATGCCTTCCACCCGGCCGTCGCCGGCTGGTTTCGGCAAAGCTTCGCCGCGCCCACCGCGGCGCAGGCAGCGGCATGGCCGGCGATCCGCGCCGGACAGCACACCCTGGTGGCCGCGCCGACCGGCTCGGGCAAGACGCTGACCGCCTTCCTCGCCGCCATCGATACCCTGGTGCGCGAAGGCGTGGCCCATGCCGGGGTGCTCGCCGACGCCACCACCGTGCTTTATGTGTCGCCGCTGAAAGCATTGTCGAACGACATCCACATCAACCTGGAAGCCCCGCTGCAGGGCATCCGTGCCGAACTCGAAAGACTCGGCCTGCCCGACGTGGCGATCCGTACCGCGGTGCGCACCGGCGACACCCCGCAGACAGAACGCAACCTGCTGCGCAAGCTGCCGCCGCACATCCTGGTGACCACGCCCGAATCGCTCTATGTCCTGCTCGGCTCCGCTTCCGGCCGTGCCATGCTGGCCGGCATACGCACGGTGATCGTGGACGAGATCCACGCCATCGCCGGCAGCAAGCGCGGCTCGCACCTGGCGCTGTCGCTGGAGCGGCTGCAGTCGCTGTGCCAGCGGCGGCTGTTGCGGATCGGGTTGTCGGCGACACAGAAACCGATCGAGATGATTGCCAATTTTCTGGTCGGCTCTCCACCCGCCTCTTCCTGGGGCGGAGAGGGGGCGAGCATCAACAGCCATGTCGATTTTGCCGTTGCCGGCTGCGCCATCATCGACGTGGGCCACACGCGTCCGCGCGACCTGGCCATCGAGGTGCCGCCGGTGCCGCTTGAAGCGGTGATGTCGAACGACTGCTGGGAGCTGGTCTACAACCGGCTGGCGCAGCTGGTGCAGGCGCATCGCACCACCCTGGTGTTCGTCAACACCCGACGCATGGCCGAACGCGCCGCCCGTCACCTGTCCGAGCGCCTCGGCAAGGAAACCGTGGCGGCGCATCACGGCAGCCTGGCGAAAGAGCTGCGGCTGGACGCCGAGCAGCGGCTCAAGCGCGGTGAACTGAGCGTGCTGGTGGCCACCGCTTCGCTGGAGCTGGGCATCGACATCGGCGAGGTCGACCTGGTCTGCCAGCTCGGCTCGCCGCGCTCGATCGCCGCCTTCCTGCAGCGAGCCGGCCGCTCCGGCCACAGCATCGACGGCACGCCGAAGGCGCGGCTGTTTCCGGCCAGCCGCGACGACCTGGTCGAATGCAGCGCCCTGCTCGACTGCGTGCGCCACGGCGAACTGGATGCCCTG
>JAJXYE010000131.1 GCA_021780735.1 Pseudomonadota bacterium | reverse complement strand
CAGCCTGCCTACTTGTTGTCCGGCACGGTCAGGCCCACGAAGTTGCTCTGGTCGCCTCGACGCACCAGCAGCAGCACCGTGCTGCCAGGCTTGACGTCCTTGGTCGCCGCCTCGAATTCGGCCACGTTGCCGATCTTGCGCTGATTGACCATCAGAATCACGTCACCGGCGCGCAGACCCGCCTGGACCGCCACCGGGCCGGTGATATCGCCGATCACCACGCCCTGGCCGGATTCCAGCCCGAGCTGCTTGCGGGTATCGTTGTCGATCGACTGCACCGTGAGTCCCAGCGCAGCCGAGCCGCTATGGGCCGAAGCTGAGCCGGCCATCCGGTTGTCCACGGCGTCGCCGTCGCGCTTGGCTTCGCTGATCGTGACTTCGAGCGTCTGCTTCTTGCCGTTGCGCAGGATTTCTACCGGCACCTTGCTGCCCGGCTTGGTCATGCCGACCAGCGGCGGCAGATCCGAGGCCTGCTGCAGCACCCGTCCGTTGTAGGCCAGGATGATGTCACCCGCCTGGATACCGGCCTTCGCCGCACCGCTGCCCGGAGTAACGTCGACCACCGCGGCACCGGCACCGCTTTCCAGCTTGAACGCCTTGACGATGTCGTCATTGACCGAGGTCATGCTCACGCCAAGCAGACCGCGCGACACATAGCCCTTGGTCTTCAGCTGCTGCACCGCGTTCATCGCCACGTCGATGGGAATCGAGAACGACACGCCCATGTAATCGCCGGTGTTCGAATAGATCTGAGAGTTGATGCCGACAACCTGACCCTGCAGGTTGAAAAGCGGACCGCCGGAATTGCCGCGGTTGATCGGCACGTCGGTCTGGATGAACGAGGTATACGGCTGATCGCGCTGGCCAAGGTTGCGCCCGACCGCGCTGACGATGCCCTGGGTCACGGTGTAGTCGAAACCGAACGGCGAACCGATCGCCAGCACCCACTGGCCCGGCTTCAGGCTGCGGGAATCGCCGATATTCACGGTCGGCAGGCTTCCGCCGGCGTCCACCTTGAGCAGGGCGATGTCATAGGTCGGATCGGTACCGATCACCTTGGCGGTCAGCGTGCGCCGATCCTGCAGGCGCACAGTGACCTTGTCGGCGTGATCCACCACATGGTTGTTGGTCAGGATGTAGCCATCACTGGAGATGATGAATCCCGATCCCAGCGAGGTGTGCCGCTGCTGCTCCGGCGAGGGCATCATCGGCATGCCGAAGAAGCGGCGCAGGATCTCCGCCTGCGGATCCCCCGGCATGCCCTGGCCCGGCATCATCTGGCCGTCGGGCGAGCGCTGCATCGGCTGGCGCTCACCGTTGTATTTCGCCTCGACATGCACTACCGCGGCGGCGTTCTTCTGCACGATACCGGTGAAATCGGGAAGTGCCGCAGCCGTCGCGGGTTGCGCCTGCACCACGCCGACGCCGGCCAGGCCCAGCAAGGCGCAACAGGCCAGTGTGCGCAAGATGGATTGATTCATGAACTCCTCCTAGGTTGAACTTCAGCCATGGACCGGGCTGACGGATGACTTCGGTGGTGGCGTGCCGCAATGGCTACAGACACGCTGCTGCCACGGCGCGCGGAGCGGGCCGATGCAGAAAAACGGATTGGTCGAGCGAGCCGCGGGCAGAAGCCCGCAAACTCCATGACTCATTGGGCGTCGGCAGCGGCCTTTGGCGAACCGTCCGCAGCCGCCGACTGCCCCCGATCGAGCAACAGCAGATAGCTACCATCCTTGTTGTCCAGCGTGCGGTAGCGGGGCATCGCCGGGTAGTTCGACAGGCGCTGCGAGTAATCGCTCTGGCGGTTGTCGAATGGCGCACCCAGGGTGGCTGACGCCCGCTGGCTGAGCAGACCGGCCGAATTGCCGCTCAGCCACGGCGGCACCGCGGCGGGGGCGATCGGTTTGCTCGGCGGCACGGCCGTGGCGACGCTGGCGCTCTGCTGCAGCGCCGGTTTGCTGATTGAACCGCCATCGCCGGCTGGCTGGCTGATCATCAAGGCGGCAACGGCCACGCTGGCGGCAATCGCGCCACCGGTGGACCAACGCAACCAGTGACTGTGTCGACGCGGCACGACCACTCCCGAACCGGCGCCGGCCTCGATCGCCTGCATCACCCGGTCGGCAAAACCATCGCTGGCCAATGCTGGCAACTGTCGACGCAAACCGTCGCGAGCGATGTGATGACGCGACCAGAGCTGCCGCAGCGAAGCATCGTGATCAAGCCGTCGCAGCAGGAAGCGCAACTGCTCGCTCGACAGCTCGCCATCGACGCCGGCGCAAAGGCTCTCGCGAACGTCTGGGGGGGTCTGTGCCTGATTCATGTCTGATCCTCGTGGCCTGACAACAGCGGCCGCAGCTTCTCGTCTATCGCTTCGCGCGCCCGGAAGATGCGTGAACGCACCGTACCTATCGGACAACCCATCGCTTCGGCGATTTCATCGTAGCTGAGGCCGTCCACTTCACGCAGGGTGATGGCTGTCCGCAGCTCTTCTGGCAGGGCTTGGACAGTGGAAAACACCGATTGTTCAATTTCCTGGCGCATCAGTTCGCGCTCGGGCGTGGCGCTGTCGTGCATACGCTCGCCGCCAGCCATGAACTCGGCGTCATCGGCATCGATGTCCCCGGCCGGCGGGCGCCGCCCCATGGCCACCAGGTGGTTCTTGGCCGTATTGACCGCGATCTTGTACAGCCAGGTGTAGAACGCGCTCTCGCCACGGAAAGTGCCGATCGCGCGCCAGGCACGGATGAACGACTCCTGGGCGATGTCCTCGCACTCGGCATGGCTGCGCACATAGCGCGAAATCAGCCCGATCAGCTTGTGCTGGTATTTGCGCACGAGCAGGTCGAAGGCACGCTTGTCGCCCTGCTGGACACGCTCGACCAGCGCGCGATCCAGTTCATTTTCGCCCATTCGGGCCGTATCCATCGTCAATGCCGTCTTCCGATGCGGGAGCATGTGTTGAACCGAACCGCGGCGCTCAGACCGCGGCATGGCGCCCAAGTTCAGCCTGGGAGCCCGGATGATTCCGCCGATCTTAACGCCCGAGGGGTTGCCTTGGTGTCACGCCCGGGTCGGCGCGTACGGCCAACCGGGGATTCCAGCCACTTTGATGGGGGCCGCCGCGGCGCGCTCAAGCCGGTTCGGCGCGGCGCATCTCAAGCAAGCGTTGCCGCTCGGCCAGCAACTTGTCGAAGCTGACCGGCTGCAACGGGCGGCAGAACAGGTAGCCCTGCAGCTCATCGCAATGGTGGGCACGCAGGAACTGCATGTGCTGCTCGGTCTCCACTCCCTCCGCGACCACCGCCCGGTTCAGACGATGGGCCATCTCGATGGTTGCACGCACGATCGCCTCGTCGTCGGGATCCACGCCGATATTGCGCACGAAACTCTGGTCGATCTTGATGCGATCCGCCGGCAGCCGGCGCAGGTAGTCCAGTGACGCCGCGCCCGTGCCGAAATCGTCGATCGCGATGTGGCAGCCAAGCCGGTGCAATGCGTTGAGGTTTTCCACCAGGTTCGGCGCGGCCTTGATGCTGATGCTTTCGGTGATCTCCATTTCCAGCAGGGTGGGATCGAGACCGGTCTCGCGCAGCACCCGCGCGACCATCTCCAGCAGCTGCGGCTCCATCAGCTGCACCGCAGACAGGTTCACGCCCAGCCGCAAACGCAGACCGTAGGCTTTTTCCCATTCCCGCGCCTGCTGACAGGCGCTGCGCATGACCCATTCGCCGATCGAGACGATCAGCCCGGTCTCCTCCGCCAAAGGGATGAATACCGCCGGGCTGATCATGCCCAGCTCCGGGTGCTCCCAGCGCAGCAGCGCCTCCATGCCGACGATGTCTTCGGTCTGACTATCGACCTGCGGCTGGTAGACCACGCGCAGCTCACCGTTGCCCTCGGCATGGCGCAACCGCGTCTTCAGCGCCATGCCGTGCTGCTGGGCATATTCCGGGCTGACCTCGTAGATCTGGAAATTGTTGCGCCCCAGGTGCTTGGCCGAGTACATCGCCTCGTCCGCGTGCTTGAGCAGGGTTTCCGCGTCGCCGGCATCGTCGGGGAAAAAACTCAGGCCCATCGATACCGTGACCTGCAGTTCGGTGCCGTCATCCAGAAACAGCGGCGCCTCCATCATCTGCACGATTTTTTCGGCCACGCGCAGTACGTCATCGTTCTTGACGATATGCCGAAGTACCACCGTGAACTCGTCGCCAGCGTAGCGCGCCACCGTATCCGAGGCGCGAATGCTGCTGCGCAGGCGCTGGGTAACCACCCGCAGCACCTGATCACCGGTGGCGTGACCGTAGGTGTCATTGATCGCCTTGAAGCGGTCAAGGTCGACGAACAGCAGGGCGAAACACTCGCCGTTGCGGCTCGCCTCGCGCAGGATCGTATCCAGCCGGTCGTTGAACAGCAGCCGGTTCGGCAACCCGGTAAGGGAATCGACCAGCCCCTCGGCACGCCCCTGCTCGCGCGTGAGCGTCAATTCCAGCACCTGCGCAAAACGGGCGGCGGCGCAGCGCAACACCGGCTCGATGATGCCCATGTCGCCGAAACCGCGGCGGCTGCCGGCCAGCATGGCACCGAGCACGGCATGCCGCTCATCGAACAACGGCAGCGCGACGAAACCAGCCAGATCCAGCTGCTGCAACAGCGGATCGACGGCCGCCAGGCGCCGGGCATCGTTCCGGTACAGCATCGATTTGCCACCCAGCGCCAGGTGCAATGAGCCCTGCATCTGCGCCGGAGGCCACTCCGGCTCGTCGCCGTTCCAAAGCTGCAGAACCTGCCCCGGTGCATCAGCACCATCGCGGCGCGCCGACCATACCGCCAGGTAGTCCAGCCCAAGCTCATCGAACAATGCGCGACCGGCCGCGGCCTGGGCGTCGACACCGCTGGTCGAGGTAAACATGCGCGACAACAATGACAACGCTGCCTCGTGGCGCGTGTCGGCGCGATCGCCGCGGAACAGCAACGCGAAGGCGTCGCGCCCCGCGTGGCGCACGCGTCGCGCACTGACCTGGCCGCGATCGCTGCCTTGCGCCGCCTTGCGCAGAGCCGGATGCCAGCGACGATCGGCCTCGCCAAGCAGCTGCGCCAGCACCGGGCTTTCCATCTGCAGGCCGTCGGACAAGGCCAGCCCGGCCCAGTAACTGGCTGGCAAATGGCTATTGCGGATCACGCTGGGGTTGACCTCGATCAGGCGCCGGCTCTCCGCATCGAGCAGCAGCCATTCGCCCGCACCTTCCTCGAATGCATAGCGGTAGCCCTCTTGCACAGCATGGGTCGAGCCGGCGTTCGAATGCGGTGTCCGGGGCGCAGCAGCCTGGGCAAGTCGCCAGCGCGGCACCAGTTCGGCACCGATCTGCGCAGCGCTCAGCCAGTCCGTGATCCCCGCCGGCAATTCGGTGGGTGCGACCGTGGCGTCTTCGGCCAGCACCACCATCAGCGGTGTCTCGGCAGCACCGGGCAGTCGGCGAATCTGCTCGCAACTGTCCCGCGTCTGCTGCTCGTCGCCGGTGAGCACCAGCACCATCAACTCCAGCGGCGCTGGCGAGTTGCTGCCCTCCAGCAGAATGGCCGCATGGGTAAGGTCGCGTGCACTGTGAATTTGCGGATAGCCGGCCCGATCAAAGGCATCGAACAGATTGCGCCGCAGCTCGCGCTGTGCAGCCACCACCAGGATGCTTGAATTCATGCGCGATCCACCTCAGGCCAGCCAGCGACCATCACGCAGGCGCAAACGCCGGGGCTGGCTGTCTTCGCTGTCAAGTCGCACTGCGAGATCGCCCAGATGCGCGCTCAGGGCGGGCGGCGCGTCGAGCAGCACCACACGTCGCACATGTCCCTTTGGCGCCCGCGCCAGCTGGCGCAGCAAACCCGCATCCACCGCCGACAAGGGCAGTTCCAGACCTAGCAGGAAGTAGACGCCGAAATGCATGCTCTGCTGCATATAGCGCAATGCGTTGCCCAGCCGCCCGCAGTCAGGCACCCGGATGTGCGCGTCGCGCAGGCTGCCCAGCCCGCTTTCGGGTTGCCACAGGTACACCGCCTGGCCGCTGTGCCGGGCCAAGGCACGAACCTGCTCGACCAGGGCCGGGACGTCCTTGCTGTCGAGCACCACCAGACCGCTGGGCGCGGTCAGTATCCGCTCGAATATCTCGGCACCGGCCTGAACCGGCGGCGGCGCGATGCTGGAAGTCATGGCGTCCCCGTCAAGGCTTGCCGGGGTGTGCACAGGAACCGGAACGGCGTCGGGCAAGCGCCAGAACGGCGAACGCTGGATGAGGGATTCATGCCGCCACGATGATTCCTCGAAACGTCCAGCACAAGGGCGCATGCCGTGATTTTCATGCTGCGCGCAGCCTGATTCGGCGGACTCGCCGCGGAAGCCCGATTTCACACCGGCATCACGACGCGGTCAAGCCGATCCGCCCCATCTCGCAATCGAGTCGACAGAACGGTATGGTTCAGGGCTCTGCCACCACCTCTGCATGCCCATGTTTGAAGGATTGCGATTCAACCACTGGAAAACCAGCGACGACGCAGGCATCGTCACGCTGACGCTCGATCGGGCCAACAGCAGCGTCAACGCGATTTCCGGCGCCGTCATGGACGAGCTTGAACAGATCGTCGAGCGGCTGGCAATCAACATGCCCGCCGGCGTGATCATCCATTCGGCCAAGCCGGCCGGTTTCGCGGTGGGCGCGGATATCCGCGAGTTCGTCGACTACGCCAGGCACGACACCGTGCTGGAAAACATCGAGCATGGCCAGCGCGTATTCGAGGCCCTGGCGCGACTTCCCTGCCCCACCGTGGCAGCGGTGCACGGCGCCTGCATGGGCGGCGGCACCGAACTGATCCTGGCTTGCCACCAGCGCATCGCTGCGGACGACGAGCGTACCCGGATCGGCCTGCCGGAGGTGATGCTCGGAATCCACCCGGGCTGGGGCGGTACCGCGCGCCTGCCGCGCCTGATCGGCGCGACTGACGCGTTGCCACTGATGCTCACCGGCAGGGCGCTGTCGGCGCAGCGGGCACTGCGCCTGGGCGTGGTCGACCGGCTCGCGCCCGCCGATGCCCTGCTGGCCGAGGCAAGGGTGCTGCTTCGCCACCCCGCGACACGCCCGTTTGCCAGGCGCGTGAAGGCCTGGGCCAGCAACACCTGGCTGGCGCGCCAGATCATGGCGCCGATGGTGCTCAAGCAGACCGCGGCCAAGGTGCGCAAGGAGCATTATCCCGCCCCGTTCGCCATGATCCGGGTGTGGAAGCGCGGTGGTGCCAGCATCCAGCAGCGGCTGAAGCTCGAGGCGCTGTCGGTGGCCAGGCTGGCACAGACATCGACGGCGCAGAACCTGATCCGCATCTTCTTCCTGCAGGAGCGCCTGAAGGGTCAGGGCAGCGGCATTGATCCGGACATCAAGCATGTGCATGTCGTCGGTGCCGGCGTGATGGGCGGCGACATCGCCGCCTGGGCAGCGCTGAAGGGATTCGAGGTGACCCTGCAGGATCGCGAGATGAAGTTCATCCAGCCGGCGCTGGATCGGGCCCGATCGCTGTATGAGAAGAAGCTGAAAGATGCAGACAAGGTCGACGCCGCCATGCGCCGACTGCGTGCCGATGTCGCCGGCAGCGGCATCGCCCCGGCTGACCTGGCGATCGAGGCGATTTACGAGAACGCCGAGGCGAAACAGGCGTTGTACGCCAGCATCGAGCCGCAATTCCAGGCCAACGAGATTCTGGCCAGCAACACCTCGAGCATCCCGCTGGACGAGTTGCGCGGCAAGCTGAAGGCGCCGCAACGCTTCCTGGGCCTGCATTTCTTCAATCCGGTAGCGCAGATGCCGCTGGTCGAGGTGGTACGCCACGACCAGCTCGACCCTGTGGTCGAGAAGCGCGCACTGGCGTTCTGCAAGGCGATCGGAAAGCTGCCGGTGGCGGTCAAGGGCAGCCCGGGCTTCCTGGTCAACCGCATCCTGATGCCTTATCTGCTCGAAGCGATGCGCCTGTACAGCGAGGGTGTGCCCGGCCCGGTACTTGATCGCGAAGCGAAGAAATTCGGCATGCCCATGGGCCCGATCGAACTGGCCGACACAGTCGGCCTGGACGTCTGCGCTTCAGTCGGCAGGGAACTGGCCCCCTTCCTCGGGCTGGAGCTTCCGCCCGGGCTCGAACAAGAGCTCGAAGCGGGCAAGCGCGGCAAGAAGGACGGCCAGGGCCTGTACATCTGGCAGGACGGCAAACCGCAGAAGCCCGAGGTCGACAAGGACTATGTGATGCCGCCGGATCTGCAGGAGCGGATGATCCTGCCGATGGTCAACGAGGCAATCGCCTGTCTCGCCGATCAGGTGGTTGACGATGCCGACCTGCTCGACGCCGGTGTCATTTTCGGTACCGGCTTCGCGCCCTTCCGCGGCGGCCCGATCCAGTACGCCCGCAGCGAGGGTGTGGACAAGCTCAAGTCGAGACTTGCGCACCTGGCACAGCGCTATGGCGAACGGTTCCGCCCCAAGCAGGGCTGGGATCATCCGGCGCTGGCGCAAGGCGGCTTCGAGCCGGGTGCCAGTTCCAGCAGTTGAAGCACCACCCGTGCCCGGCACGGTGGCCGTTGCGACAGCAAAGCCCGGCGATCACCAGACCAGATCGTCCGGCACGCCGTCGTCACCGGCGGCAGGAGCATCCGGATCAACCAGCAAGGCAAGCTGACGCGAATCAATCGAGCGCACCTGCTCGGCAATCTCGCGGCTCACCAGCAGGTAACGACCGCCTTGCTGCACCACGCCGAGATCGCCGGCGTTCAGCGCGGCCAGCTGTGCGCTGTCGACACGTATCCGGCGAATCTTGCCAGCGTATTCGAAATTGCGCGGGTGCTCGGCATCGGGCTTGTTGAGCGCCTTGCCTTCAAGCAGTTGCTGAAGTTTCTGTTTGCGCTCGCGACGCAACCGGGCCTGTTCGGCCGCTTCCTGCTCGATCCGCTTGCGCTCGCGCGCCTCTGTCTGCGCGCGCATCGCATAGGCCCTGGCCAGGTCGATGTCCTGCTGGCTCGATGCTGATCGTCGCGACGTCTGCGACGGCGATGAGTTGGCGGCCTTGCCCGCGGCCTTGCCGCCATTCGATGATGGTCGCCGGGGCTCGCGAACGCGCTCGGATTGAACCTGTTTGACGATACCGCTCTTGAGCAGTTGATCGCGCAGGGAGTCAGCCATGCTGTTGTTCCGTGAGGGTGGGTGTGATCAGTAATGCGGTGGTGGCGGCTCGTCGTGGGGGTCATCCGCCTGGCCTGCGCGCATCGACGCCATCTCGCCGCGAAGGTCGCGCAAGGCGCGCTCCAGAGCTGCAATCCGCTGCGACTGATCCGCATCGGCTGCAGTCAATGCCTGCACCGCCTCGTCAATGAAGGTCAGCTTGACCTCCATCTCATCGAGCCGGCGCTCCAGCTCGTCGCCCGGAGTCGTCACTGGGACACCTGCAGACTGCGTCCGCGCCCGATGCCGTAGTAGGCCAGGCCGGCTTCCTCCACCATGACCGGATCGTACAGGTTGCGGCCATCGAAGATCACCGGCTCGGACAACGCCGCGCGGATAGCGCCGAAATCCGGGCTGCGGAACGCCTTCCATTCGGTAACCACAGCCAGGGCATCAGCACCTTGCAGGGCACTGGTGGCGGCGTCGCACAGAACCAGGTCGCTGCGATCGCCGTACAGCCGACGGGCCTCCTCGCGCGCTTCCGGATCGAAGGCACGCACGTTCGCGCCGGCCGCCCACAGCGCCTCCATCAAGGGGCGACTGGATGCCTCGCGCATGTCGTCAGTATTGGGCTTGAATGCCAGCCCCCACAGCGCAATGGTCTTGCCGGCGAGTTGGCCGCCGAAGTGACGCGAGATCAATTCGAACACCTTGGTCTTCTGCTGGCGATTGACTGCTTCAACCGCGCCAAGCAGCACGGCATCGTAGCCGTGGGCATGCGCGGTGCGCTCCAGCGCCTGCACGTCCTTGGGGAAACAGGAGCCGCCATAGCCGGCGCCCGGATAAATGAAGTGGTAGCCGATGCGCGGATCCGAACCGATGCCCTGTCGCACCAGCTCCACATCGGCACCGACCCGCTCGGCAATGTTCGCGATCTCGTTCATGAAGCTGATCTTGGTCGCCAGCATCGCGTTGGCGGCGTACTTGGTCAGTTCGGCCGAACGCTCGTCCATCACCACCATGCGCTCGTGATTGCGGTTGAAGGGCGCATACAGCTTGCGCAGGATGGTCACCGCACGCTCGCTGGAAGATCCCACGATGATGCGATCCGGCCGCAGGCAATCCTCCACTGCCGCCCCTTCCTTGAGGAATTCCGGGTTGGACACGACATCGAATTCGATCGTGGCAGCGCGTTTGGCCAACTCGGCCGTTACCGCCTCGCGCACCCGATCGGCGGTACCGACCGGCACCGTCGACTTGTTCACCACCACGGCATAACGATCGAGGTGTCGTCCCACCGATCGGGCCACCGCCAGCACATACTGCAGATCCGCGCTGCCATCCTCGTCCGGCGGTGTACCCACCGCGATGAAAATCAGCTCACCGTGGGCAATGGCGGGCGCTGCCTCGGTCGTGAAGTGCAGCCGTCCGCTGGCATGGTTACGACGCACAATGGATTCCAGTCCCGGCTCGTAGATGGGGATCTGGCCCAGCTTCAGCCGCTCGACCTTGGCCGCATCGATATCGACGCACAGCACATGGTTTCCCATCTCGGCCAGGCAGGCACCGGTGACCAGTCCGACATAACCGGTACCGAAAATGGTGACTTTCATCATCGTCGTGACGATTCCATAAAACGCGAACCGCCTATTCTACCCTCGCACCAGCACCGGGCAGGTATATCGATGGTGTTCGATGGTTCAGCACGTCACCGGCATGGCAGCGCCAAAAAGAACAAGGGCGCGAATTGCTTCGCGCCCTTGGGCCTGTCGCAACCAGCTGTGGAACTTACTGGCCGCCGGGAGTGCCCGGAGCAGAAGCGCCAGCCGGCGTCGGACCGGTCTTGACCAGGGTCACGTCGAACACCAGCACTTCGTTCTCCGGCATCGGCGGCTGCGGGTTCGCACCGTAGGCCAGCGAGGACGGGATGTACAGCTTGTAGTGGCCGCCGACCTGCATCAATGCCAGACCCTCGCGGAAACCCGGGATCACACCAGCCATCGGGATCGAGGCCGGCTTCGGACCGTGCTGCGCCGAAGAATCGAACACCGTGCCATCCAGGAACGTGCCGGTGTAGTTGATCTCCACCGTATCGTCCGGGCCCGGACGCGGACCGGTACCGGGGGTGATCACCTTGTACTGCAGGCCGGAAGCGGTCGTCTTCACGCCAGGAGCGGTCTTGTTCTTGGCCAGGAAAGCTTCGCCTTCAGCCTTGTTCTTGATGCCTTCCTTCTTGCGCTCTGCCTCGGCCTTGGCCTGCACCTTGGTCATGAAAGCCACGTAGATCTGCTGGGCTTCTTCCTTGCTCACGGTCGGCTTCTGACCGGAAAGCGCGGCCTGCAGGCCGCGTGCCGCGGCCGCCGGATCCATCTCGTCGCGCAGAACCGGCGGAACGCTCGAGCCCATCTGGTAGTAACCAATCACATAACTGGCCTTGGTCTTGTCGACCGGAGCCGCGGCGCCCGTCTTTGCGGCCTGGGCGTAAGCGCCCGCGGCCATGCCCAGTGCGACAGTCATGGCGACGGCCGTCATCGTGGGACGCAGAAAGTGCTTCATTCGTAACTCCCTCATGTATGAATTCGCCGGTATTGCCGGCCGGGCCCCCGATGGAGGCAGGCCACGCATTGTGCGGTGCTTGTCCGGTCTTGGCAACGACTCCGGCC
Source organism: Pseudomonadota bacterium (assembly GCA_021780735.1). Classification (GTDB taxonomy): domain Bacteria; phylum Pseudomonadota; class Gammaproteobacteria; order Xanthomonadales; family Rhodanobacteraceae; genus Rhodanobacter. The sequence goes on along the minus strand of JAJXYE010000131.1, from coordinate 2,316 downwards.
TCTGACCATCAGTCGGCAGAAAGGTTCATCCCGGACAACGCGGGCCGCTCAATCATGACCAGGCGCCGGTGGCTCAGGCTTGCTCAGTGTCTCTTTCAGCGCGGCCTGCAGTCGCGCATGCATCTGCACCAGCCCCCGCCACAGCACGACCGCCAGCAACAACCCAAGCACGATCAGCGACAGGGCAATCCCTCGCGGTGGCAGGATTGCCGACCCCAGTGCACTGACCAGGATTCCCAGCAACAGCAGCGTAGCCAGCGGAATCACCCGCGCCAGCACATTGCGGATAGCCCGCGTATACGAACCGGCGAATCGCTCGCCTATGCCCAGTTCGGCCAGCACCATGCCCAGCGCCTCGGCCTTGCGGTAAACCGCAATCAGCAGCGGCAACGACAGGAACAGGGCGCAGGCCCAGATCAGCGTATGCCGCAGGTCGCGCCCGATACCCAAGCGGGAGAACCAGCCCCAGCCATGGGCATTGACATAGGCACCGACCATGAACAGGGCCACTACCAGCAGCACATTGACCCCGATGTGCCACAACAGGCGCCGGAAGATCGCGGCAATCGCGGCGTTTTCATTCACCGGCTTGAGATTTTCCAGCCAACCGCTGTAGCTGGTGGCCAGCAGGCGCAGCGAGCGCGGGGTGATGCGACGCAGGCCACTGATCAGGCCGTCGGCGGAACGGTTCAGATAGGGCGAAACCGCCATGCACAACACCGATACGGCTACCGCGATCGGGTAGATGAAATTGCTGATCACGCCCAGCGACAGCCCCAGCGTGGCGATGACGAAGGAAAATTCCCCGATCTGCGCCATGCCCAGTCCTGCACGCAGCGAAGTGCGGGGGTCATGACCGACGACGAAGATGCCGAGGCTGCAGGCCACGGTCTTGCCGACGATCACCGCCACGCCGATCAAGAGCGCCGGCAGCGCGTAATGCATGAGCATGAGCGGGTCGATCTTCAGGCCGATCGCCACGAAAAACAGGGCGGCGAACATGTCGCGCAAGGGCTCGACCAGATGTATCACCCTGCCGACATGGCGCGATTCAGCCACGACCGCACCAGCAAGGAATCCGCCCAGCGCCACGCTGAAACCCATCCAGGCCGCCAGCAGGCTGGCACCGAAACAGATCCCGAGCACACTGACCAGCAGGGTTTCATCACGGCCGAAACCGGCCACGTAATCGACCAGCCGCGGCACCAGCAGCAGGCCGAGAATCATCCCCACCAGAACGAACAGGCCCAGGTGACCGATCAGGGAAAAGGCAGCACCGGCCTGCACCGACCCGCCGATGGCCACGGCGGTAAGCAAGGTCAGCATGAGGATGGCGAGCAGGTCTTCGGCCACCAGCAAACCGACCACCAACTGCGCAAATCGCTGCTGCCGCTGGCCACTCTCGGCCAGCGTGCGGGTGGCGACCATTGTCGAGGACAGCGAGATGATCCCGCCGAGAAACAACGCGTCCATGCCCTGCCAGCCAAGCAATACGCCGATGCCGAAGCCGATCCAGAGCATCAGGCCCACCTCCCCCACGGCCACCGCCAGCACGCCTATGCCGACCTCGCGCAGCTTGCGTACGCTGAACTCCAGACCGAGCGTGAACATCAGCAACACCACACCAAGATTGGAGATGTCGTCGATTGCACGCGGGTCATCGACCAGCATGCCGGGCGTATGCGGGCCGATCAGCACGCCGGCCAGGATGTAGCCCAGCAGTACCGGCTGACGCAGACGCTGAAACAGGATCGTGGTGGCACCAGCCACCAGCATCACCACGGCAAGGTCGCGAATGAAGCCGATATCGTGCATTCCGCAAGACCCTCTGCAGGCAGTTCGCTGCAGCTTAATCGAGCGAATGGCAAGATCCTGTACTGGGTGCGATCGCTGCGATCGGTGGCAGACAAAATTCCATGACGTGATCACCAGAAAAAGCTTGACGGGAATCCGAGTCACACCTATTCTTCTCGGCTTCCAGCGGCGGGGCCATAGCTCAGCTGGGAGAGCGCCTGCATGGCATGCAGGAGGTCGGCGGTTCGATCCCGCCTGGCTCCACCAACTTATCTGTCCCCATCGTCTAGAGGCCTAGGACATCACCCTTTCACGGTGGCGACCGGGGTTCGAATCCCCGTGGGGACGCCAAGTTGGCTCGCAAAAGCTGGAAGATGTTGCAAATGCGGAGTGGTAGTTCAGTTGGTTAGAATGCTGGCCTGTCACGCCGGAGGTCGCGGGTTCGAGTCCCGTCCACTCCGCCACCATTCAAACGGGAAGCCCGCCTCGTGCGGGCTTTTTGTTGCCTGCGCACGAGCCATC
>JAJXYE010000205.1 GCA_021780735.1 Pseudomonadota bacterium | reverse complement strand
GCATGGCTGACCGACGTGGCGTAGAACCGGCAGCCACCGACGAGCGAAAACTCGTGCCGAATGACACGATCCGGCCGACGCACGCAGTAAGGCGGATACCGTCCGGGTTACGATGATCCAAACTTCTGGCCATGGGCTTTTCCGGTTGGCACGATCAGGTATACCGCAAACGGAGGCTGTTGCTCTTGACCGCCGCACCGACCGGACGCTGAAGGAGTCATCGCCATGCCCGTCACCCGCCTCCCTCGCGCTTGTTCACCAACGGCTGCCACCTGCGTGGCTGTATGGCTGCTGCTCCTTTGTCTGTCATGCATGCCGGCGGCGCAGGCGCAAGAACCGGACAGCAACCAGTGCAAGTACGCCGGCATCGATCGCGCGCAGGTGCTGCCGGAAGCGATGTTCGGGATCCGCCTGCCGCCCTTCGGCAAGGTGTGCTTCCTCGCCCGGCGCACGCCGTTGCCGGGAGACCCGGATCATTCAAAAATCATCGGTTTTGAACTGTGGCATGAAGGGTCGCTGGTCTACCGGCTCCCCGCACCGGACCAGGGCCTGTGGCCGCCTGCCTGCGACGGCATCCGGGCCGTGGCGTTCCCTGCCCGCGGCAGCCTCAGGGACATCATCGTGATCGGCAACTGCCTCGGAGCCCGTGATGAACAGGCCCAGCCACTGGTGTACCGCGCCCGGTCCGGTGGATTCACGCTGGACACCGAGCTGAGCACGGATCTGATGGGCGTGGATACCGTGCATGAAGTGGAGCGGCGCATGCATCGTGCCGAAGCGAAAGACCAGGCCGGATCAGATGACCCCGTGAACAGGGCGGCACGGCTACAGCCGCGCATATGACCACGACTGCATGCGGCCGTCCTTGTACGGCATCACGCCGTGAAACGGACGCGGGTCGGCATCGAACACCAGCGGCAGGAAATGGCGATCGCCTTCCCACATCGGCAGCGCCATCAGCCGATCCAGCGCCACCCACTCCAGCGTGCCCTCCGGATTGGAGGTGAGCGGCGTGCCGGCGTAGGCGTCGATCACGAAGATGAAACCGAGCCAGTCCTCGCCCTGCTTGCCGAAGCCCGGCCAGTTCAGCGTGCCGCGCAACACCATCGACACGCACTCGATCCCGGCCTCCTCGCGGATCTCGCGCCGCATGCAGGTGGCGATGTCCTCGCCCGGCTCCATCTTGCCGCCCAGGCCGTTGTACTTGCCCAGGTGCTGATCATCCGCGCGCGCGTTGCGGTGGATCATCAGCACCTCGCTGCGGTCGGGAGAAAGCACGTAACCGAGCGTGGCGACGATCGGGGTGTAGGGCATGGGAGATCCCGAGGAAAAGTCCGAGTTTAACGACACGCCGCAGCAGTCGGCCCGGATGCATGCAATTCTGGCATCACGACGCAGCCAGGAGGGCTTTCATGATCGCGATCAACCCGCAGAAGATCCAGGGCAAGTGGCATGCCGGCATCGCTCTGGATTTTCACACGCTCAGCAGCACGCCGATCGGGTATGACGACTACGGACACATGCAGTTCGATACCAAGCGGCCGGCCATCGCCGAGCTGCTGTATCAGCTCAAGTACAAGGGTGATCGAAGCGCAGCGCAAGGTATCATCACCGCTGCAGCCACCTTCCTGAAGCCGTACCGACAGAAGTTCGATTTGATCATTCCCGTACCCCCCGTCGACTCCTCGCGCTCTGCAACCGGTAACGCTGCTGGCACAGGGCATCGGGGCGACAGTGGGTTTGCCGGTGATCGAATGCGTCGGTACAACGCGGGCACCGGCTCCCCTCAAAGGGATCGGGGATCCCGCCAGACGCGCCGAATTGCTGAAAGGGCTCTTCGCCGTGGACACCCGGCACACGGCACGAAAGAGAGTGCTGCTGTTCGATGAGTTGTACCGATCGGGCTCCACACCCTCAATGCCATCACGGACGTGCTGTTACAGGCAGGCCAGGCCACCAACGTCAGCGTACTCACCATCACCCGCACGCGGAGCCATCGTTGAGCACGATTTTCATCGGCGGGTCACGCCACGTGTCGCGCCTGTCCAGCCAGGTCAGGGAGCGGCTAGACAACGTCATGCGCAAGGGTCATGACGTGGTTGTGGGCGATGCCAACGGTGCCGACAAGGCGGTGCAAAAACTGCTGCATGAGGCGGATTACCGCAAGGTCACCGTGTACTGTTCGGGCGACCGGCCGCGCAACAACCTCGGCCAGTGGGGTCTGCATACGGTCACCCCGCCGAAGGCGGCCAGGGGCTTCCAGTTCTATGCCGCCAAGGATCGCGAGATGGCGCAGGCGGCAGACTTCGGCCTGATGATCTGGGATGGCAAGAGCCCCGGCACCGTGCTGAATGTGCTTCGTCTGGTGCGCGCCGGCAAACCGGCCGTCTTGGTCAATGGCACCCAACCGCCGATCACCCTGAAATCGACGAGTGAATGGGAGACGTTTCTGGCGGCGTGCAGCGATGAATTGCGTACCGACCTGCACAGCCGCGCCACCGCCGACGATTGGCAGCCGGCTTGCAGCAATGCGCAGCACACGATGTTCGATGCGCCGCCTGCACCGCCACGGGACGAACGCAGCCAGCCATGAATCCTTCCTGCGGTGTTCGCCGGCAACCGACCTGAACCTGCCGCCTGAACCTGCGACACAACCGGACTTGCGCCGACCCTGCCCGGGCGGCGACCATCGGCGGATGCCCGACCTTGCCGCCCCGCGCACTTCTTCCCGCCTTCGCCGGCGCCCGCTGCACGCGCTGCTGTCCCTGCTGCTGTTGGGCGGCGTGCCGGGCTGCACCCCGGCGGCGCGCGCGCTGGACAGCAGCGAGCTGACGTTCGAGGGGCAGCTCTACCGGGTGGTTCACCTGGATCTGAAGCACGAGCAGTTGGGCCTGTACTGGCATGAACCCCAGGGGGGGCGGCCTTTCGGCAGCATCGAGGCATTGCGCAAGTGGGGCGAGGCGCACGGCCGCCACCTGCTGTTCGCCGCCAATGCCGGCATCTACGACCGCGGCTTTTCCCCGCTGGGGCTGTACGTGGAGAACGGCAAGACCCTGGTGCCGCTGAACCTGGCCCATGGCAACCCGGCCTCGGGCAATTTTTCGCTGCTGCCGAACGGCGTATTCGCGATCTATCCGGACGGCCATGCAGCGGTACGTACCAGTGCCGCGTTCAAGGCCGAAGGCAAGGCGGTGCAACAGGCCACGCAGTCCGGACCGATGCTGCTGATCGACGGCAAGCTCAACGACCAGTTCGTCGACGATTCGTCGAGCCTGAAATGGCGCAGCGGCGTGTGTGCCAGGACGCCGACCGAGGTGATCTTCGCGGTCAGCGAGGCACCGGTGAATTTCCACACGTTCGGACGTCTGTTTCGCGACAAGCTGGGCTGTCGCGATGCGCTGTACCTGGATGGCAGCATCTCGCAACTGTATGTCGATGGTGAGGGCTACGCCGGTGCGCCGGCGCTGCTGGTCAAGCCCTACGCCGGCATCTTC
>JAJXYE010000231.1 GCA_021780735.1 Pseudomonadota bacterium | reverse complement strand
ACGTCGCGACGCGGCAGCGCGTTCAGCACGGCCGTGCGGGTGTATTCGGCGGCCAGCGCCTCGACCGTGCCGGCGCGGGCCATGCGGGCGATATAGCCGAACAGCACCAGAACCAGCGGCATCGACGGCAGGATCAGATGGTATAATTGGCTTCCGAAGCCGCCGCCGCGCGGGGCGGTGGCGGAAATCGGCAGCCAGCGCAGCCACACGCCGAACACCAGGATCAGCACGATACCGGAGACGAATTCCGGGATCACCGTTGCGGACAGCCCGAGCAGCGTGATTGCGCGATCCACGAAGCGCCCAGCATGCAGCGCCGCCCACACGCCGCCGAACAGGCTCAGCGGCACCACAATCAGGAAGGCAACCGCGCCCAGCAGCAGCGAATTGCCCAGTGCGCTGGCAATGAACGGTCCCGCCGGGGCGCGGTAGGCGTACGACATGCCCGGATCGCCCCGCGCGAAATGGCTGATCCAGTCCCAGTACTGCACCAGCAGCGGCCTGTCGGTGCCGAGCTGGTGGTTCAGCACCGCCACTGCGCGCGCCTCGGCCAGCGGCCCGAGGATGGCGCGGGCCGGATCGCCCGGCAGCACCTGACCCGCGCCAAACACCAGCACGCTCAGGATCCAGAGCGTGGCGAACGACAGGGCCAGGCGCTTGAGCAGCAGGCGCGGCATGGCGGCTTTCGCTCAGGTGAAGTGCGCGCCCTCCATGAACAGGCGGTTGGCAATCGGCGGAATACCGGCAAGGCCCTTGCGCATCGGTACCAGCTCATCGAAGAAATAGCCGACGATGAGCGGTGTCTCGTCCAGCAGCAGGCGCTGGATCTGCCCCGCGATGGCGCGCTGCCCGCCCAGGTCGGGTGAGGCGATGTATTGCGCCACCAGCTTGTCGTAGGTCGGGTTCTTGAAATGCGCCGAATTCCAGGTGCCGTCGCTGGTCAGCGGCGCCGAGAGAAACACGTTCGGCACGCCGCGATGGCCGTAATCGGTGATGCCCAGCACGGAATCGAGCCAGTCGGACTGGCCGAACACCGCCTTGCCGTAATAGGCATTCTGGTCCTCGACATTGAGCGTGACGTTGATACCGACAGCCTTGGCAAAGTTCTGAATCAGCACGGCGTAGTCGGGGATTTCCAGGTAGCGCTCGGTGGTCAGCTTCACGTCGAAGCCCTTGCCCACGCCGGCGGCCTCCAGCAACTGCTTCGCCTCGGCGAGGTTCTGCTCGCGCTGCGGCACCGTCGGGTCGCTCGACGGGAACAGGGCGGCGAACGGCGTGTCGTTGCCGATGCTGGCGCGGCCGTTGAACAGGCCGGCCACCAGCTTCTTGCGATCCAGCGTCAGCGCCAGCGCCCGGCGTACCCGCTTGTCCTGGAAAGGCGCCATGTCCGTGCGCATGTGCACCTGCTGGTGCGACACGCTCTTGATGCTCATCACCTCGATGTTCGGGTCGTTGAACAGCGCCTGCGCGCCCTTGAAGGCGACCTGTTGCAGCACGTCCACGTCACCGCCCTGCAACGCCAGGACCTGTGATTGCTGATCGCCGAAGAAGCTGTATTCCAGCCGCTCCGGCAGCGCCGGCTGGCCCCAGTATGTCGGGTTGCGCACGAAGCTCGCACCCACCTTCGGGGTGAACTTCTCCAGCTTGAACGGGCCGGTGCCGATGAACGTCTTTTCGTAATCCCCCGCGTAGTCGGCTGGCAGGATCACGAGGTTGTAGTTGTCGGTGGAGAGCACGTAGGGAAAATTTCCGTTCGGCGCGTCCAGATGGAATTCCACCGTATGGTCGTCGATCTTTCGCGAATTCCCCTTCTGCAAAATGCCCTTGAAAGCGGAGAGCGCGTTGGCGGAATTCTTCGGATCGGCCATGCGGTCGATGCTGGCGATCACGTCGTCCGCCGTCATCTTGCGGCCGTTCTGGAACGTCACCCCCGTGCGCAGCTTGAAGGTCCACACCGAGCCGTCGCTGTTCGGGCTCCAGCTTTCAGCCAGTTGCGGTTGCAGCACGAGATCGGGGCCGGTGCGGCAGAGGAATTCGCCGGTCGGCTCCAGCAGCACCAGCCCGCCATTGTCGGCGATGGTCACCGGGTCGATGGCGCCTGCGGGCTGGCCGATGCCGATGCGGATTGTCGCGCCCGGCGTGCCGGCGGCCAGCGCCCGGCGCGGCGAGAGCGTGGGCCCGAACACCGCCCCGGCGATGCCCCCGAGCAGCGGCAGCGACAGCCCCAGCACGCTGCCATGACGCATGAATTCGCGCCGGCCGATGCGCCCGGACAGCAACTCGTCGAACAGATCGTTATCCAGCGCGCCGACCTGCCGGCGCACCGCATCCAGGCGCTTGCGTTCCTTGCTCATAAGCCCCACTCCCGCTTTCCAGCCTGACAGATTTTCGCCACGCCCGCACGGCCGAGACGAGACACGCTCAACCGGCCATCCAGCCGCCATCGACGAGGAGGTTGATCCCCGTCACGTAGCTGGCCAGATCGCTGGCCAGGAACAGCGCCGCCTTGGCCACATCCTCCGGCCGCCCCAGTCGCGGCCAGGGGGTCCGCCGACGCGAGTACTCCAGCAGCGCCGGGTCGGCGGCGATGCCGGCCTTGCCGGTGACGATCTTGCCTGGCGCCACCGCGTTGCACACGATCCCGTCGCGCGCGTGATCGACCGCGATCTGTCGGGTCAACTGCACCACACCGCCCTTGCTGACGCCATAAGGAAAGTCGCCGGGGGACGCGATCATGCCCTGTTGCGAGGCGATATTGACGATGCGCCCGCGCACATCCTCCACCGGCGCCTGCGTCAGCATCTGCTGCACCGCGCGCTTGCAGCCATGGAACACACCCGTCAGATTGACCGCGAGCACGCGCGCCCAGTCCTGCTCGCTGGTCTGGATCAGATCGGTGCTGGTGTAGATCGCGGCGTTGTTGACCATCACATCGAGCCGGCCGAAGCGGCGCACCGTCTCGCGCACCAGCGCATCGACGCTGTCCCAGCTTGCCACGTCGGTCGGCAGATCGAGCGCGGTGCCGCCGGCCGCTGCGATCAGCGCGCGCGTGGGCTCGCCGCCTTCGATCGGGTCCGTCCGCGTGTCGGCCAGCATCACGGCCGCGCCCTCGGCGGCGAAGCGCAGGGCGATTGCGCGGCCCAGCCCGGAACTGGCGCCGGTCACGATTGCCACTCGGTCGGCCAACAGCGCCATCGCAGCTCCCGCCCGGTCGTGAACAAGTCAGGAATGGTCCACGAGAACCAGCCGCCCGGATTGTTCCTTTGCGCACCGCACTATCGCTGTTGCGACTCAAGCCGCCCGCTTGACAGCCCCTGGCCCGCCCTTTCTCCTCAAGCGCGGAGGTGAGGCGCATGTCGGGTCGCGAAACATTCAGCGTGGGCTTCCTGCTGCTGCCGGATTTCGCGCTGCTGCCGTTGGCCTCCGCCGCCGACGCCCTGCGGATGGCCAATTGGCTCGCACGCGAGTCGCTGTATCATTGGGAATTCATCTCCGA
>JAJXYE010000102.1 GCA_021780735.1 Pseudomonadota bacterium | reverse complement strand
GCCGTAGGCATGGCCACCGACATCCCGCCACACAACCTGCGCGAGCTGGCAAGCGCCTGCATCCGCCTGCTGGATGACCCCGACGCCACGGTCGCCGACCTGTGTGAGCATGTGCGCGGTCCCGACTACCCGACCGCAGCGGAGATCATTACCCCACGTGCCGACCTGCTGGCGATGTACCAGAGCGGCGGCGGTTCGGTGCGCGCCCGCGCGGTGTACCAGCGCGAGGAGTCCAACATCGTCATCACTGCGCTGCCGCACCAGGTCAGCCCGTCGAAGATCCTCGAGCAGATCGCCGCGCAGATGCGCGCCAAGAAGCTGCCGATGATCGAGGATCTGCGCGACGAGTCCGACCACGAAAATCCGATCCGGCTGGTCATCGTGCCGCGCTCCAACCGCGTCGACGCCGACGAGACCATGCAGCACCTGTTCGCCACCACCGATCTGGAAAAGAGCTTCCGCATCAACCTCAACATGATCGGCCTGGATGGCCGGCCGCAGGTGAAGGATCTCAAGCGGATCCTCAGCGAGTGGCTGGCGTTCCGCACCAGCACCGTCACGCGCCGGCTGGAGCATCGCCTGGCCAAGGTCGAACGGCGCCTGCACCTGCTGGAAGGCCTGCGCATCGCGTATCTGAACCTCGATGAGGTGATCCGCATCGTGCGCACCGAGGACGAGCCAAAGGCCGTGCTGATGGCGCGCTTCCGACTCAGCGAGGAGCAGACCGACTACATCCTGGAAACCCGCCTGCGCCAGCTGGCGCGGCTGGAAGAGATGAAGATCACCGCCGAGGCGGATCAGCTGGAAGAGGAGCGCGCGAAGATCAACGTGCTGCTGAAATCGCCAGCCAAGCTGAAGGGCCTGATCAAGGAAGAGTTGCGCGCCGACGCCGAGAAATTCGGCGACGACCGCCGCTCGCCGCTGGTGCAGCGCGATGCCGCCCAGGCGCTGGACGAGAGCGCGCTGGTGGCCAGCGAACCGGTCACCGTGGTGCTGAGCCAGAAGGGCTGGGCGCGCGCGGCCAAGGGCCACGACATCGACGCCGACGGCCTCAACTACCGCGAGGGCGATGGCCTGCTCGCCGCGGTGAAGGCGCGCACCACCCAGCAGGTGGCGTTCATCGACTCCACCGGCCGCGCCTACTCCACGCCCGCACACACGTTGCCTTCGGCCCGTGGCAACGGCGAGCCGCTGACCGGCCGTTTCAGCCCTGCCGCTGGCGCCAGCTTCGACGCGGTGGTCGCCGGCGACAACGACACCCGGCTGATCCTGGCCACCGATTTCGGCTACGGCTTCGTCACCCGCTTCGAGTCGCTCACCGGCCGCAACAAGGCCGGCAAGCAGATCATCAGCCTCAGCGACGGCGCCCGGGTGCTGGCACCGCAGGTCAGCGCCGACCCGGCGCGCGACCGCATCGTGGTGGTCACCAGCGAAGGCCATCTGCTGATGTTCTCGGTGGCCGAGCTGCCCGAGCTGGACAAGGGCAAGGGCAACAAGCTGATCGAGATTCCCAAGGCGAAGCTGCTGGCTGGCGACGAACGCGTCGCGGGTGTGGCCGTGGTCGCCGAGGGCAAGGGCGAGGTGACTCTCTACGCCGGTCAGCGCAAACTGACCCTGAAGTGGTCGGATCTGGTCGAATACGGCGGTACCCGCGCCAGCCGTGGCGGCCTGCTGCCGCGCGGCCTGCGCCGGGTCGAGCGGATCGAGACCAGCGGCTGAAAAGGATCCGGCAGGAACTTCCCGCCGCAGCGCGTTTCCAAGACGGGTGTGCACGCAAACCGGCGCCGTGCGTTGGGTACGTGGTATTTGCAGGAGTCTTCGACATGAAACGGCTGATCAGCGTCATCGCGGCAAGCCTGCTGGCCGGCTCGGTAGGGGCGCAGACCTCCGGCAAGCCACTCAACCTCAAGCTGCCGCCCGGCGATGCCATGCCGCCCAGCGACCTGCCCGCCTCCGGCAGTACCAGTGCGAAGGCACAGGCCAGCGCGCCCGGGGTGTACTACGGCGACACCAGCGGCAGGATGGGCAATACCGACGAGGTCGCCGACGCACGTACCTGTGACGATTCCACCTACAACAAGCCCCAGGTACACGGTGCCGTCAGCACTGGCGTGATGGCCGGCAGTCACATCAACACCGGCGTCTACACCGGCGCCGAGGTTCATGTGACCAAACGCTATGGCAGCTGTGACGATCCCGCTGGCGGGGTAAGCTTCTCCATCCATGTCAGTCAAGACAACTTCCACCAGCGCGGCCACTGATCGGCAGCACGGTCTGCGGGTGCGAACCGATGCACGGTGAGTACAAGATGCCAGCAGGCAAACTGGTGGTCGTCGATCTCGACGTGCGCGACGGCCGCCTCGCCGACGTGCGGATCAGCGGCGATTTCTTCCTCGAGCCCGATAACGCCCTGCACACGATCAACGCTGCGCTCGAAGGTCAATCCGTGCTGGCCAGCGAGGATGAGCTGGGCCGCGCACTGCGCCATGCCCTGCCGCCGGACGTGATGATGTACGGCCTCTCGCCCGAAGCCATCGCGATCGCGGTGCGTCGTGCCGTGCAGCCGGAGAACGTCGCATGATGCGCAGCGAATGGCGCGATCACGACTGGCAGCTGATTCACACCTCTCCCCAGTCGCCCAGCCTGCACATGGCGCTGGACGACGTGCTCGTCCACGAAGTCGGCGCCGGCAACCGCGCACCCACCCTGCGCATCTGGGAATGGGCTGCCCCGGCCGTGGTGATCGGCCGCTTCCAGTCGCTGCGCAACGAAGTCGACATCGAGGCGGCGAATCGGCATCGCATCGAGGTGGTGCGGCGCGTATCCGGTGGCGGCGCGATGTTCATCGAACCCGGCAACACGATCACCTATTCGGTGTACGCGCCGATGTCGCTGATCAAGGGCCTGTCGTTCCAGCAAGCCTATGCGCTGATGGACGAATGGGTGATCGAGGCACTGGGCACGCTGGGCATCAAGGCGTGGTACCAGCCACTCAACGACATCACCTCCGCCGGCGGCAAGATCGCCGGTGCCGCCCAGGCGCATCGCGGTGGCGCGGTGCTGCACCACGTCACGATGGCCTACGACATCGATGCACAGAAGATGCTGCAGGTGCTGCGCATCGGCCGCGAAAAACTGTCCGACAAGGGCACCACCAGCGCGGCCAAGCGGGTCGATCCGCTGCGCAGCCAGACCGGCCTGCCGCGCGAGGCAGTGATCGAGCGGATGATCGCCACCTTTCGCCGCCTGCACGGCGCGGCCGACGATACCCTGCGACCGGACGAACTGGCCCGCGCCGAAGCACTCGCGCAAGACAAGTTCTCCAGCGAGGCATGGCTGACCGACGTGGCGTAGGACCGGCAGCCACCGACGAGCGCAAACTCGTGCCGAATGACACGATCCGGCCGACGCACGCAGTAAGGCGGATACCGTCCGGGTTACGATGATCCAAACTTCTGGCCATGGGCTTTTCCGGTTGGCACGATCAGGTATACCGCAAACGG
>JAJXYE010000261.1 GCA_021780735.1 Pseudomonadota bacterium | reverse complement strand
TGCAACCCGCGCCAGGCGGCCGGCGTACTGGCCATCGACATGTCGCTGAACCTGGCACTGCCCTGTCGCGTGTCGATCTACGAGGAACATGGCAGCACCGTGATCGGCATGGTGCCGCCAACAGCGCAGCTGGCGCTGATCTCCACCGACGAGCGTATTGCCCACGCCGCGGGCGAGGTGGAGCACGCGCTGAAGGAGATCATCGACGCGGCGGCGTGAGTCTCCCGCTGCACGCCCGACATGCCCTGTTGGCAAGACGCGCGCTCACAATGAGGGCCGGACGCTTCGCTCGGCCCGGATTGCCGGCCTTCCTTGAAGAGGTATATCAGTCAGATGGTGCTGCCGCTATTGAACTGTCGCCTGAAGACATCGCGCGGCAATGACGCCGAAATCCCTCCATGAAACGAGGCCGGTGGCCTCGTCCACGCCGATGTGCGTCTTCATGCCGAAGTGCCACTGCTGGCACCTCTTGCGCGGCAAACGGCCGGGATCACGGCTCGGGCGCGCCGATCTCCGCCAGCAACATGTCCCTCCGGGTGGACTGGCGGCGAGCCTCAGATACGCCATCGACCAGCGTGGCCAAGGACAGCTGATCAGCCTTCGCTTGCACCCTGTGGGGCCGCGTCGCGCCTCGACCGGAACGCAAGATCAGCATTGCCTCAGGCGCAAGGAACTTCTGCGTCATGGACGCCTCTGCGACCTTGACCCCTGGCTTCACATGCATTCATCGGGGCATTGCCCGGAAAAGGAGAAAGGGCTGCACTGCAGCCCTTTCCCGGTTCATCACTGCGGTTTGGTGCTCCGCACCGTAATATTGTCAATGCCGAGCGTCCAGGTGCCGAAACCCAAATAGCCATATCCGGGCTTGTAAAAACCGATGGACGTATAATCGATACGCTTCATGAAGCTTGCCCATTCTGCACCTGTTGCCGGCGTTCCATCCCCGTGCGTGAAGACCCAGCCATTCGGAACCGTGGTCGAGTTGGCATCGACTGAAAACCCGTAGGTGTGCCACCCCACTGGAGGTGCATCACCCAAGGACATCGAGTAGGTTGCCACATAGACAACGTTCCACCCCGTGTCGTCCACTTGCCTGAGCTGGAGGGTCACACCACGATCCGGGCCCCATCCGCCTGCCTGCATTACGTCCAGATCGGCGCTGATGGATACGACGCCGGCATCAGCCCAGTCTCCCGTGAACACGCTGTCTACCTTGTGCCCGTCGTAGGAGCCTGGCTCATAGCGTGGAGACTCGCTGACCCATGTTGGAATTGAACTGGAGATGTTGGCCTGTTCGAGAAATTCGCCGGGATTGCCTCCGTCCGATTCGATCACCCGGCGCATGTTGCCGGCAAACCAGGAGCCCAGATCCGTTCCATCGTCGTAGGTTTCGGCAACCTGGTACGGCGCGGGGGGCAGTCCGGCAAAGCCCGTCCAGGCGAGCAGCAGGTTGTTGGCGTCTACCGAACCCAGGCCCGATGCAAAGCTCCAGCCCGGACGTGCACCAAACGCCTTGTTGGTCGCGGTGTACCCGGTCGGGTTGGCTTCCGCCGTGGTCAGGCCGACGTCCGCCGTGGCGCCGCCGCCCAGAGCGATGCTGTGGTAGTAGTAGCAGTTCGAGGTGCTGAAAAAGGGCTGAACCTCGTAGCAATTGCTGGAGATCGAGCCGCGCGTGATGTTGTGGAATACGCAGCTCGCCGTACCGTTAGTGCCATTGTCCGAATTGCAGGTGGACAGGCTCGCCGGCGCCGGCCCCAGCGCGCCGCCATACTCGTTGCCAGCCAGTGCGTACAAGGTCGGTGCGGCGTTGCCCTGATCGAGCGGCAGGCCGCGTGCATTGAGACCCTGATCCAGCAAGGCCTGAATGCCGGCGAACATCGGTGCGGACAGCGAAGTGCCGCCGCTGACGGCAAGAGAGCCTCTGAAGTCCGGACTGCATGGGTAGGCCGCCGAGCAGGTGATCACCCAGGTGAAGCCGCCGAACGAACCGGCGAACAGCGACACGTCGGGAACGTCACGCCACTGGTCGGGCTCGGCGTTGAACACCTGGCGCTGCCATGCCGGTTTGCCTACCACCGACGACGGGCCGCCACTGGCGGCTTCGGACTGAAATCCGGGGCTGTAGCGCACCGGCACGTCACCGCGGATATCAGCATTGCAGAAGCCGATCACCCGGTTGTAACCGAGCGCCTTCGCCGCCACGCCGTTGCCGCAGGACTGGTTCCACGGAATCTCCGGCACATAGCCCAGCGCCGAGCCACCAACCGCGCTGTGCGTCGGTGCGAAGTACTTGCTGGTGGTGCCGTCGAGCACGTCGGCGGTGTCGGTGCCGCCCACGGCGGTGACATTGGCCGAGGTGGCGAGCGAGTTCGCGTCGACGCTGGCGTTGCCGTAATAACCGTTGATGATGCGGCCGTTGAAGCTCGGGTTGGAGCCGGAATCGCCGGTGGAGACGAATACCGAGATGCCCTCGGCATCGGCCTGCGCCCACATCAGGTCGATCGCCGCCTTGCTGGCCGGGTCGGTGAAGTACTCGCCAAATCCGTAGCTGGCGCTGATGATATTGGGGCGCGAGTCCTGATCGGCATTGATCAGGTTGGTCGCCGCGGCGAACACGCCGCCGAAGAAGTTGCTGTTGTCGCCCCAGTTGCAGCTGGCGACCACGATATTGGCGCCCGGTGCCATGGCCGTGGCCCACTCGGCGTCGAGCAGGGTCTCGCGATCATCCTGTCCGGTGTTGTCCGGGTCGGGGCTGGTGCACTGCGACGGGCCCTGCGGCTGCATCTGGGTGAAGGTGCCATCGTACCGGGTCAGGTTGAACTCGGAGCGGAAGTTGTCCCAGTCCGCCGGCACCATGTTGCCGGCTTCGACCACGGCGATCGTCACAGTGGCACCGGTCACCCCATTGGCGCGCAACGGCATGACGTTGTACATGCGCGCCAGATCGTTCGGCACCAGGCCACGCGCTTCGTTGTTGAAGTTGATCGCCTGGCGGGTCTTGCCGCCGGCGGTGTCCGCCTTCACCGGCTTCAGGTTGAAGCCATTCCTGGCGGTGGCGTCGTACTTCATGATGTGCGACTGGGTGTTCAGCGCTTCCGGATGGAAGTCGTTCAGGCCGGCCACGCCCGCCACCACGCCACGCAGCGCCGTGGGAACGCTGATGTTGCCGGCGTTGGCCATGTGCACGCTGCCGTTCTTGAGCTTGTAATTGCCTTCAGTGGTATGGAATGCGCGGTTCACCAGGCCAGCATTGCCACTGAAGTCGATCTGCATCTTGTTCGGGTAGACGCTGTTGACGGTGAAGCCTTGCGCGACCAGCCAGGCCTTGGTGGCGGCGATGTCGGCATCGGTCACGCCGAACGCGTCACCGAACTCCTGCGGGGTCAGCCACTGGTGGAACTTGGCGGACTTGGGGTTGTGCTGGTCGGCCAGCAGCTGGGTCAGTGCCGCCTGGCGCAGGGCGCTGCGCTGGAGGATGAGCTGCAGGTGATTCATCGGCTTCGAG
>JAJXYE010000142.1 GCA_021780735.1 Pseudomonadota bacterium | reverse complement strand
CGAACGTTGAAAAGCGGGGACCTCGCTGTCGATCCGGCGATAACCCCCGATGCGCCAACAGTGGGAAGACACTGGCGCGTGTAGGGGTAAGGAATGCTCGCTAAGTTCTCCGCGGTACTGGCGGCGGGAGCGGCGCGTGAGCAAAGGGCCGCGATGCGACCGCCGAACGCGAGGCCCCGGGCTTAGAGCTTTAGGCAAGAACTTCGGCGAGTCGATCTA
Organism: Pseudomonadota bacterium; assembly: GCA_021780735.1. Lineage (GTDB taxonomy): Bacteria > Pseudomonadota > Gammaproteobacteria > Xanthomonadales > Rhodanobacteraceae > Rhodanobacter. Next base: position 3,286 of record JAJXYE010000142.1, on the reverse strand, counting down.
TTCGTCGGGATGCGCAGGCAGGAAGAATCGTCTGAGCTGGACGTGTTGTTACTGGGAGTACGCCATGTTTGACATCAATATCAACGGCAAGTCGGTCCAACTCGACGTGGACGGCGACATGCCATTGCTCTGGGCCTTGCGAGACACCATACAGCTCACTGGAACCAAGTACGGCTGTGGCATGGGCCTGTGTGGTGCGTGCACCGTGCACCTAGATGGCGAGCCGATTCGGTCCTGCATCACGCCGGTTTCGGCCGTCGCTGGCAAGATGGTCGTCACCATCGAGGGGGTGGGTGATGAAAAGGTGGTGCAGGCCGTGGTGGAGGCCTGGCGCCGCATCGACGTGGTGCAGTGCGGCTATTGCCAATCCGGCCAGTTGATGAGCGCCATTGCCTTGCTGGAGAAGAACAAGAAGCCGACCGACAAGGACATCGACGACGCGATGGGCGGCAACATCTGCCGCTGCGCAACGTATGTCCGCATTCGAGCCGCCATTCATGATGCCGCACAGGCTCTGGCCTGAAGGAGCCGCCGCCATGACAAACACTGCATGCATTCAGAACGAGAGTCGCCGTCGCTTTCTGCACGGCGTTGCCGGGCTGACCTTAGCGATCTATCTGCCCGGCCCCGCGATGGCGGCCACGGAGGCAGGCGCGTCCGCCTCGGCAAAGACAGACGCCTTCGAGCCCAATGCCTTCGTGCGTATTGGTAGGGACAATAGCGTGACCGTCGTGTCCAAGCATCTGGAAATGGGCCAGGGTACCTATACCGGACTAGCCACGATCGTTGCGGAGGAACTTGACGCCGCCTGGCCGCAGGTCAGGGTCGTGGGAGCTCCGGCCAACGTGAAGCTCTACAAGAATCTGTTGCTCGGCGTACAAGGCACTGGTGGAAGCACGGCCATGGCCAATTCCTGGGATCAGTTGCGCAAAGCAGGAGCCTCGGCCCGCGCCATGCTGGTCGCGGCCGCAGCCGAGCAATGGAAGGTGCCGGCCTCCGAAATCCAGGTGAGCAATGGCGTCCTCACGCACGGGTTGTCCGGCCGAAAGGCCACCTTCGGCGAACTGGCCGAAGCCGCTTCTCTCCAGTCGGTTCCCACGACCGTGGAGCTCAAGGACCCGAAGGACTTCAAGCTCATCGGCACCCACGTGCCGCGCGTCGACTCGCGCGCCAAGACCGACGGCAAGGCGATCTTCACCCAAGACATTCATCTGCCCGGGATGTTGACCGCAGTAGTGGCACATCCGCCGCGATTCGGCGCGACCGTCAAGTCCTTTGACGCGACCAAGACCAAAGCCATCAAGGGCGTGATCGACGTGGTGCGGATTCCCACTGGAGTCGCCGTGCTCGCCAAAGACACTTGGACGGCCAAGAAGGGGCGCGACGCTCTCAAGGTCGAGTGGGACGAGACCCATGCGTTCAAGCTCGGCACCGAGCAGATGTTCGCTCAGTACCGCGAACTCGCCAAGAGTCCCGGTGCGGTCGCTCGCAAGGACGGAGACACGGAGAGCGCCTTTGCCAAGCCGGCGAAGGTGTTGCGCGCGGCCTATGACTATCCGTATCTCGCCCATTCACCGATGGAGCCTCTCAACTGCGTCGTGCAGTTGACGAAGGAGTCCTGCGAAGTCTGGAACGGCGAGCAGTTCCAGACGGTCGATCAAGACAACATCGCCAAGCTGGTCGACCTCAGGCCAGAGCAGGTCTCGCTGAACATGCTCTTTGCCGGCGGCAGTTTCGGGCGCCGGGCGAGCAAGACGTCCGACTACGTCCTTGAGGCCGTCAGCATAGCCAAGGCCATCGACGGTCGTGCGCCGGTCAAGATGGTGTGGATGCGCGAGGATGACACCAAGGGCGGGTACTACCGACCGGCGTTTCATCACGCGCTGGAAGCCGCGCTCGACGACCAGGGCCAGCTTGTCGGTTGGCGGCATCGCCTGGTCGGGCAGTCCATCATGCAAGGCTCACCGTTCGAGGGCTTCGTCAAGAACGGCGTCGATCCGACCTCGGTCGAAGGCGCAGCGACCATTCCCTACGCCATCCCCAACATCCTGGTGGACCTGCAGACACCCAAAGACATTGGCGTACCGGTGCAGTGGTGGCGCTCGGTCGGCTCGACTCACACAGCCTATTCCGTCGAGACATTCATCGACGAGATCGCGGCGGCTGCTGGCCAGGACCCGGTCGCGTTCCGCCTCAAACTCCTGGGGAAGCATCCGCGGCACGCGGGCGTGCTGAAGCTGGCAGCGGACAAGGCGGAGTGGACTACAGCACTGCCACCGGGCTCCCAGGGGGAGCGACGTGGGCGCGGCGTGGCCGTGCATGAGTCGTTCAACACGTTTGTGGCGCAGGTGGCTGAAGTGACTGTCAAGCCGGATGGAAGCTTGCGAGTCGACCGCGTGGTCTGCGCGGTGGACTGCGGCTTGCCGATCAACCCGAACAATATCCGCGCGCAGGTGGAGGGAGCGATCGGGTTTGCCCTATCTGCGGCGCTGCATGGCGCGATCACCCTCAAGGACGGAGAGGTCCAGCAGGCGAACTTCGACACCTATCCACCGATCCGGATTTTTGAGATGCCCAAGATCGAGGTGCACATCGTCCCATCTGCCGAGAAGCCCACCGGCATGGGCGAACCGGGTGTGCCGCCGCTGGCGCCCGCGGTGGCCAACGCCGTTGCTGCAGCGACCGGCAAGCGTGTGCGCAGGCTGCCGATCAATCCGGATGAGTTGAAGGCCTGAGGGCGGGACGGTCCTAGGATGCACGCCCCGTGGCGGACGTTGGTGGAGCCGTTACACGGGAGCGGAAAGGGCGGCCTGCCAGAGCAGACTGTTCGCCTACGTTCGAAGGTTGAGCAGTCACTCGCATGGCGGTTTTCCAGAGCCGGTGTCGGACCGCCCCTGGCCGGGAACGGAAGTTCAGGGCGTATGCTGCCTTGCGGCCGTGGTGCCAAGTGAGCAAGCTTGGCACCACGGCCACGACTTCCCTGCGCGCCCCCTAAGGCGCTGCGCACTGCCACCTTCGAGCGAAACAGGATGCAAGCTGGAACGCGAGGAATGCGAAGATGCCGACTGCTCTGATCACGGGAGCCAGCCGCGGCATCGGCCGCGAACTGGCTCGCACGCTCGCGTCCCAAGGCTGGCAGGTGCTGGCGGGAGTTCGGGACCCGATGGCGGCACCCCCTGGCACGCAGGGTGAGCGCGTCGACATGGCGGATGCCGACTCCATCAACGCGTTGGCACAGCGGCTGCGCGCGAGCGAACAGCCGCTGGACGCCCTGGTGAACAACGCC
>JAJXYE010000196.1 GCA_021780735.1 Pseudomonadota bacterium | reverse complement strand
GATCTAACACCGCGGCGTAGTCGGAATGCCGCCCCTGCACCAGCGTGGGCACGCCGCCGGTGGCATCGCGCGGCGCCAGCAGGTCGGTGTAGTTGGCGCCGCGCAGCGGCGCGTCGGAGTGGTACAGCACGGTGCCGAAGGTGAAGGTATCGCCGGGGCCGAAGTCATGGCGCAGGCGCAGGTCGGTGCCGACGTAGCGGAAGCGCGCATCCTGGATGTTGGTGACGGTGGGCTGCGGTTGCGGCGGCACCGCCGGGTTGGCCACGCGCTGGGTCAGCTCGGAATCACCCACCCAGGCCTTGCCGTAGAAGCGCCAGTGATTGCCGAACCGCTGCTCGTGGGTCAGCACGGCGACGTTGCGGTCGGCCCACTCGCGGTTGGCCGGCGTGGTGGTGAGGTCGGGATTGGCCGCCCATTGCGCGTAGGTGAGGCGTCCGGCGTCGTTGGACGCGGCGTCATACAGATGCAGGGCCAGTCCCCACTGCGAGGTCGCGCTGGTCGTCCACAGCAGGTCGGCATCCAGTCCCTTGACCTCGTAGCCGCTGTTGGCGCGCGGCCCGTCGCTGCGGTTGAGCCATCCGGCCACGCGCCAGGCGACGTCGCCGCTGCTGCCCTTGAGCACGTTGTAGGTCTGCCAGCCGCCGTGGCTGCCGATCATCTGCTCGGTGCTGGCGCCGAATGGTGCGCCGGCGACCGCGCCCTTGGACACGAAATTGATCACCGGCGCCGGCTCCGGCCCGTACAGCAGGCTGTTGCCGCCGCGGATCACCTGGATCTCGCGCACGCCCTGCAGCGGCGGCTGGTAGTACAGCGTGGGAAAGCCGATCCAGTCCAGTTCGGTGGGGATGCCGTCCTGCAGCACCAGCACGTATTCGGATTCCTGCGGATTGCCCAGCCCGCGGTAGGTGAGGTTGACGCGCAGCGGATCCTGCTCCTGCGACACGATGATGCCGGGCGTGCGCACGAACAGTTGCGTGAGGTTGTCCTGCGCCACGGTCGGGATCTGATCCATGTGCGTGACCGTGGTCTCGGTGGTCGCGGTGATCAGCGCGCCGTCCACCTCCGGCATCAGGTACTGCAGCTTGGGTTTCCAGAACGGCTCGATCCGTTGATCGACCTCGACCTTGGGCAAGGTCAGCAGCGGTTGGTCGTTGGCGGGCGGTGCGTTTTGACTCGCAGGCAAGTGTGTGCCGGCGAGCAGCAGTGGCAAGGTGGCGAGGATGGGCATGGTGGTCTCGGCAAACGCATTGGTGGGTGATGCGGCAAGATGGCGCGGGTTTGGAGTCTGGATTTCATCCGAAGTTTTTATCTAATCTTCGACGCCAATGACGGAAATTCCCGGATGTCGCACAAGTCTACCGGCGCGCTCGCGCTGAACCTGGCTTTGGTCCTCACTCTGCCGCAGGCAACACATGCTTGTGCCTGCGGCTGCGGCATCTTCAGCGTGGGCGCCGGCAACATGCTGCCGTCCACCCTCGGCAACGGCACCGAGCTGTTCGCGAGCGTGGACTATCTCGACCAGACCAGGGACTGGTCCGGCAGCGCCAGCGCGCCGGCCTCGGCCAACGCCGACAAGAACATCCGCACCCTGTTCCAGACCGTGGGTGTGCAGACTTTCTTCAACCGCGACTGGGGCCTGCGCGTCGAACTGCCGTACTGGCAGCGCCATTTCACGACGCTGGACGATGCTGGACAGCCGGTGAGCTTCGGCCACGGCGCACTGGGCGACCTGCGCGTGCTGGGCCTGTACACCGGCTTCTCGCCCGACCGTTCCAGCGGCCTGATGTTCGGCGCCAAGCTGGCCACCGGCGACTGGACCTATGCCAACTTCGACCGCGATACCGAAATCGGCACCGGCACCACCGACCTGCTGCTGGGCGGCTACCACCAGTGGAAGTTCGGCGCGGATGGCGCGTGGGGCGCGTTCGTGCAGACCATGGCCGACCTGCCGGCCGGCAGCCGCGCCGGTTACCGGCCCGGCAAGGAGCTGGACACCGCCTTCGGCGTCTATCCGCAGGGTTGGGACATTGGCGGCACGCACCTGACGCCGGTGCTGCAGGCGCTGCTGTCGTTGCGCGGCAAGGACAGCGGCGTGCAGGCCGATCCAGGCAATTCCGGCTACCAGCGCCTGGTCGCTGCGCCCGGGATGGAACTGGCCTGGCAGCGCCTGCGTGTCGACCTCAGCGTCGGCGTGCCGATGTACCAGCACGTCAACGGCAATCAGCTGGTCGCGCCCTGGCAGGGGTCGCTCAATCTGAGCTACGCCCTGTAGTTGCAGTTGCATGGTTGCAGTTGCCGTCGGCATGGCGACGTTCGGCGTTGATTGTCGCGGGGGAGGGCCTGCTGGCGGGGAGTCGCCGCAGCCGCAGGTTGCCGGGACCGCACGCAGGTGTGCTCAGGCAGTGCGGTCGCATTCGCTACGGCGTGGCGGGTGCCTCCAGAGTGACGTCCACGTGGTCCGTCGCGGTTGAGCTGTCGCCGATGTAGATGCGGTAGTTCCCCGGGTTGGCCTGCCATCGCAGGTCGCTCTGCACGATGGCCAGGTCGCGGCGGGTCAGGCGGAAGTGCAGCGTATGCTGCTCGCCCGGCGCCAGCGTCACGCGGCGGAAGCCGCGCAGCAGCCGCAGCGGCGGGCTGACGCTGGCCACCTCGTCGTGCACGTACAACTGCACCACATCGGTCCCCCTGCGCGTGCCGGTGTTGCGGATGCTCGCGGTGACCGTCAGCGTGCCGTTCCAGGGCATGCGGACCCGGTCGGCGTGCACGTCGCCGATCGCGAACGTGGTGTAGCTGAGGCCGTAGCCGAACGGAAACAGCGGCGTGTTGGCCACGTCCACGTAGCGCGTGGTGTAGGGATCGTCGGGGTTGTACGGCCGCCCGGTGCGCAGCTGGCTGTAGAACAGCGGCACCTGGCCGAGGTCGCGCGGGAAGGTCACCGGCAGCTTGCCCGAGGGATCGACGCGGCCGAACAGCACGTCGGCGACCGCCGGTCCACCCTCGGTGCCTGGCATCCAGGCATCCAGAATCGCCGGTACATGGCTGGCCAGCCAGGGCAACGCCAGTGCGCGGCCGTTGATCAGCACCACGACCACGGGGGTGCCGGTGGCGACTACCGCCTTGACCAGGGCCAGCTGATTGCCCGGCAGGCCCAGGTGCGAGCGGCTGTTGCCTTCGCCGACGATGGCGACATCTTCGCCCACCACCAGCACTGCTGCGTCCGCGCTGCGCGCCAGCGCCACCGCCTGCGCGAAGCCCGCCTCGCTGTGGCCGCGCACGCGGGTACCCGGCGCGTACAGCACCTGCGTGTGCGGCGAGACGGCCTGGCGGATGCCGGCGAGCACGCTTACGGCTGCATCGGCCTGACCTTCGGCATGCACCGGACCCAGCAGGTCCAGGCGGTCGTCGGCCAGCGGACCGATCACGGCGATGCGCTGTAGGTCGCTGCGCAGCGGCAGGGTGTGGTTCTGGTTGCGCAGCAGCACCATCGATCGTGCCGCCACTTCGCGTGCCAG
>JAJXYE010000014.1 GCA_021780735.1 Pseudomonadota bacterium | reverse complement strand
AGCAGGCGAGCCAGCGAATCGGAGCACGACCCCATGTTGATCTTGACCCGCCGGGTGGGCGAAACCCTGATGATCGGCGACCAGGTGACGGTCACCGTCCTCGGCGTGAAGGGCAATCAGGTGCGCATCGGCATCAATGCACCGAAGGATGTTTCGGTGCATCGCGAAGAGATCTACCAGCGCATCAAACGCGAACAGAGCGAGCCCGGCGCGGCTGGCGTTGACGAAGGCAGCACGGGCAGCGAAGGCGCTGCGTGATCATCGAGGGTTCCGTCGGGGCGACGCAGCCGTTATGCTTGCGCACCCGCTGCGAACCACAACGCTCCACGGAGAGATGCCCGAGAGGCCGAAGGGGCTCCCCTGCTAAGGGAGTATAGGGTCAAAAGCTCTATCGAGGGTTCGAATCCCTCTCTCTCCGCCAGTGTTCCGAGCCGCGGCCATCGTGCCGCGGCTTTTCATTGGCGTCGGCGATTTCGCCTCGTGCAGCGCGCCTGCAATCGTGTTCGATACGCACGCTTTCGCTGTCGTCATGGCGTGCGCGAGTCGCGTGGCAGCCGCACGACGAACGGGCAGCCAAAGAAAAAGGCCAGCGAGTGTGCATTCGCTGGCCTTCGTCCGGAGATGGCGCGCCCGGAGAGATTCGAACTCCCGACCACCAAGTTCGTAGCCTGGTACTCTATCCAACTGAGCTACGGGCGCGTGATACAGCCGCGGCGCGGCAAATGCGCCGCTCACCGGTGAGCGGGTCGAGCGCCGCGCGGTGAGCAGCGGATTATTCCGTTGCCTTGACGCAACGTCAAGCCCTGATCCCGCGCGGGCATTCCTCAAATCATGCTGTGGAGTGCGCCGAACACGCCCAGCGCCGTGGTCAGCGCGACGACGACGATGACCACCCAGCGATAGGTGCCGCGCAGTCGATGCGCCGGCGGCAGCGCTTTCACCGCCAGCGCAACGAGGAAGCCGAGCACCAGCGGCAGCAGCAGGGCGTTCATCACCTCGACCGCGATCGACAGCGCCACCAGGTCGGGAGCCAGCGCCACGGTCAGTGCGCCGCCGACGACGCCCAGCGTGAACACGACATAGAACCAGGGCGCTTCGAGCGGATGGTCCGCCAGCGAATGCCGATAGCCGGCGACTTCGCCGAAACCCCAGGCGGCGGCGAGGCTGACCACGATGGAGGCCACCATCGCGGCGCCAAGCAATCCGATTCCGAACACGGTGCGACCCAGTGTCTCGCCCAGCGCGGGCGTGAGCGCCTGCGCCACCTGGCCGACAGTGTCCAGCGGCGGGCTGCGGTGCCCGGCCCACAGGGTTGCCGCGGTCACCGTCAGCACGGCGGCCATCACCACCTGCGTCAGCACGGCGCCCAGCGCCGTGTCCCAGCGCGCCGCGACATACTGCTCGGGCTGCAGGCCTTTGTCGGCCACCGCGGATTGTTGGTAGAACACCATCCACGGCATGATCACCGCGCCGATGTTGGCGGCGACCAGATAGGCAAAGTCGCCTTGATGCAGCGGTACATGCAGCAGCCCCGCCGTCACGTCATGCAGGCGTACCGGCGCCCGCACCGCCACGACGATGAAGACCAGCTCGAACAGCCCCAGCAGGATGGCCACGCGTTCGACGCGCCGGTAGCTTCCGCTCCATACCACCAGCAGCAGGAATCCGGACGCCAGCGCGAGGCTCCACAGGCGCGGCACACCGAACAGCTCGCCGACACCGGCGACGCCGGAGAACTCGGTCAGCAGGGCACCGATGGTGGCGATGGCCAGGCTGGTCACCGAGACCCAGGCCCAGAACGGCCCGAAGGTTTCGCGGATCAGCTCACCATGACCCTTGCCGGTGAAGATGCCGAGACGCACCGTCAGCTCCTGCACCACGTACAGGACGGGGATCAGCAGCAGTTGCAGGCTGAGCAGCTGATAGCCCCACTGTGCACCGCTTTGCGCGGCCGTCAGCACGCTGCCGACATCGGTGTCGGCGAGCATCACCACCAGGCCGGGGCCGAGCACGGCCAGGAACAGCCGCCACGACGAGGTGGTCCGCGGCGTGGATGATCGATCGGCGAGGGGAATGCTCACAGGGCGGGCAGGCACGACGGTTGTTCTGCAAATGATACACGTTCGCGTATGCAATCGGCAGCGCCGCCCGCGCCGCGTCAGTGGCTTGCTTCGCGCCGGCGATGCCGATGCACTTCGATGGCGAAGGTGCCGAGACCGACGCCGGCCACGCAGACCACCGCCAGCAGCAGTGGCAGGTCGATCGAGTTCAAGCCATGCACGCGCAGCCCGGTGGCGAGACGCCACTGCGCCAGCTGCGGGAACAGCGTGGCCAGCACGCCGCTGATCACGTAGGCCAGACCGCCCCACAGCAGAGTGCGAGCCGCAGTCAGCAGCGCGACATCGCGGATCGCCTGCGGTGACAGCTTGCGGCTGGCCGCGAGGCGTCCGAACAGAGCGCCCGCCAGCGCCTGCACGATCAGGGTGCCAAGTCCGAACAGGGCGCCCGGCAGCCAGCCCCAGGCCGCGCTCGGCATGACCGGGGCCAGCGTGGTGTACAGGATCAGCGCGAAGGCGCCGAACCCCCAGCCGGCGACGAAGCCGTGCACGGCCGGCATCCAGCCGGTCATCCGCGCCCAGCGGACCGTCTCGGCGGACTCGCCCAGTTCGCTTTCATGACAGCCACCCATGAGATGCAGATGCAGCACCCGGCGCTGGCGCAGCATCAGCACGCCGCCAGCGGCCATCAGCAGTCCGACGGGCACGTACAGCGCCTGCTCCAGCCAGCGGTTCTGCATCCAGTGCGACAGGCCCAGCCAGGCCAGCTCGCTGGCGATCGCGCGCTGCACGGTGAAGCTCAGCGAGAACAGCAGCCCGGCACGCAGGCCCTTGCGGCCGGAATGGCTGCCGATCGCATAGCTGAAGGTGATCGGACAGGTGTGCTCGTCCGGGACCACGCCGTGCACCAGGCCCAGCAGCCAGGCCGTGACCAGCGCCGCCAGCACGCCCGGATGGGAAGGGTTCCAGAGATCGATCGGTGGCATCGGTGACTCCGGGGCAGACGCCCCATGGTGCTGGGTGGCGGCAGTGGCCGATTACGGGAGCATAGAGAGTCTGTCAAGCCGCCCGGGTGGGCGAGCGCGGGTCGGCGGTTGATTCGCGCTTGCCCGTCAAACGTGCCTGCCTGCCGGTCGGCGCGCCATCCTCAGGCTGCGGACATGGCCGCGGCCTGCGCCGCCATCACCGCTTCCTCGTCGGTGGGCAGGCAGAGGATCGGGATGCGGCTGGCGCTGGACGCGATCTGCGGATGCCCGGCGGCATTGGCTTCGGTATCCAGCGCGAGACCCAGCCAGCCCAGGCGTTCGATTACCGCGGCGCGGATCGCGGGCTGATGCGTGCCGATGCCGCCGGTGAACACCAGGGCATCCAGACCGCCGATCGCGGCGGCGACCGCGCCGATCTGGCGCACGATGCCGGCCACGAACACGGCGATCGCCTGACGGGCGCGCGGGTCGGGG
>JAJXYE010000167.1 GCA_021780735.1 Pseudomonadota bacterium | reverse complement strand
TTGGCGCTGAATCAATCCTTCCAGCACATCGTTCTTGAAGCGCTGCCCATCCAGCGCCTTCGGATCGATCTGCGGATTGTTCTGCAGCTGCTGCTCGCGTGCTTTGTTGAGAGCGTCCTGGAATGCTTGGCTGCCGATCTGGTGATCGCCGACCTTGGCCACCCAGGTCGCGTGGCTAGCCACGAAGTAACCCTCGATGCCGAAGAACGCAAATACGAAAATCAGGATCCCGAACAGGATCTTGGCGAACCAACCGGAGAGCTTGTCGCGTAACAGGGTGAGCATGCTTGATATCCGAGACAGAACCGGCCAGACCCGCGCCACAGCGCATGCCACGGCGCGGCGTCGCAACAGCGTGGGGAAGCTGCTTCGGCACGCGAACCCCACAAAAATGCAGGGCGCCGTGCCGGCGCCCTACGCTGCACTGCGCGGATGTCGGCCGATCCCGGACACCCGCCGCCGTTAGTTTAGCGGTTCGCGCAGCCATCTCGCGATGCTGCTGGTGTTGTAGAGTTTCGTCCCCTCCGGCCATTGCCTTGCAAGAGCCCATAGCGCATGGCTTTAGAGGTGATCGCCAAACCGAGTCCCCGCCAACGCCTTGGTTGACGGGGCAGACAGTCGATGGTTAGGCGTGGGCCGCCGCAGGCTATAACGTCGGTGGGACAGCCATCTGACCGTCACCGGCCCCGCTATCCGGCACGGCACGGTAATCACCAGGCGCGGTCTGATCTTCGCCGCCGGCCACGCCCAGCAGCCGCAGCAAGACGGTCAGCACCGCTGCAACCGCGATATTGAGGATCAACGAATACAGCGCGGCATAGCCTGGAACGGCATAGCCGAACACATGCAATGGATAGATGGACCCAGCGAACTTGAGGTGCGCCGCGATCCCCGTACCTGCTGTCATGCCGGCCAGCCAGCCTAGCGCCAGCGCGTAGCGATGGAACCAGCGTGTGTACAGGCCGAACACCAGCGCCGGCAGGATCTGGATGATCCAGATGCCGCCGAGCAGCTGGAACTGGATCGCGTATGTCGCGGGTAGCGCCAGCACAAACACCAGCGCGCCGAACTTGACGACCAGCGAAGCCAGCTTGGCCTGGCCTGCCTCCTGGGCCTCGGTGCAGCGCGGGTTGATGTAGGCGCGGTAGATGCTGCGCGTCCACAGGTTGGAGGCTGCGATCGACATGATCGCCGCCGGTACCAGCGCGCCGATCACGATCGCGGCAAAGCCGACGCCGACGAACCAGCCCGGGAAACTGTGCATCAGCAGGGCTGGCACGGCGAAGCTGTTGGCGTACTGCTTGAAGAACGGCGCATATTGCGGAACCTTGTCTACACCCGCCGCCAGCGCCATGAAGCCGAGCAGCGCCAGCAGGCCCAGCGCCAGGGTGTAGGCCGGCAGGAACGCCATGTTGCGGGTCAGCGTGCGCGCGTTCTTGGCCGCCAGCACACCGGTCAGCACGTGCGGATAGATGAACAATGCCAGGGCCGAACCCAGTGCCAGGGTGGCGAATGCGCTGTACATGCCCAGACTCTGCCCGACCGGCGCGGCCAGCAGTACCTTGGCCGGCGGCACGGCGGCGAAGATCTTGCCGAACCCGCCCAGCTGCATCGGGATGATCACCACCGTAGCGATCACCGTGATGTAGATCAGGCTGTCCTTGATGATCGCGATCAGCGCCGGCGCACGCAGACCGCTGGTATAGGTGAAGGCCGCCAGCACCACAAAGGCCGTCAACAGCGGCAGATCGGCGGCCCAGCCGCTCATCGGAAAACCGAGCGCCGAGATCACCACCTCCATGCCTACCAGCTGCAGGGCAATGTAGGGCATGGTCGCGAGGATGCCGGTGATCGCAACCAGAAGTCCCAGCAGCGGGCTGTCGTAGCGACCGCGCACGAAGTCGGCGCCGGTGACATAGTTGTGCTTGTGAGCCACGTACCACAACCGCGGCAATACCGCGAATACGATCGGGTAGGCGATGATCGTATAGGGCACGGCAAAGAAGCCGAGTGCGCCGGCACCGAACACCAGCGCGGGCACGGCGATGAAGGTGTACGCGGTGTAGACGTCACCGCCCAACAGGAACCACGTGACCCAACTGCCGAAACGACGGCCGCCCAAGCCCCATTCGTGCAGCTGATTGAGATCGGCCTTGCGCCAATGGGCGGCGACGAAACCGAGCACGGTAACTAAGACGAACAACAGCAAAAAGACGATCAGTGTGCTCCACTGCATGACGGCTTCCCCTCAGACCAGGTCGCGGGTCTTGAAATACACGACCGCCGAGCACACAGCGCTCAACGGCACCCACATCAGCAGGTACCAGTACAGGAACGGGATGCCAATGAAAGTCGGATTCAGGTGGTTGTACCAAGGCACCCAAAGGGTGGCGATGATCGGCACCAGCAACAACAACCGCCACCACAAGCGCGGGTGAATGCCGGAAGACGATTGACGGGTCGTCATGGCTGGGATCCTTCTTCAAGTTCGCGAATGACATGCCGGCCATGCGGGATGGCCGGCATGAGGGCGTCAGAAGCGGTATATCCCGCTGAGGCTCAGCTGGTTGCCACTGATCGAATTTCGATCGAGGCCGGTGTTGGTGTAATCGAGGACATCATGCATCCACTCGAGTCCGACACCGTAGGGACCGTTGTTGTAGAGCACGCTGACCGCGGTTTGACGGTTTTTGAGATAGCCCAGGGAACCGTGGCCCAACCAGGTGATCACGTCGTTGGTGTTGTTTTTGCCGATGGCATAGAACGCGTTGACGCTCCAGTTGGGGGTGAAGAAGTAGCTGGCCTGGCCCCAACCGCCGGTTTCCTGGATGTTGCCGAATTGGGCTTCGGTGCCGAACACCGAAGCCAAGCCTTTGCCGGTGTAGACGTTGCCCTGGAATAGCCATGAGCCCGGTTTCCAGCTGGCACCGAACTCGGCGCCTTCGCTGGTGATGCTCGACTGGATCGGCGTGGGGGCGGTGCCGCCGACGCCGCTCAGGCTGACCTTGGCGTAGTGGACGACGCCGTAGGCGGACCAATTGCCGTCGTCGACGTGCAGACGCGCCTCGAGTTGCGGGCGGAAGCCGGCATTGCCCGCGGTCAGATAGTTAACGTTGTCACCAGGGCCGTTCCAGTGACCCTCGAAGGCGCCGAGATCGAGGCGCCAGTGCGGGCCGGCGCTGCCGCGGTTGAGATCCTGCATCCAGACGATGCCCGGATAACGCCAGCCCAGCCAGCCGGCACCGAGGCCCAGCGGAAAGGCCACGTGGGTCAGCGAGATCGGAACGTTGCCGAGCAGAAGATCCCACTGCTGGCCGATCTGCACGGTGCTGCCGGAGTCCGGGTTGGACAGGACCAGATAGGCCTGGCGCAGACGTGGGATTTCCTGGGACTGGCTGTAAGCGCTGGTGCCGTTGTTGCCGCCGAAGAAGTCCATTTCCAGATGGCCGCCGGCGCTCCAGCCGCCGCTTAGCTTGGCGCCCGAGAAGTCCAGCCAGAATCGAGTATTGCGTACGTCG
>JAJXYE010000074.1 GCA_021780735.1 Pseudomonadota bacterium | reverse complement strand
CAACCCCGCCAGCGCGGAAATCACCCCCGCCTCGATGCCACCAACAATACCGACCCCCATCCACGACTGCTCGTAGTGCATTGCGGTCCCCCCGGGTTCTGCGTTCACGACGACCACCAGTATGCCCCTCCACGCCCCGCCCGCTAGACTGCACGGCATGACCCGCACGAATTTGCGCGCATGAGCCTCTCCATTTCCCCCTCGGCCGCCCTGATCCTGGTCGATGTCCAGCCCGACTTCATGCCGGGTGGCGCGCTGGCCTGCCACGAGGGCGACGCGATCATCGCGGGCATCGACGAACTGCTGCGTCAGCGCCGTTTCCGCCACGTGGTGGCCACCCAGGACTGGCATCCCGCCGGACATGTCTCGTTCGCCAGCTCGCATGTCGGTCGCAAGCCCTTCGAGCAGATCGCCCTGTACGACCAGCCGCAGACGCTGTGGCCGGAGCATTGCGTGCAAGGCACGCCAGACGCCGAACTGCATCCGGCGATCGACTGGTCGACACTGGACGCGGTGATCCGCAAGGGCAGCGACCCCGCCGTCGATTCCTACAGCGGCTTCCGCGAGAACCATGGCCCGCACGGGAATCGCCCCAGCACCGGGCTGGCCGGCTGGTTGCGCGAACGCGGGGTGGACGAGGTGTTCGTCTGTGGACTGGCGCGCGACGTCTGTGTCCTGTGGACTGCGCAGGACGCCGTGGCGCTGGGCTTTCGGGCAAGTCTGCTGTGGAGCCTGAGCCGCCCGGTCACGCCGGACAGCGATGCGGCAACCCGCGACGCCATGCAGGCCTCAGGCATCGTTCTCGGCTGAAGCGGATACCTGGGCCGCACCTTCCTCGTCGACACGGACACTGAGCATGATCGGTCGACAGCACACCTGGCAGTCCTCGATGTAGCGCTGGCTGCGGATCGAACCGTCGATCAGCACGTCGATGGTCTCGCCACAATACGGGCAGTCGATGGGGTGCATTTCCAGCATGGGTGGTCTCCGTCGGCGTTTCCTGGCGCCAGTGCATCAGAGCGAATGTCGTGGTGAGGTCAATCCATTGCCGCCGGCCAATCCTGCGGCAGCAGGATCCTGAACAACCCGGCCCGGTGCACGCGGCGATCCAGTTTCAACAGCTCATTGTCCTTGCTGAGCAACCAGCGAGCGCCGCCCGCCAGCGCCAGCTCAAGGAATTTCTGGTCGTCAGGATCGCCGCAACGCGGCAGTCGGGCCAGCCCGGCCGGTGCCGGTTGCGCGCGAGGCAGGTGGCGGATCAGCGTATCGAAGGCCGCAGCCAGCGCCGGCCGCGTGGCCGCGTCGATCGGCAGTTGCGGATAGTGCAGCACCCGCAGCCATTCATCACGGCAGTCGTCGCGAGTGACCGCCCGCACCGCACCGCCCTGCAACGCCGCCAGCAGGCTGGCGCAAGCCGGGTCGCGAAACAGAAACAGATCCAGGCACACATTGGTGTCCAGCACGATGCACGGCACGCTCGGTTCAGCAGGAATCATCGCCTCATCATGCGGCAAGCGCGGCACGCGATACACTGCGCGCTCCCAAGGCAGATGCAACGAACATGGCCGAGCGCGAATTCAACAACTACCTGGTACGCTCCGGCGCGACCCTGGAAGGCTCGCGCTACACCGCCTACCTCGCGGTCACCCCGCGCCGCCATGGTTTTCCGGTGTACTTCGCGATCTGCGAAAACCGCAGCTTCCGCGACAAGGCGATAGCCGATGCCGCCGCCGCCAAAGCGCTGGCCGACATGAGCGGGCTGGAGGACGACGGCACGCCGATCTTCCCCGACGGCTACACCGGTTTCGACGACGAGCCCATGGGCGAGTCCTGAGCTCCGCCCTCCCCGAGCGTCTGCCGAACCTTGCCGATCGCGCCGCGACTTTGCCGTTGCACAGGCGCTCGCGCACCAGCGCTGAGCGGCTGGCGCGCAGCCGCCGCCGATCGAACCGCCATGCACCGGATTCAAGTCAGAGCGCGCTGATGCAGTTGCGCCAGCGCCGCCGGAATGTCGGCGGCGGCGCGCACCGTGATCATGTGCGGCTCGTCTGCCGCCAGGCCATGCTCCTGTTCGTGAGCCCAGGTCACGTGGTACGGCAGATGCACGCCCCAGCCGCCCAGGCGCAGTACCGGCTCGATGTCCGAGCGCAGCGAGTTGCCCACCATGGCGAACTGCGCCGGCTGCAGGGCGAACTCGTCGAGCACCCGCCGGTAGGTGGCCGGATCCTTTTCGGAGACGATCTCGATGCGGCCGAACAGGTCGGCCAGGCCCGACTGGGCAACCTTGCGCTCCTGGTGGAACAGGTCGCCCTTGGTGATCAGCACCAGCGGATAGTGTTCTGCCACCGCCTCGACCGCGGCACGGATGCCGGGCAGCAATTCGACCGGATGCTGCAGCACGCGCTTGCCCAGTTCCACCAGGGCATGGATATCGGCCGCGCTGATCCGCGCCTCGGTGATCGCGATGGCGGTTTCCACCATGGACAAGGTCATCCCCTTGGCACCGTAGCCGAACAGTTCGAGGTTGCGCTGTTCGGTTGCCAGCATGCGCTCGTGCACATCGTCCAGATCGACGTAGCGGCCGACGATCGCGGCAAAGTCGGTGTTGGCCTGGCGGAAATAGTCCTCGCTGCGCCACAGCGTGTCGTCGCCGTCGAATCCGATCAGTTGCAGCATGACTGGCTCTGCTCCGCTCGCACCGCTCAGCTCACCTCGCTGCCCAGACGCAGATGGATATCCAGCTCCACGGCCAGCTCACGCAGCGGCTCGCCGTCGCGGGTCAGGGTCATCCAGCCGGCATATCGATCGCCGGTGGTCTCCCACGCCCACAGCGTGTAACCGAAACCCGCCAGGCTGTCATAGGCCGTGGCGAACAGGCTGGCGGCATCCATGTCGTCGAAAAATTCATCCTCGTGCGGATCGCCATCCCAGTCGATCGACAGGTTCCAGCGCGCCGCCAGCTCCTCGATCGCCTGGATCAGCGAGCGCAGGTCATGCGCATCGACGATGAAGCCGGCGCGCCAGTCGATGACCTGGCCGACAAGCTCGACCGGCACCAGTTCATCCGGCGCGATTCCCGCAGCCGCCTCGCGGTAGTCGGTAAACTGCTGCAAGGCGGATGCCTCGTCGCCGGGGTTGATCAGCAGCAACAGTTGCCAGACCCTGGCCTCGACCGAATCCTCCTCGACATCGTCGAATTCGTGCGCGGTGTCGAAATCGTCGTCATCGCGGCTCATGCGCCCACCCGCTGTCGTACCGCGTCGATGTCGCGTATCGGCCGGATCTCGATTGCGCCGGTACGCGACCATGGAAATTCCGCGGCGATGCGCACCGCCTCGTCCATGTCGGCGGCCTCGATCAGGTTGAAGCCGCCCAGGTATTCCTTGGTCTCGGCAAACGGCCCGTCGAGCACGCTGATCCTGCCGTCGCGCACCCGCACCGTCCTCGCCGTCGGCGGCGCCTCCAGTTGCTGCGAATCGTGCAGTTGACCTTGCGCGCGCAGTTCGTCGGCATGCACGAAACAACCGTGCATCATCGTGTCGAACTCGCCGTCGGGCAGCGCCTGCAGCAAGCTGTCGTCGCAATAGATCATCACCAGGTATTTCATGCCGTTCTCGGCTGGGAGGGATTCAAATGGGCGTGGTCGCCGACCGAAAGAGGATAATGCCCGAATATCCCACGGCAAGAGCACCATGCACGAGCACGCCCACGAATTCACCTGCCAGCCGATAGCGTTTGTGCGCTCGCCCTATGCGCAGCGGATTGATGCGCCGCATCAGGCGACGGTGGTTGCCGGTACCGAGACACGGGCTGCCGCCGAGGCCCGCATCGAGTTTGTCAGCGGCTTCGCTGCCGCCGCGTTCCGCGACCTGGCCGGCTTCGAGCGGATCTGGCTGCTGTTCGTGTTTCATCGCAGCGAGGGCTGGAAGGCCGAGGTACGCCCGCCGCGCGGCGGCGGCAAGCGCAGCGTGCTGGCCACCCGCTCGCCGCACCGGCCCAATGCGATCGGTCTGTCGGCGGTCGAGTTGATCGAGGTTGGCGAACAGGCGCTGCGCGTGCGTGGCATCGACCTGCTCGACGGCACGCCGATTCTCGACATCAAGCCGTACGTGCCCTACGCCGATGCGTTTCCCCACTCGCGGGCGGGCTGGATCGACCAGATCGACGCGACCCAGGGCAGGCATTCCGCACCGGGGCCGCGCAAGCCGCGCAAGCCGCGCAAGCTATCCGGGCACTGACCGCCTCGGCGCCCCCCAGGAGCTTGGGCGGCAGAAATCCTTGGGCTGCGATTGCGCTATCCAAAGTTTCTACCGCCCACGCTCCTGGCGTCCGTGGCGCGGGCGCCCCTCGCGCGCCTGGTACAGACGCCGATCGGCTGCAGCCAGGCCCGCCTCCAGCGACATCTCCTGATCCAGCGTGGCCGAACCCAGGGTGAAGGCAATCGGCGCCGCCGCCCGATCCGCATCGATGCGTGCCACCACGTTGGCCGTCAGACCGCCCTCGGCCTCACGCAACAACACCAGGAACTCGTCGCCGCCCAGGCGAATGACCGCGTCCTGCGGACGCACATGACTGGACAGGAAGCGGGCCATGCCGATCAGCACCTCGTCGCCGCGTTGATGGCCGTAGGTGTCATTGACCTGTTTGAAGTGATCCAGGTCGATCACGATGCAGCCCCAGTGCTCGTCGCCGTGGCTGGCCGTCAGCTCGGCCAGATAACGCCGGTTGTAGCAGCCCGTGAGCGTGTCGCGCATCGACCATTCGTGCAGTTTGCGTTCGTGCTGCTGGCGTTCGGTGACATCCTGTGCATGACCCAGCACGTAGGGGTCGTCGCCTTCGTCATCCAGCACGTTGTGGTACTGCCAGATGTGCTCGCTGCCGTCCTTGGCGATCAGCTCGAGCATGCCCGCATCGCTGTCATTTCTCATCACCCGCAACAGATAGGCCTGGAACTTGCCGCGCAGCTCGGGCCGCATGAAATCGGTAAGCGGACGGCCGATCATCTCGCCGATCGAATAGCCCAGCGACTTCGCTGCCGCCGGATTGATCGACAGCAGCACGCCTTCGTGATCATGCGTGCATATCAGCCCGAGGCTGTACTGGAACAGCTTGCGGTAGCGTCGATCGCTGGCTTCGAGCGCCGCTATCACTCGTTTGCGCAAGGTGACGTCCTGCAAGGCACCACCCACGCAGCGCGGCCGCCCCTCATCGTCGTACTCGACCGCACCGACGGCGCGAACCCATATCTTGCGGCCCTTGGCGGTGACCAGGGGCAGCTGCAGATCCCAATCCTCGCCCGAGACAATGGCCTTTTTCACGGCCTCCTTGATGATCGGTCGCCCCTCGGGAGCGTAAAACTCCAGCGCCTCTTCGAGACTGGGTTGATAACCGATGGGAACCTCATGGATGCGGCAGGTCTCGTCGGACCAGATGATCGTGTTGTTGGTCAGGTCGAGCTCCCAACCACCCACACCAGCCAGTCGATCCGTGCGCTTGAGGAAGGCCTTCTTGTGGCGCAGCTCCTGTTCCAGGGTGCGCCCCTCCTCCAGCTGCCGTCGCAGCGTTTCCGCCTCGCACTCCAGTGTCAGATGGTTCTCCAGGGCTTGCTGGCGCAACTCCAGTGCCTCCGCGGCAGCGCGCGCAAGTGCCTTCAGGGTGCGTTGCTGAATCTCGTTGAGCGTGCCGGGTTCGCGGCCCATCACGCACAACGAACCCATGCATGACCCGTCACTCAGGACAATCGGCGCGCCCGCATAGAACACTATGTTCGGGGTGCCGCTGACCAGCGGACTGTCTCCAAAACGGGGGTCGATGCGCGCATCGGCAACTTCCAGCAATTCCGACCCCAGGATCGTATGCGCGCAGAACGCGCTTTCACGACTCGTTTGCCTGACCCCAGGCAGGCCGATACTGGACTTGAACCACTGCCGCCCGGCATCAATCAGGCTGATCAGCGCGATCGGTTGGCCGGTGATGGCGGCCGCCGCTTCGGTCAGTGCATCGAACAGCGGCTCGGCATCCGTATCCAGCACCGCCAGCTCGCGCAGCCTCGTCAGCCGGGATTCCTCGTCAATGGGCAGTGCAGCAGCAGACATGGGGCAAAAGTACCTTGCAGGGTCTGAACGGCATCAACATCCAGGTCTCCAGACGCCTTGGCCGATACGATTCAACCGAACCCGGACCGTGCCGACACACGCCATCGCGCGCTCCAGCTTGCACCGACGTGCGGATTTGTTTTGTGCGCCAGCCGGCTGTTTTGCACATCACGGCGAATTTCACGGCCGCAAGGCCTTGCTCCCCATCCGATGCGAGGGCAACGGATTTCTGGTTTGCGTGCCCGACTGCCGGCGAGATCTCCGCCGCTGCGTCCTGACTACCTTTTGCCGGGCACGTAGGCCGTGCATTGCAACTCGACCCGCGCGCCCAGCGCCAGGCCGGTGGCACCCGTCGCGCTGCGCGCCGGGAATGGCGGCTTGAAGAATTCGCGATAGACGGCGTTGAAGGCCGGCCAGTCTTTCATGTCGGCGAGGAACACCGTGCACTGCACCACATCGGCCAGCGTGGCGCCGTGGCGATGCAGGATGCCGCGCACATTCTCCAGCGCCTGCCGCGACTCGCCGCTGATACCGCCCGGAGCCAGCGCCATCTTGCCGGGCAACGCACCAATCTGGCCTGACAGGATCAACAGGTCGCCGGCGCGCACCGCTTCGGAAAATGGCAGTGACTTCAGTTCGGGATCCGCCGAGGGGTAGAACTGCGCGTGGCTGGCGTGTCGTGGCGAAGCTGCAGCGGCACTGGCCAGGGTCGGCAGGAGCAGTGCCGCCAGCAAGACGCCAGCGAGGGTGCGACGGTCGAAAGTCATGGCTGCTTGTCCTCCAGTGCAACGCCACGCCCGGACGAGCGCTGACTGCGACTTATACATCCGCCAGCGGGGCACGACAATCACGCCGCGGCGGCGCTCCCGTCATGGATGCTGCAGCAGTTCCTGCAACTTGAGGTAGACCCCGTTGGTCCAGCCGAAACCGATCACGTTGGCCTTGTAGCCGGCACGGATCTTCACGTCGGCATTGCCGCTGACCATGTTGTATTTCTCGCGGATGGTGCCGTCCGCGGCAAGGCTGCGATTGATGGTGCCGGTGAATTCACGGGCGAGGCGCCGTGCATCCTGATGGAAGCCGTAGTCGTCCAGGCCCTTGATCGCCAGCCAGTTGGTCGGCGCCCAGCCGAATGGCGCGTCCCACTGTGCGCCGCTGTCGTGGTCGCTCATCTGCAGGCCGCCCTTGCGTTCGAACAGCCCGAGCTTGCCGCGCAATGACGCCGCCTGGGCCGGCGAGGCCGCACCGGCCCACAGCGGGTAGAAGGTGCTGACGAAGGGGTAGTGCGAGGGCTTGCCGGTCACGAAGTCGTAGTCCATGTACATGCCGCGATCCGGCCGCCACAGGTACTTGTCGATCGCCACGCGGCGCGCTTCGGCGGTGGCCGCCCAATGCCGGGCGTCGGCCTGCAACCCCAGCCGTGCCGCAAAATCATGCAGGTCGCGCTCGTAGCGGTACAGCAGGCTGTTCAGATCGACCGGTGCGTAATGATGGGTGGAACCGCCGAACGGGCCCATGCGGAAGGTGGTGTCGAAGCCGGACTCGCGCATCGCGCGGTCGCCGAGGAAATAATCGGCACGCAGCCGGTAGCCCTTCGACCAGGCACCGGCACAAACGGCCGAGGTCTGCACGTCGCAACTGTCGGCTTTCAGTGACGCCCGCTCCGCAGCATCCGGATGCTGCGATGCCTTGAGCAGGTAGCCCGGATCCTGCGCCGGATGCGCCAGCAGCCAGTCGATGACGCCGCGCAGATAATCACTGTCCTGCATTTCCAGCACCGGACTCGGGCCGCCATAACCGTAGTAGCGCGCCAGCCCGGTCGCACCGGCGCGATGCTCCTTGCGCGTCCAGGTCGCATGGTCGCGCACCGCCAGCGGGTACGCCCGCCGCAACCAGGCTGTCGCGGCCGCCGGGTCGGCAAAGCTGGCCGGATCGTCCAGCACCGCGCGGATCATCGATGACAGGAATGGTGGCTGCGAGCGGGTCAGGTAATAGCTGCGGTTGGCGTTGAGCACGGCGCCGTAATGCGCCACCTCGAACAGTGCGTTGTCGACCATCCCGCGCGCCATCGCCTCGCGGTGGTCGGCCACCAGGCCCAGCACGATGAAGTAACTGTCCCAACCGTACATCTCGTTGAAAAAGCCGCCCGGTACCACGTACGGGTTGGGCAAATAGAGCAGGCCCTGCTGCGGCAGCAGGGTCGGCTGCAGGTCACCGAGCCGATCGATCTTCCGCGGCAATACGCGCACGTCGACGTGACAATGCCGTGCGATCGCATCCAGGCCAGCCGGCTTCGACATGTCCGCCGGCAGGTACAGCAGCGGGCGGGTGCCCACCTTGCTGTCGGCCAGCGCCGAGCAGTCCTCCATGGAGCGGGTCAGGGTACCCCAGGCATGGTCGATGTAGGCGCGTGTCTTCAGCGAATCGGGCGCCGCCGCCGAAGCCGACGCGGCCAGCAGGATCGACGCGGTGATCAGGGTGCAACGCAGGAAAGAGTTCATCGTGGTAGCCATCGCCGATTGCCGGACACCAAGGGGGAACTGCGACATTACCCGAGCTGAGACGGGCCCGTCGTCCATGGAGTCACGACTCCCTGCGCTGGAGCCATCGATGCACTGATCTTGCCTGCGCCGATATCCTGCGCACCTGCCTCAGAGCGGATCGGCATGAGCCTTGAAGAACTGTTGCAGGAACGCCTGCCGCGCCTCGCCGCGGTCGATCGTGGTGTACGTATGCGCGGCAATGGTCTGGCGCAGCAGGCCGCCACCGGATTCAGCCAGCGCCGGCCAGTGCGGCAGGCCCGGGCCATTCGGATTGCCGGTCTTGATGAACTGCGCGAAATAGCCTTCCATCGTCGCGGAGGTATTCCGATCCGCGGGCGTCCACGCATACACACGGTTGCTGGCCAGGTTGCCCAGCGCGTACTCGATCTCGCCACTGTGCACGGCGCCGGTATCGGGCTGCTCGCCGGGCGCAGGATGGCGCTTGGCCGGACGTGGCTGGGCGAAGTAGTAGAAATACACCGGCGCCTTGCTGTTGCGCCGCTGCAGATCCATCCAGCGCCAGGTGCTGTGGGCGATGAAGAAGTCGCTGGCCAGCGCGGTGGCCGACTGCTTCACCTCGGCCTCGCTGTTACCGGGATACAGGGCCAACGCGCGATCCGTCTGCGCACCAAACAGCGCGTGCAACGCGGCGCGGTAATTCGCCGGCGTCGGCGACTGCTGCTTGAGGATGTCGGTGTAGTAGCCCTCACGCGAATTCGAACCCAGCAGCAGCGGCACCTGTGCCTGCTCGCCACGAGCCATGCTGACCGCCGGTGGCTCGCGCAGGAACCAGCCGTCGAGATCGACATCGGCATCACCGCTCTGGCTGGCGGTGGCCTGCAACAGGGTCTGCGCCGGCAGGGCGCGCAGCGCGGCCAGCGAACCGTCACCCAGCTTCGCGGCGAACGCCTGACCATGCTTTTCCATGGTGGCCAGCGTCACCGGCGCAATCGGCGCGATCAGGGCGCCGCTCTCGCCGATCGCCCGCGCGAACAGGCCGCGCGACAGCGGCGAGGTCATCAGGGCGCTCACCGCGATCGAGCCGGCGGACTCACCGCCAATCGTCACCTGGGCCGGGTCACCACCGAAGCGCGCGATGTTGGCTTGCACCCAGCGCAGCGCCGCCACCTGGTCGAGCAGGCCGTAGTTGCCCGCGGCATGTTGCGGCGATTCGGCCGCCAGCGCCGGCAGCGCGAAGAAGCCGAACACGCCCAGGCGGTAATTCACCGTCACCGTGACCATGCCGCGGCTGGCCAGGCTGGCGCCGTCGTAGCGCAGTTCCGAACCGTCGCCGGCGACGAAACCGCCACCGTAGAAATAGACCAGCACCGGCAGCTTGCCGTGGACATGCGCCGGCTTCCAGACATTGAGGTAGAGGCAGTCCTCGCTCATGCCGTTGCTGCGGAACACCATGTCGCCGAACAGCGGCAGCTGCATGCAGCGCGGGCCGAAGCGCCGCGTCTCCCGTATCGCTTTCCACGGCTCGACCGCTTGTGGCGGCTTCCAGCGCAAGGCACCCACCGGTGGCGCGGCGTAGGGGATGCCCTGGAAAGCGTCCAGTGAACTGCCGTTCGCCGAAAGGTGTTTGCCCTCGATCACTCCGTCTGCCAAGTGCACTCGCGGTGGCGGTGGCGGCTTGACCGCATGTGCCGTCCCTGCGAGCAGCAGCGACATGGCAAGTGCTGCGGCGGCAGCACGCGTATTTCGTACAAGACGCGAGGCAGACAGCTCGGGCATGGCGGGAATCCGGCGGAGGGCGATGTGCAGACTAGAACAACCCCGCGCCCGCTTCCAGATTCGCTCACCCCGAGCCTCACCGCCGCAGCGGCGGTGCCGGCGACGACTTACGGACAACGGCCGCCATTGAGCGCGCTGTCGCTGTCGCAGCGCAGGCTTTTGGCCAGCGGCGCAAGCCTGCCGTGGATCGGGCCGGTGCAGACCAGCTCGTGCTCCGCGCCATCGGCGCCGGTGAGCTGCACTCCAGCGCTGCGCTTGCCATGATCGAGGTAATCGAACAGCGCGTAGTCGGTGCCCTCAGCGGTGAAGCTGACTTCGCTGCGATCGGTCTGGTAACGGCTGTAATGAGCGTAGCCAAACTGCTGCACGCCCTCCTCCGCGTTCGCGGGGAACCGCAGCAGCACCTTGCCAGCCCTGGCATAGCGGTACTGCAACGTGCCGGGCAGGACGCCACAGAGACTGATCGTTGCATGCCCGGTCGTGGCACAGCTGAAGTAGGTGGTTTCACCCGTCGTGCAGAGCGGCCGCGCCGCCGGCGCCGCCGCGCGGATGACGCCAGGGAGCACGAGCAGCAGCCACGACAGGGCGACTCTTCCGTACATCGACATGCCTCGTTTCAGGGTTGGTCCGGCGGCGTCCGCGCCATCGCCGCGGCTGCGCTGCATCGAACCTGGCAGCCGGCTCACTGCCTGCGCTGGATCATAACCGGCACTCGGACAAGTCCGCACTCTCCCGCGCTCGAACCAGCCTGTGCCACACTGGCCGCACCCGGCGCCCGGCTCGTGATCGCAGCGCCGAACCGCCCCGCGGCACAGCTTCAACCCCATCAGGGAACCCCATGACCACTGTCTTTCTGACCGGCGCCAGCGGCTTCCTCGGCGCTCATCTGCTGCATCAGCTGGTGGCTGCCGGACACGATGTGCGCGCCTTGTCGCGGCGCCCGGAAAGCGATGCCGCGATCGCTGCCGCCGGCGCCAGGCCGCTGCGCGCCAGCCTGGATGATCGGGCCGCGTTGCAGTCGACGCTGCACGGCTGCGAAGCGGTGTTCCACGCCGCGGCCGACACCAGCATGTGGCGGCCACACGCAGCCAGGCAAACCGCCACCAACGTGGCCGGCACCGAAAACCTGCTGCGCGCCGCCGAAGCAGCGGGCGTGCAGGCATTCATGCACACCTCGTCGGTATCGGCGTGGTCGCACCAGGTACACGGCATCATTGATGAATCGGCCGAACAGCTGGGCGGCAGCAGCTGGATCAATTACGAGCGCAGCAAGTTTCTCGGTGAGCAGCTTGTGCGCAGGTCCTCCCTGCGCTGGGTCGTGTTCAATCCGTCGCACATTCTGGGCCCCGGCGATCGGCACAACTGGGCGCGCCTGATCATGCTGATCGACCGCCGGAAGCTGCCCGGCATTCCGCCCGGCGTGGGTGCCTTCGCCGACGTGCGCGAGGTCGCTGCCGCGCAGTTGCGGGCGTGGCAGCGCCATTGCTTCGGCCAGCGCTATGTGCTCGGCGGCGAGCAGGCCAGCTTCGTCGATCTGGTGCACCGCGTGGGCAAGGCGCTGGGACGGCGCACACCGCGCGGCGCCACACCGGCCTGGCTGCTGATGAGCGTGGCTCGACTCGGCGACGCCTGGTCGCGGATCAGCGGCCGCGAACCGGACATCACGCCCGAAAGCGCGGCGCTGACCTGTCATGCCTTGCGGGTGGATTCGTCCAAGGCCAGGCGCGAGCTGGATTACGTCGAGCCTGCGCTGGATCGACTGCTCACCGACACGCTGGACTGGATGCGGCAGCAGGGCATGATCGGCGCCGACGCGATGTGAACCACATCAAGCGCAAGCCCGCCCCTGCTGCCGGATCAGGCCGCCTGTCGGGCGACCCAGCGGCGCCAGCCGTAATACACCGGCAGGCCCAACGCGATGATCAACAGGCTCATCCCGGCGTCGCCGGGCTTGGCGATGGCAGTAGCGGCAATCACGCCCAGCACGGTGACCACGAACAGCAGCGGCAGCAGCGGAAACAGCGGTACGCGGTATGGCGCCGGTTCGTCGACGAACTTCCAGCGGTACCAGAACAACGTACCGATGCCGAAGGCGTGACCCAGCCATTCGCCCACCGTGGTGTAGTCGACCAGTTGGCCAAAGTTGCCCCACAGGACGAGCACCACCGTCCATGCGCCCAGCAGGGCCAGGGCGACGTGCGGGGCGCGCGTGCGCGGTTCGATGCGGGCTACCGCGCGGAAGAACAGGCCATCCGCACTCATCGTCTGCAGCACGCGGGCGCCGCCGGCGATGGCGATGCTGCAATAGCCGAAGGTGGAACAGGCGATGCCCACTGCCATCAGCCTGGCGCCACCGCTACCGAACAGGCGGCTCATCAGATCCGCGGCGGGCGCCCGGCTGGCGGCAAGCCCCGCATGGCCCAGCCCGGCCAGATACGCCACGTTGGCCAGCAGGTAGCACAGCACCACGCCCAGCATGCCCATGATCAACGCGCGTGGCAGCGTACGCTGTGGGTCGCGCACCTCGCCGGCGAGGTCGTTGAGGTAGTGAAATCCGCCATAGGTGAACAGCACCGGCAGCAGTGCACCGACGAAGGCACCGTCGGAAACGGGGTGGCTCCGATCCACCGCCAGCAGGCCGCCGAGCTGGCCGTGCGCCAGCACCAGACCGACCACCACCAGCAGCGCGATCGCCGCCAGCTTGAGCACCGAGAAGATGTTCTGCATCAGCGCGCCGGCACGGATGCCGAACAGGTTCACGCTCACGATGAAGATGATCGCGCCCACCGCCGAGGGTTTGATCCACAAGTCCGGCAGGCCGATCGCGCTGCAGAAGTAATCCGCGAAGGTGGTGGCCACCGCGGCCACGCTGCCGGGGTAGTTGATCAGCGCCATGGTCCAGCCGAACAGGAACGCCGGCAGCATGCCGAACGCCTCGCGCAGGTAGAGGTAGATGCCGCCGGCCTGCGGTCGACGCGAGCCAAGCTCCGCGTAGCACAGCACCCCGGCCAGGGTGAGCAGGCCGCCCAGCACCCACAGCACCAGCAACGGCAGGCCCGAGCCGGTGCGTTCGGCGACGGTGGCCGGCGTGCGGAAGATGCCTGCCCCGATCACGCCGCCGATGACGATCATCGCGGCGTCCCAGGTGTTCAGGCGACGGGCATAGGCATTGGCAGGTTCGGTCAGCATGGCTGCTACCATGCCATTGTCCGGGCGCTTTCAGCCAGCCCCCTCTGACATGCCGGGCGTTATGCTCTGCGACGCCGGTCCGCTCCGGCACATCGCCGGCATGCCGAGGTACTGCACGATGCACAAGTCTGCCCTGTTCATGGCGCTGCTGATCGCGCTGCTGCTGGTCGGCTATTTCGGCTACCGACACTACGTCAAGGCACGCGCGCTGCTGCAGGCCTGGGCGGACGCCAACGGCTACAAGATCCTGCACGCCCGCCGCAGCAACCTGCTGATGCCACTGGGCATGTATTTCAGCACCTCGAAATACCAGGTGGTCTATCACGTGGCGGTGTTCGACGCGTCGATCAGGCGCATCCGTTCCGCCTGGGTGCGGCTGGGCACGTACTGGACGGGCGCGATGGACGGTGACGCCGTCGAGGTGAAGTGGGAGCATGAGGATCCGGCTTGACCAGCGCCCGCTGCCACCTGCCATATTGACCCCTGCGGCGATGCGGGAAAGCCCTGCCCGCATCCCGAACCCTCATGACAACCCTCCAGCTGCCCGGTGCCGATGAGTTCTCGCCATGCCCGACCGCTCCGCTCGCCACCGGCTCGCCTTCGCCACCTGCGCCGAGCTTCCCTCGATCCAGGCAGATGACGCTCACCTCGCCACCGCGCTGGAACAGCTTGGCATCGAACCGGTGTCGTGCATCTGGAACGACCCGACGGTGGACTGGTCGACATTCGACGCG
>JAJXYE010000056.1 GCA_021780735.1 Pseudomonadota bacterium | reverse complement strand
GCAGTCACTGCGCAACCTGCACACCGAACAGCTGGATCTGGTGCTGATCCATCGGCCCGATTACCTGATGGATGCCGATGCGCTGGCGCAGATTTTCAGCACGCTCCACCGCGAAGGCAAGGTTGCCCACTGGGGTGTTTCCAACCACCGCCCCAGCCAGTTCGCCCTGCTCCACCAGCAGCATCCACTGGTCACCCACCAGATCGAGCTGTCCGCGCTGATGATGGACGCGCTCGACGACGGCACGCTCGACCAGGCGCAGCAACTGGGCCTGCGGCCGATGATCTGGTCGCCACTGGGCGGCGGCCGGCTGTTCCGCGATGACGATGCGCAAGCCATGCGCGTGCGCGAGGCGATGCAACCGATTGCCGCTCGTCTCGGCATCAGCGTGGCCAGCCTGGCTTACGCCTGGATCCTGCGTCACCCCTCACGCCCGCATCCGATCACCGGCAGCGGTCGCATCGAAGGCTTGCGCGAAGCGGTCGCCGCCCTCGACGTGCGGCTGGATGCCGAAGACTGGTATGCGATCTGGGTGGCCAGCAAGGGGCATGGAGTGCCGTGAAGCTTGCCGGATCAGGAGCCTGGCACGGAACTGCGGATGCGCAGAACCGATCCGCTCGCCCCGGAATACCCTGACCTCGGCCAGCCGCCGCCGATGCCTGCATCGAAACCGGCGGTCTATGGCTGAGGCGGCTGATTTCCGGCGGATGCATTGGCCAGGAACGCGGCAAGCAGGGCGTCCAGCTGTGCCACGGGCAGCGGCCTGCTGAAGTAGTAGCCCTGCGCTTCGTCGCAGCCTTGCTCCCGCAGAAACTCCAGTTGCTCCACGGTCTCGACCCCTTCGGCGATGGCTTTCAGTCCAAGGCTTCGCGCCATGCTGATTATCGCCGCCACAATGGCCCGATCCTCCGCATCGGTGCCGATGTCCTGAATGAAGGACCTGTCGATCTTGAGTTTGTACACGCGGAATTTCTTCAGATAGCTCAACGACGAATAGCCGGTGCCAAAATCGTCGATGGACATGCGAATGCCGCGTTCGTGGAGGTTGTTCATCACGGCGATGGCCCCTTGCGGATCGTGCATCGCCACGCTTTCGGTCAGCTCCAGCTCGAGCAACTCGCCAGGAAGCCGGGCCTCGGCCAGGATGCTGCTGATCAGGTCAGGCAGGCTGCGATGGCGAAACTGCACGGCCGAAAGATTCACCGCGACGACCATCGCCGGATAACCACGCTCCAGCCAGAGCTTGAGCTGACGCACGGCAGCCCGGAGCACCCATTCGCCGATAGGCAGGATCAGGCCACAATCCTCCGCCACCGGAATGAACTCTGCCGGCGAAATCGCGCCAAGTTCCGGGTGCTCCCAGCGCAGCAGCGCCTCCACGCCGACGATCTGACCCCCACCCAGCGGAAATTGTGGCTGATAGTGCAGCTCAAATTGATCCTGCTCCAAGGCTCGATGCATCGCGTTCACGAGTTGCATGTGCCGGGTCGCATCGGCCTGCATTTCCGCGGTGAAGAAGCGGTAGCCGCTGCGACCTTCGTCCTTTGCCCGGTACATGGCAGTATCGGCGCTTCTGATCAGTGCTTCCGGGCTCTCGCCATCGTGTGGATAGATGGCTATGCCGATCGAGGCGGTGACAATCAAGGCGTATCGCTCGACCTGGTACGGCCGGGATATCGCCTCGAGCAGCTTGTCCACGATGCTTGCCGCGGCTTGCGCATCGGTGTCCGGCAGCACCAGGATGAATTCGTCACCACCCAGGCGTGACGCCGTATCCGACTCGCGCAGCACCGTGGTCAGGCGCGCGCCGACCTCAACCAGAAACGCGTCGCCCACACTGTGGCCAAGCGTGTCATTGATGTCCTTGAACCGGTCCAGGTCAATGAACATCACCGCCAGCTGGCTGTTGCCACGCTTGACCAGGCTGATCGCGTACTGCAGATGATCGGCCAGCAGATTGCGATTGGGCAGCCCGGTCAGCGCATCGAAGTTGGCCAGATACTGGATCCGCTCCTCCGAAGACTTGCGCTCGGTGATGTCGCGGCTGATCCCGAGCAGGGAAACGATCTGCCCGTCCGCATCGCGCATCGGCGCAGCATGGGTCTCAAGCCAACGCCGCGTTCCCTTGTGCCCGACGATTTCAAACTCCAGTGTGCCGCTCTCGCCGCGCATGACGCGTTGATGCAGTTCCATGAATGGCTGCCGATGTTCGGGCAGCAGGAAGGCCTGCAGGCCGCGCGCTCTCGCCTGCTCCAGCGAATCCACCTCAAGCATGGCCAGGCCCGCGGCGTTCACGTCGAGCAACTCGCCACCCTTGTCGACCACCTTGACGCATTCGGGTTCGGTTTCGATGATCGTGCGCAGGCGCAGCTCACTCATGCGCAGCCTCTCTTCGCCGAGCTTGCGTTCGGCTTCACTGGCGAAGCGGTCCAGCGCAAAGCTGATGTCCATCGCCATTTCGATCAGCAGATCCTGCGCGACCTCGTCGAAGGCACCACTCACGTCCGAATAGACCGCCAGGGCACCGACCACGACACCCCGCTGGCGCAGGGGCAACGAGGCCGATGCGCTCCAGCCAGCGCTGGCTGCTCGTTCCCGCCATGGCACGGTGCACGGGTCGAGCCTGAAATCCTGGCACCAGTACGGGCGGTTTTCGCGAATGGAGATGGCGGTCGGCCCGCGACTTTCCGGGCTGTCCCCTTCCAGCGGAATCGCCAGTGATTCGGCATAGTCTTCAGCTGCACCGAACGACGAAACCCGCCGGACCATGCGCGTGGACTCGTCGACCCTGCCGATCCATGCCATGCGCATGCCCCCAAACTCCACCGCATCACGACAGATCTGCGGAAACAGCTCGTCCGCACTGCTGCACCGCACGATGGCCTGATTGCACTGGCTCAGCGCGGCATAGAGGCGAGTCATCCGCTCCAGTGCCTGCTCCGCCGCCTTGCGCTTGCTGATGTCAATCAAGGTGCCGAGCAACACCTCCGATTCCCTGTGCTCATCGCGGACAAGCTCGGCTTGCCCATGCACCCAAATGACGCTGCCATCGGCACGGACGATGCGGTGACTGACATCGTATTTGCCCCGGCCCAGGGTTGTTTGCTCAAGCGCGTTTTGCACCATCTCCAGGTCGTCGGGATGAACCATCCGCCAGATGATGTCCGCTTGCAGGAATTCCGCCTCGCGCTCCAGTCCGCACATGCGGTACACCTCATCGGAACAGTAGACCGCGTCGGTCTTCAGGTTCCACTCGACAAAGCCCAGGTTCGCGACCTGCTGCGCCTTGACCAGGCGCTCGTCCTTCTCCTTCAGCGCAGCCTCTTCGCGGTGTCGGCTGATTGCGATGGACGCGATGTGCACTGCCGATCCCATCAGCTGCAGATGCTCGGGGCCGGGCAAGGCCGGGCTCCGGTAGTAGAGGGCAAACGTGCCCAGCACGCAGCCGTCTCGGTCCATGATCGGCTGTGACCAGGCCGCGACCAGACCCAGCGACATCGCCACGGCACGATAGTCGTCCCAGAGCGGATCGATCCGGAGATCCGCCACGAGAT
>JAJXYE010000213.1 GCA_021780735.1 Pseudomonadota bacterium | reverse complement strand
AAGGGCCTCAAGCCGGGCGATACCGTGGTCACCTCCGGCCAGCTCAAGCTGCGCAACGGCACGCCGCTGCTGATCAACAACAGCGTCGAGCCCAGCGACAGCCCGGACCCGACCGTCCCCGACTCCTGATCCGCCCCAGGCCCCAGGCATGAGCATGAACAAGAAATTCACCGACATCTTCATCGAGCGCCCGGTGCTGGCCACCGTGGTGAGCTTGGTGATCCTGGTGCTCGGGTTGCGCTCCGCAGGCTTGCTGCCGGTGCTGCAATATCCGTACACCGAGAACGCGGTGGTGACCGTCACCACCGCCTATCCGGGCGCCGACGCGGGCACCGTGGCATCGTTCATCACGACGCCGCTGGAGAACTCGATCGCGCAGGCCAACGGCATCGACTACATGACCTCCACCAGCGTGCAGGGGGTCAGCACGATCACCATCAACCTGCGCCTGAACTACGACCCGGACAAGGCACTGACCGAGATCAACACCAAGGTCAACGCCGTGCTGAACCAGCTGCCGGCGCAGTCGCAGACGCCGACCCTGCAGGTGTCCATCGGCCAGACCATCGACGCGATGTACATCGGCTTCTACAGCTCGGTGCTCGCGCCCAACCAGATCACCGACTACCTCACCCGCTCGGTGCAGCCCAAGCTGCAGGCGATCTCCGGCGTGCAGACGGCCGAGATGATCGGCGCGAAGAACTTCGCGTTGCGCGCCTGGCTGAACCCGAAGGAGCTGGCCGCCTACGGCCTGACCGCCGCCGACGTCTACACGGCCCTGGCCAACAACAACTACATCACCGCGGCCGGTCACACCAAGGGCCAGATGGTGCAGATCAACCTGGCCGCGAACACCAACGTGACCTCGTTGAGCCAGTTCCGCAAGCTGATCGTGAAAACGGTCAACGGCAAGGTGGTACGCCTGGACGACGTGGCGCGGGTGAGCCTGGGCTCGGAGGACTACGACACCACGGTGGCCTTCGACGGCAAGTCCTCGGTGTTCATCGGCATCCAGGTGGCGCCGGGCGCCAACCTGCTCGACGTGGTCAAGCGGGTGCGCGCGGCCTTCCCCGCCATCCAGGCCCAGCTGCCGGAGGGCATGACCGGCGACATCGTGTATGACTCGACCAAGTTCGTCGACGCGTCGATCAACGACGTGATCCAGACCCTGATCGAGGCCGTGCTGATCGTCGCGGCGGTGGTGTTCATCTTCCTGGGCTCGCTGCGCTCGGTGGTGGTGCCACTGGTGGCCATCCCGCTGTCCATCGTCGGCACCTTCACCGTGATGCTGGCGCTGGGCTACTCGATCAACCTGCTGACCCTGCTGGCCATCGTGCTGGCCATCGGGCTGGTGGTGGACGACGCCATCATCATCGTGGAGAACATCAGCCGCCACCTCGAGGAGGGCATGGGGCGCAAGGATGCGGCTGTCCGCGCAGCGCGCGAACTGGCCAACCCGATCCTGGCCATGGCCGTGGTGCTGGTGGCGGTGTACGTGCCCATCGGCTTCATGAGCGGCCTGACCGGCGCGCTGTTCACCGAGTTCGCCTTCACCCTGGTGGGCACGGTGGTCATCTCGGCCATCGTCGCGCTGACCCTGTCGCCGATGCTGTGCTCGCGCCTGCTCAAGGCGCCGGACCCGCAGAGCCACAACTGGCAGGATCGCCTGGTGCTGTTCCTCGACCGCACCTTCGAGCGCCTGCACGGACGCTACGAGCGCATGCTGCACGGCTCGCTGAACTACCTGCCGGTGACGGCGGTGCTCGGGATCATCGTGCTGGGCTCGATCTACTTCCTCTACGCCAGCTCCACCTCCGAGCTGGCGCCGCAGGAAGACCAGGGCGTGCTGATCTCGGTGGCCTTCACCAACCCCTCGGCCACGCTGGAGGCGCGCTCGCAGGTCACCAAGCAGATCTTCGACGTCTACAAGAGCTACCCCGAGAACGACCACGTGTTCCAGATCAACTCGCCCACGCAGGTGATCGGGGGCATGGTGCTCAAGCCGTGGAACGAGCGCAAGCTGACCACCAACCAGATGCAGCCGCAGCTGCAGCAAAAGCTGGGCCACATCGCCGGCGCGCAGGTGGCGGTGTTCCAGCCGCCCTCGCTGCCCGGCGCGCGCGGCCTGCCGGTGCAGTTCGTGCTCACCACCAGCGATCCGGTGGGCCGGCTGTACACGGTGTCGCAGCAGTTCCTGCACGCGGCGCTGAAGACGGGCGACTTCATCTTCATGCAGTCCGACCTGCGCATCGACCTGCCGCAGACCACCATCCTGGTGGACCGCAACATGGCCGCCCAGCTGGGCCTGAGCATGCAGCAGATCGGCTCGGCGCTGTCGGCCATGCTGGGCGGCGGCTACGTCAACTTCTTCAACCTGGACGGCCGGTCCTACAAGGTGATTCCGCAGGTGCAGCGGCGCTTCCGCCTGACCACCGAGCAGCTGCTGAACTACCAGATCCGCGCCAGCAACGGCGCCATGGTGCCGCTGTCCACGGTGGTGCACCTGAAGACCTCGGCGCAGCCGGAGACCATCAACCACTTCCAGCAGGCCAACTCGGCCACCATGAACGCGGTGCCCATGCCCTTCGTCTCGCAGGGCAAGGCGCTGCAGGACCTGAAGGAGCTGGCGCAGCGCACGCTGCCGTCCGGCTACAGCTTCGACTACGCCGGCCAGTCGCGCCAGTACGTGCAGGAATCCGGCGGGCTGCTGCTGACCTTCGGCTTCGCGCTGGTGATCATCTTCCTGGCCCTGGCGGCCCAGTTCGAGAGCTTCCGCGACCCGATCATCATCCTGGTGTCGGTGCCGATGGCCATCTCGGGCGCGCTGCTGTTCATCAACCTGGGCATCGGAGGGGCCACGCTGAACATCTACAGCGAGGTCGGGCTGGTGACCCTGATCGGCCTGGTGTCCAAGCACGGCATCCTGATCGTGGAATTCGCCAACAACCTGCAGCGTGAAGGCCGCAGCAAGCGCGAGTCCATCGAGCACGCCGCCGGCATGCGCCTGCGCCCGATCCTGATGACCACCGCGGCCATGGTGCTGGGCGTGGTGCCGCTGATCACCGCCACCGGCGCCGGCGCCGCCAGCCGCTTCAACATGGGCCTGGTGATCGCCTCCGGCCTGGCCATCGGCACCATGTTCACGCTGTTCGTCGTGCCGGCGGTGTACATGATGCTGGCCGCCGACCACAGCCACGAGGCCCGCGCGCAAGCCCTGCGCGAGGCCGAGGAAGCCGAGCGCGCGATGCGTCACGAAGGACCGCACGGCGCCTGATCCCCGGACGCGGTGCAATGAAAAGGGCGGCCCTCGGGCCGCCCTTTTCGTTTGCGCGGGGCGAATCGCCCGTATGGATCGCCCGCGCGGACCGCCCGCTCAGACCAGCCGGTCGGCGGCGCGTTGCACGGCCTGCAGGCGCCGGCCGCTGCGGGCCTCCCAGTCGGCCGCCTGGTCCTCGCCCACCGGGCCGACCTGGAAATAGCGCGCCTGCGGGTGCGCGAAATAGAAGCCGCTGACGCTGGCCGCCGGCAGCATGGCCCAGCTCTCGCTCAGGGACATGC
>JAJXYE010000278.1 GCA_021780735.1 Pseudomonadota bacterium | reverse complement strand
TGCTCGGCGCACGCAATCTGGACAAGGGCCTGCACGCCGCACGCAAGCTCGCCGGTGCCGCCGGTGACGTGATCGCGGTGCAACTCGATGTCACGCAGCAGGATCAGGTCGACACGCTGGCGCGCTGGATCGACGTCACCTACGGCCGGCTCGACGTGCTGGTCAACAATGCCGGCGCCTACTACGACCCGGCGTCGAATCCGGCCAGCACCGAGATCGCGCCGGTGCGCGAGGCGATGGAGACGCATCTGTTCGGCAGCTGGCGCCTGGCCAGCGCGATGCTGCCGCTGATGCGCCGGCATCGCTACGGCCGCATCGTCAACGTTTCCAGCGGCTGCGGCGCCAGCACCAGCGACAGCGCCAACTGCCCGGCCTATCGCGTGTCCAAGTCGGCGCTGAACACCTATACCCGCGCCCTGGCCAGCGAGCTCGAAGGGAGCGGCATCCAGGTCAACGCAGTCTGCCCCGGCTGGGTCGCCACCGACATGGGCGGCCCGGGCGGTCGACCGGTGGCAGATGGTGCCGCAGGCATCGTCTGGGCGGCCTGCGTGGCCGAGCCGGTCACTGGCGGCTTTTATCGTGATGGTCAGCGTATCGCCTGGTGATGCAGTCCGATCGAACGGCAAACCTGAAGCAGAAGATCAACGACGCGCTGACCAAGTGAAGGAATGAAGATGCGGCAGCCGGATCAGTTGTCGCTGTGGCTGGCGCGCTCGTGCTTCTCTCTGAGGACCTTGGCAAGATTCGTTACGTAAAGGGCATCAGCCATGCTCGGATCTGGATCCTCTTCATCCTGTTCCAGAATGGACGCATATGCCTCAAGGGCCAGAATGATGTGAGTTAGCTGTTTCTGATTGAGTTCAATATCCATGGCTGAAACTCCTAGTTTTTCCCGAAGATGTCCGTCCCAAAATAGGAAAATCCCAAATGGGAATTCACTAATCCCAAGTACTCGTGCACGGTCATCTTTCTTGTTACCGTCAAAGTGCAATGGCCAGGCGGATCATTGTCGAATACGACCTCCAGTCCACTGGGCATGACCCTCCCTTCGCTCATCTTGAACCAGTGTATCTGGCGGGTATCCTTGTAGCCCTCCTCTTCAGCCATTTTAGCCAGTACAGCTTTGCCAGATTGACCGTTTTGACTACTCAGGAAATGGAAGTCTGATGTGACCACCCGTTCGATGAACATCGATAAACCTTGACCGGGATTGACTACAGCGCGCGCAGGATGCGCTGCTACGGGCAGCATGCAACGCATCGGGGGCACCCCGATGCACCGACGAGGTCGCACCGACTGCCCCGCGTTGACCACCGCCGGTCACCGCAAATCTCCGCTGGTCACAAAGCGGGAGCGATGCGCCAACGCCGCTGCGCAGACTCGGCCGCACCGTCGTCCTGCCGGAAATACGCATGGCCCACCGCCCGCCCTGCCACGACAACGATCGAGCAACGCTCGATCAGCGGACGGTCATGCGTATGCCCCACCGCATCCGCGCCACCTGCATTGCATCCCTCCTTCTGCCGAGGCTTACGACATGAGTACTGCCCTGACCATCTCCTGCCGCTTCTGCCTGGGCGCAGGCCTGCTTGTCGGTACCAGCCACAGCCTGGCCGCGGAGCTGGCGACACTTGCGCCGCAGGCGGTGACGCTGGGCGGCATCATCCACCCCGACAGCGACGACACCCTGGCCTTCACGCCGGATGGCAACACGGTGTTCTTCGATCGCAGCAACGGGCCGCACAAGACCATCATGGTTTCGCACCGGGTGAACGGCCATTGGTCGCGTCCGCAGGTGGCGGGCTTCTCGGGCCACTGGTTCGACCAGGATCCGCTGGTGGCACCGAACGGCAGCTACGTGCTGTTCAACTCGGATCGCCCGGTGCAGCCGGGCGGCAAGCCGCTGGTGCAGGATTATTTCGTCGGTGGCGTCGCGCCCGGTTCCAACATCTGGCGCGTCGATCGCCGGGGCAAGGGCTGGGGCGCGCCGGTGTGGCTGGGGCCGGTGGTCAACGACGATGTGTTCGTCGATTTCGCCAGCGTCGCGGCCGACGGCAGCCTGTATTTCATCCGCTGGGACAAGCGGGCGAAGCTGATGCACACCTGGCGTTCGCGCTACCGCGATGGCAGCTACCTGCCACCCGAGCGCGCCGGGCTCGGCGACCCCGACGTTTCCACCCACGACCCCGCAGTGGCGCCGGATCAGTCCTTCATCGTGTTCGACTACGGCAAAGTGAAGGGCGGACTCGGCCGCCTGTGCATCGCCTTCCGCGAAGGCAACCGCTGGGGACGCCCGATCGACCTCGGCGACACGGTCAACAAGGATCTGCCGTGGGGTGCGCATCTGGCGCCCGATGGCCACACCGTCTATGTCACGGGACAGTCGGGGATCTGGCGGCTGTCGCTGCTGCCATGGCTGCGCCGGCATGCGGCGGCGGCCACGACGGACAAGCCAGCCGACCGGTCGCACCCGCGCACCTGATGTCGCCCCGCGGGATCCGGCGACGCCCGATCCGGGCAGTGCGGCTCAGCGCGACACAATCACCGCGAACCACTCCCATCCGCGCACCCGCTCGCAGATCAGCTTGGCGCAGGTCAGCATCGGCACCGCCAGCAACGCGCCGGGGATGCCCCACAGCCAGCCCCACACCAGCAGCCACAGCAGGATCGCGATCGGGCTGAGGCGCATGCTGCGGCCCTGGATCAGCGGGGTGATCAGGTTGCCTTCCACCGCGGTGATCCCGGCAAAGGTCAGCGCGGGCAGGAACACGTCGAGGTTCCCGTTCTTGGCGTACAACATCGACACGATCGCCAGCACCGAGGTGGTGAAGATCGCGCCGACATAGGGTATGAAGTTGGCGAACATGGCCACGGCACCCCACAACATCGCGTCCGGCACCTTGTACAGCCACAGCATGCCGGCGGTCAGTGCGCCCAGGCTGGCGTTGATCAGCAGCGCGGTCAGCAGGTAACGCGACACCTCGGCCTGGAAACCGCGCACGATCGTCACCGCGTGCCGCTTGTAGGCAAAGCTGGGGGTGATCTCGACCAGCCGGCGCAGCATGCTGTCGCCGTAGACGAGGAAGAAGAACACCAGCAGCATCACGCTGAGCACGGCTGCCAGCACTTTCGGCGCCGTGGAGACCACGTCCCAGGCGCTGATCGATACCGGTGGAGCCGGGTTGGTGGTGACTCGGGAGGTGCCGCTGACCAGGGTCTGGGTGGCGCGATTGGCGGCCTCCAGCGGCCGGGTCATGCTGCGGAATCGGGGCACGAAGGCCCTGATCGATGCTGGTGCAGCATGAAACCAGCCGATTGCCGGCTGCGCCAGCAGGCTGACCCCGCTGCCGATGCCGAGCACCAGGCCAATCATCAGTACGCTGGCCGTGAGCCAGCGCGGCAGCTGGAATCGCGTGCCCGCGGCGACGATCGGGTTCAGCGCCAGGCCGATGAAGGCGGCCAGCACCAGCGGGATCAACAGCGCCTTGGTCAGCGTGATCGTGTACATCAGGGCGAGCAGCAGCAGGGCGTTCAGCAACATGCGAATCGCGCGCAGATGCCGACGCGTGCCCCGCGCCGAATGCAGCCGACGGGCCAAGGGCCGCGGCAGCGGATCGGCTTCCGGCAGGTCGGCCGGCAGGCGCACGGTCTGGCCGGTGGCGCGGCGACTGTCCTGATCGTCCGCGGTCGAGGCGACGGATTCGGACTCGTTCATGACGACTCGCTGTCGGCGCCGTCCGGCGCGCCCTGACTATC
Source organism: Pseudomonadota bacterium (assembly GCA_021780735.1). GTDB lineage: Bacteria > Pseudomonadota > Gammaproteobacteria > Xanthomonadales > Rhodanobacteraceae > Rhodanobacter. Next base: position 10,701 of record JAJXYE010000278.1, on the reverse strand, counting down.
CAGCTCCTGCGCGGCCAGGCCCAAGGTGGCCAGCTCGGCGATCAGCCGGGCAGCCCAGGACACCGCTTCGTTCAGCCCGCCGCCGAGCAAGGCCGACAACCCCGGTACGCGCAGCGGCTGCATGTTGAGGCTGCCCAGCACGAAACCGGCACCGGCTGCCGCCCCGAGCGCGGTCAACGGATGGCGCCGACCGCGGGCGAGCAGCGCCGAGGCGGGCGTGCCCAGCCGATCTCGCGCCATCGCCACACGCCGCCTGGCCATGCGCACCCTGGCGAGCTGCTTGAACAGGATCATGACCTCTCCTCGGCGGACGGGCGCGGCGCACTTTCGGCGGAACCATCGTTCGCGACCACTTGCCGGCCCTCGCGCATCATCGCACTCCATTCGCCGCGCGTACCGGGCAGGCTCATCCAGTGCATGCAACGGCGGAACAGCATGATCGCGCCGAACAGGAACAGCAGCTGCAAGACGAACAACACCAGCAGGGCCCAGATCCATGAACCGAACCATTTCGCCAGCAGCAAGCCGATCAGGCCAAGCAGGGTCAGGCCGGTGCCGACTCCGGCCACGGTGGCGGCCAGAGCTGCCAGCAGCATCCACGAGACGGCGCTGCGCGCCAGACCCAGCTCCGCCGCCAACAAGTGCATTTGCGCGCCGAACAGTTGCTTGAGCGCGTTGCCGAGCTGGCCGATTTCGCGCAGCAACCCAGACGACGACGGCGCCGGATCCGGCGCCGTCCCGCGGCTGGGTTCGTTTTCATCGTGCATGCCCGGCCCCCTAATCCGACGCCTCAGCGGCGCAGGATGCGGCCCAGCAACCAGCCGGCGCCGATCGCCATGGCGACCGTTTGCAGCGGCTTCTCGCGAACATAGTCGCGCGCCTGATCCATCCATGCGTCGGCCTGATCCATCGTGCGGTCGTATGCCTCGCGACCGCGAGCACTGACTTCAGCCGCCTTGTCCGCGGCGCGATTGGCGGCGTCGGCCGTCTTGTCGGTGGCGCGATGCAGGCCTTCCTCGACCCGATCGGCGGCGCGATCGACGGCGTCCTTGGTGCTTGCCACGGCTTCGGAAGTGGCGTGCTTGACCCGTTCGGCACGCTCATCGATGCGACTGGTGGCATGTGTTTCGGGATTCTCTACCTGCTTGTTCATGACTTGCTCCGTGATGGGGACTGTTGCTGACAAAGGGAATGGCGTCAACGGCTATCGGGCCCGACGGAAGAACGCGATGACAGCCAGGATCAGGAAGATGACGAACAGGATCTTCGCGATGCCGGCGGCAGCACCGGCAATACCGCCGAAACCGAGTACGGCGGCGATGATGGCGACGACCAGAAAGACCAGGGCGTAGTGAAGCATGGGAACATCCTCATGGCAGTGAATGACGCCGCCGCAGCGACGACTGTGTAGGCTCATTCACCCATAGCCCATGCCATGCGGGCGTGAAGGGCAAGGTTTCTGCCGTGCACGCCACAGCGACGCCTGGCTCAGCCAGCGACCGTCGGATTCAGGCTGCAGGTGCCGATGAGTTCAGCCTCATCCAGCACATGGCCGGCCATCGCCGCCTGCAATTGTGCGCGTGAAAACCCCTGGGCGAGCGGCAAGCCGGCCACGTCGAGCGCGTACACCTTGAAGTGATAATGGTGCAGCAGGGTGTCGTTCCATGGCGGGCACGGGCCATCGTAGCCGAGGTAGTCACCGGCCATGTCGGCATCGCCGGCGAACCAGCCGGTGAAGTCGTTGAGCCCCTGCACGCTGCCCGGCGGTCCGAAAGGATCGCGCTTGCCGCGCGCGGTGACCTCATCGCTGCACGCGCCTTCACCCAGCTCGGCGCACTCGGCCGGAATATTCGCCATCAGCCAGTGCACGAACTCCACCCGCGGCAGCTCGGCCGGTACCGTGCGACCTGGCTGATTGACGTCGTCGCCGCGGCTGGGCACATCCGTGTCGATGCAGGTGAGCACGAACGAACGGGTGGCATGCGGCGCGTCTTTCCAGGCCAGGTGCGGACTGCGGTTGTCCGACAGGGCAAACGGATCGGCTGCCTTGCCGAATCCGCAGGTGGCCGGGATGCGCTGGCCGTTCTGGAAACTGTCGCTGCGTAGTTGCATGGGAAATCCTCTTGCTCGGGGAACGGGGAACGGGGAACGGGGAACAGGTGGAGCATTGCAGCCTAGGGTTGATAGGTCACGCGGTACACCGCGCCGGCCAGGTCGTCACTGACCAGCACGCTGCCATCGGGCAGCGGCTGCACGTCGACCGGCCGGCCCCAGGCGCTTTCGTTCTGCTCGAAGCCGGTGATCAACGGTTGATAGGAAAGCACCTTGTTGCCGTTCAAGCGCACCGTCATCACCCGGTAGCCTGATTTTTTCGTGCGGTTCCACGAGCCATGTTCGGCAATCAGGATCGCACCCCGGTAGCTGGCCGGAAATTGCCGGCCCCGGTAGAAGCGCATGCCGAGCGAGGCGACGTGGGCGCCGAGCTTCAGTACCGGCGGCGTGAACAGCCGGCATGGATGACCCTTGCCGAACTCCGGATCGGGCAGGTCGCCCTGGTGACAGTAGGGATAACCGAAATGCTGGCCGGCATGGGTGATCTCGTTCAACTCGTCGCTGGGAATGTCGTCGCCCAGCATGTCGCGGCCATTGTCGGTGAACCACAGGCGCCCGCTGCCCGGCTGCCAGTCGAATCCGACCGTGTTGCGGATGCCGCGTGCCACGTCCTGCCAGTCGCTGCCGTCCGGATTCATGCGGATCAGCTTGCCGTGATCGGGGCCCGGGTCGCAGATGTTGCACGGCGCGCCGATCGGCACATACAGCTTGCCGTCGGGGCCGAAGGCGAGGAACTTGCCGCCGTGATGGGTTTCGCCGGGCAGCTTGCCGGTGACCAGCTCGGGCGTGGGCGGCGCGTCGAGGTGCTGCTCGATATCCCGCAGCACGTAGATCCGGCTGACTGCCGACACATACAGATTGCCGTCGTGCATGGCCACACCGATCGGATCCTGCAGGCCGCTGGCGATCACCCGCACCCTGTCGGCGACGCCATCGCCCTTCGTGTCGGTCAGCGCATAGACCTTGCCTGCGCCACTCGAACCGACGAATACCGTGCCGTGGCTACCCAGCGCAATCTCGCGTGCGTTGGGTACCTGATCCGAATACACGGCGATATGGAAACCCTTCGGCAGCACCAGCTTGTCCAGCTGCGGCGCGGCGAGCGCAGGCAGCGACAAGGCGGCGAACAGCAAAGTCAGCAACAGGCGCATGACGGCTCTCCTTGATCGCGAGCGCCCAGCGTATACCGGACGGCGTGAAGCCAGAAGCGACAGCGCTCTGTAAACTGACGCCCTTCACAGGGGAGTCGCATGAGCGAATTGGATGACCTCACCACGCTGGTTCGCGCTGCCACGCCACTGCTGGTGATCGAGACGGTGGACGAGCAGCGGGTCATCGAGTGCTTCCGCCATGTGATCGCGCAGGCACTGCACCCGCTGTGGCGCTGGACGCTGACCGATGGCCTGAGTCGCCTCGACTTCGCCCAGCATGAGGGCGACGTCGCGCCGGATGCCACCACCACCCTGCAGGCGATCCGCACCCACGCGCCGCGCGGCATCTACCTGATGTTCGATTTCCACGGTCTGCTCGGCTATGCGATGACCCAGCGGCAGATGCGAGAGATCGTGCAGCGGCACCGCTCGGCGGCCCACACGGTAGTACTGGTGGGTGCCAGGGTCGAGCTGCCGGAGGATCTGGAGGCATTGGCCCTGCGCGTGCCGCTGTCGCTGCCGGACATCAAGGAACTGGCCGGCATCCTGCGTGGCGAGGCGGCTGGCTGGCAACGCGAGCAGGGGCGGCGGATCGAGGTCGACAACGATGCCGCGCGTACCATCGTGCGCAACCTGCTCGGCCTGTCCGCACCGGACGCGCGGCGGATCGTGCGCAAGCTGATCTACGCCGACGGTGCGCTGGGCCCGAACGACCTGCCGGTGCTGATGCAATCCAAGTTCGAGCTGCTCAACCGCTCTGGCCTGCTCCACTACGAGTACGCCACCGCCAGCTTCGCCGACATCGCCGGGGTCGGCCGAGTGCGCGAGTGGGTACAACGCCGACGGGCGGTGTTCCTCGACCCCGCCGCCACACCGATGCTGGATCCACCCAGGGGCGTGCTGCTGCTGGGCGTGCAGGGCTGCGGCAAGAGTCTGGCCGCCAAGGCGATCGCCGGTGGATTCGGCGTGCCGCTGGTGCGGCTGGATTTCGGCACGCTGTACAACAAGTACCAGGGCGAGACCGAGAAGAATCTGCGCGAGGCGCTGGCCAGCACCGAATTGCTGGCGCCCTGCGTGCTGTGGATCGACGAGATCGAAAAGGGCCTGGCTGGCGGCGGCGATGACGGCGGCGTCTCGCGCCGGGTGCTTGGCTACCTGCTCACCTGGATGGCCGAACGCAAGGCCAAGGTGTTCGTGGTCGCCACCGCCAATGCCGTGCATGAACTGCCGGCCGAACTGCTGCGCAAGGGTCGCTTCGACGAGATTTTCTTCGTCGATCTGCCACGCGAGCCGGTGCGGGCCGAGATCTTCGCGCTGCATCTGAACCGCCGCAAGCTCGACCCGGCCACCTTCGACCTGGCGGCGCTGGCCGCCGCCTCGGACGGTTTCTCCGGTGCCGAAATCGAACAGGCCATCGTCAGCGCCTTGTACGACGCGGCCGGCAACGGCGCGCCTGCGGATCAGGCGGCATTGCTCAACGCGCTGCACCAGACGCGGCCGCTGTCGGTGTTGATGCGCGAACAGGTGGATGCGCTCAGAGCATGGGCGCAGGGCCGCTGCGTGGCGGCGGACTGATCGGACGCGTGGCCGCCAGCGGCCCGGAATGAGTGATTGCTGACGAATCCGCCAACGGAGTTGTGCGGTATTGCGGTGCCGCGCGCCGATTATCAGCAGGCATTGGCGGTTATTGAAATGACGCATTGAATTTCGATTTGCGCAAGATAAAACGCCGTTATCTTGCCGTCATTATCGATGTCATTGGCAAGTCATGAAATGGACTTGTTGTTCATGGAATCTCAACGACTTCATCCGGCCGATGGCATTCGCCCATCCAGCCTGCCTGCATTCCACTCGTTGAGGAGTTCTCCATGCTTGATCGTCCCTCCATCCGGCGGTCGCTTCTGGCTGTCTCGGTGACCGCTGCCGTGGGTTCCGTGGCGCTGGCCGGCACGTGGTTCGATGTTGCCTTCGCCGCCGATGCACCCGTGGTGCAGACGCAGCAGGTCACGACCGGCACCATGGGCAGCAACACGCGCATCGTGCAGCTGAAGGGCGTGGTGGTCTCCGCGGGGGCGGAAACTGCCACCGATCAGGCACCCACGCAGGCCTCGCTGGTGGCAACCCAGCCACAATCGATCATCGGCGACCGCTACATCGAGAATGTGGCCGCTTCCACCGCCAATTACAGCGACATCGTGAAAATCGCCCCCAGCGTCTCCGATGTCGATCCGAACGGAGCGGGCCTGATGGAATCGCAGGGCCTGTCCATTCGCGGCTTCCAGAACGGTGAATACAACGTCACGTTCGACGGTATTCCGTGGGGTGACTCGAACGATTTCACGCAGCACTCGACGTCGTACTTCATGCCGCAGGACATCGGCCAGGTCACCGTCGATCGCGGTCCCGGCAGCGCACGCACCCTGGGCAATGCCACGTTCGGCGGCACGCTGTCGGTGGACTCCAAGGATCCCGACCAGAAGATGTCGGTCAACCCGTTCTTCAGCGTGGCCAGCTTCAATACCCAGGTCGAGGGCGTGCGCGTCGATACCGGCAAGCTCGACCAGTACGGCGGCACCACCGCCTACTTCAGCGCCAAGAACCTGAGCTCCGATGGCTACCTCACCCACGCCGGCCTGGATCGCCAGAACTTCTTCGGCAAGGTCGTGCAACCACTGGGTGACCACACCACGCTGACCTTTGCCAGCAACCTGACCCGTCTGCACCAGAACGTCTCGATCGGCGCCACGCGGGCGCAGATTGCGCAGTACGGGCCCAACCATGGCCTCAGCGCCGATCCAACCAGCCAGTCGTTCTATGGCTACAACTACGACAACATCACCACCGACTTCGAGTATCTCGACCTGGAGACCCGGCTGGGTGGCTGGGACATCGGCGACAAGCTCTACACCTATGGTTACCGCCACCGCGGCTACAACGGCGCCGACCCGAACGGCGAACAGCCCAACGGCACCGTCTATGGCCCGAACGACGTACCCGGCCAGCGCATGCGGATGGATTACCGTTCGGTCGGCGACATCCTGCGCCTGAGCCATGAGCTCGGTCCGGGCGAGGTGCATCTTGGTGGCTGGGTCGATCGCCAGACCAACCAGCGCCTGCAGTACGAGATCGACTGGAGCAACGGCGGTGCGCTCAATGCGGTGCCGACCAGCGCCGCCATCGATCGCTACATGAGCGACAGCCTGACCGACCTGCAGAGCTATGCCGAATACCAGTGGCACGCCACCGACAAGCTCGACGTCACCGGCGGCGTCAAGTTCGTCAACTTCCGCCGCACCCTCAACGCCGCGGTGAACCAGAAAACCGGCCTGCCGATTAATTACGCGCAGACCTGGACGCGCGAGCTTCCCTCGCTGGACATGCACTACGCGATCAATGATCACTGGAGTGCCTATGCGCAGTGGGCGAAGGGTTTCCTGGCGCCGAATCTCAATACCTTCTACACGATCGATCCCGCGCAAAACCGGGTCGTTCCGGAAAGCACCACCAACCAGCAGATCGGCACCGCCTGGAACACCGACGGCCTGACCCTGTCGCTGGACGCTTATCACATCGATTTCAGCAACAAGATCGAGAGCCGCAAGATCGGTACCCAGACTCTCTTCTACAACGCGGGTGGCGCCATCTACAAAGGCGTTGAAGGCGAGGCCACGGTCGCCATCGGCGGTGGTTTCAGCCTGTATGGCAATGCCTCGCTGAACAGCGCCAGGGAGAAGGCCAACGGCCAGTGGCTGCCGAATGCCCCCCATCGCACCGCCGCGCTCGGCGTGCTGTTCGATCAAGGTCCCTGGTCGGCCTCCGTGCTCGACAAGTACGTGGGCGTGCGCTACGGCGACAGCGGACAGACCCAGCGGCTCGGCGGCTACGCCACGACCGACCTGGCGGCCAGCTACGTGTTCGAGCACCCGCTGCACGCCGTGCGCGACGCCACCGTGTCGGTCAAGATCGGCAACCTCGGCAACAACAAGCACATCAATGCGCTGGCGGGCTACACCGGACAGGACGGTACGCCGCTGTACTGGACGATTCCGGAACGCAGCTTCGAGCTGGATCTCTCCGCGCACTTCTGAGACCGGTCCGGGAGAGCCCGCGCCCATGTGGCGGCCGCTCTCCCGGTCACCCGGCCGCCCCGTTTGCGCGCCAACACGAACACGGATCACCCGCCATGAAAAAAGCTTCCGCCGCCCTGTGGGCCGCCGGGCTGGCTGGCCTGATTTCCCCGCCGATCCACGCCGCCATGCCGACCACCCGCGTTCGCCACGTGCTGCTGGTCAGCGTTGATGGCATGCACGCCACCGACCTCGATCACTACATCCGGCAGCATCCCCGCTCGACCCTGGCCAGCCTGGCCGCCTCCGGCGTCGAATACGACAACGCCCATGCAGTGGTGCCCGCCGATTCCTTCCCGGGCCTCATCGGCATGATGACCGGCGGCACTCCTGCCGCAACCGGCGTGTATTACGACGTGAGCTACGATCGTCGGCTCAGCGGCAGCATGGCCGACTGCAAGGCCGGCCGCACCGGCACCACGGTCGCCTTCGACGAAGCCGCCGATGGCCCGGCCGACCGCCAGGGCACGCGTCATCTGGATCCCGCCCGGCTGCCGCATCGGCCTGGCTCGTGCACGGTGGTCTACCCGCACGATTATCTGCGCAGCAATACCGTGTTCAACGTTATTCATGCGGCTGGCGGCTACACCGCCTGGATCGACAAGCATCCGGCCTACGAAATTCTCGACGGACCGGGCGGCGCTGGCATCGACGACCTGTATACCCCGGAAATCGGCGGCGATTACGAAGGCGAACACGTCAAGCCGGCCGACCACATCACCGGGTCGATCAGCCGCACCGAGCGCTACGACGCGATGAAGGCGCATGCCTTGCTCAACCAGATCGACGGCTGGACGCACGACCGCAGGCGCCATGCACCGGTACCGAGCCTGTTCGGCCTGAACCTGCAGTCGGTCAACGTGGCGCAGAAGCTCGCCGGGTACGCCGATGCGAGCGGCACGCCCACGGTGGCGCTGGCCGACGCCATCGGTCACTGCGATAGCTTGCTTGGCCAGATGGTGGGTGAACTGCGCGCGCGGCACCTGCTCGATTCCACCCTGATCGTGGTAACGGCAAAGCACGGCAACGCTCCGATCGATCGAACCTTGCTGCGGCACGTCGACAAGCAGACGCTGCAGCACAGCATCGCGTCAGCGGCGCCGCACGGGCTGGCGCAACTGACGGTGGACCAGGGTGCCCTGGTCTGGTTGCACGATCCGGCCGATGCACCGCGGGTGGCGGCTGCCCTGCGCCAGGCACACCAGGCGCTGGGTATCCGGCAGGTGCTGCAGGGTACGGCGCGGCTGCACTTCCTTGGGCTTGGGGCCGCCGATTCGCGCACACCCGACCTGCTGCTGATTCCCGAGCGTGGCGTGATCTATGGCAAGGCCGGCGATGCCAAGCTGGCCGAGCACGGTGGCTTCGATGACGACGACACCCATGTCGCGCTGCTGCTCAGCAATCCGCACATGCCGCATCCCGGTGAGCGTCTGTCCGCGCCGGTAAGCACTACCCAGTTGGCACCGAGCATGCTGAGCGTGCTCGGACTGTCGCCCGAGCGACTGCAGGCCGTTGAGCAACAGTCCACCGCCAGCTTGCCCGGCGTCTCCTGGCACACACTCTGAGCCGCGACCGGGGATGCGCCGGGCGCGTTGCCCGCGCACAATACGGTCTTGCCTCCAGGGAGTCGCCGCGTGTCCGATCTGCCACCGTTCCACCTGGCGTTTCCCGTCACCTCGCTGGCCAAGGCCCGTGCGTTCTACGGCGGGCTGCTGGGTTGTCCGGAGGGTCGCAGCAGTGCGGACTGGGTCGACTTCGATTTCCACGGTCACCAGATCGTGGCGCATCTGGCACCGCAGGAACTTCGCGCCGTGGCGGCGCATGAGGTAGATGGCGACGCTGTGCCGGTACGCCATTTCGGCCTGGTGTTGACGATGGGCGACTGGCAGGCGCTGGCCGATCGCCTGCGCGCGGCCGGCACGCGTTTCGTGATCGAGCCGCATGTGCGCTTCGCCGGCCAGCCGGGCGAACAGGCCACGATGTTCCTGCACGATCCCTGCGGCAATGCGCTGGAGTTCAAGGCGTTCGCCGATCGCGCGCAGTTGTTCGCGCGCTAGGGCTGCTTGCCGGTGGAGGCCGAAGACCTGCAACGGCTGGTGACCACGCGCATGCCCTATGGCAAGTACCAGGGCCGGCTGATCGCCGATCTGCCCGGCGCCTACCTGGCCTGGTTCGCCCGCAAGGGCTTTCCGCCCGGCCAGCTGGGCCGCTTGCTGGCACTCATGCTGGAACTGGACCACAACGGTCTGGCGACGTTGCTGGATCCCTTGCGCCAACGCTAGCCACGCGGATTCGGCGTATGCTGCCGACGCTGCCTCGCGGCAGCCACACCACCCTTTCTTTGCCGGGCTGCCCGGCCGGCGCGGGATTGGCGAATCCGCTGTCCCGTGCAAGCCAGGCATCCGATGAACAGCCGTTCCGATGAGTTCAGCAACGCGGCCAGCGCCCTCGCCGCCGACGGCTGGTGCGTGCTGTCGAATCTGCTGGAACCCGCGCAGACCCGGGCGCTGACCGATGAATGCGCTGCCATGCATGAGGCCGGACAACTGCAGCCGGCACGCATCGGTGCCGATCGCGTCGCCTCGGCGTTGCGCGGCGACAGCACGCACTGGTTCGACAGCGGCGCAATGACGGTCGCCCAGCGGGCCTTCAGCGACCGTATCGATGCCTTGCGCATCGCGCTCAACCGCGAGCTGATGCTGGGGCTGGTCGATTGCGAATCGCACTATGCGGTGTATCGCCCCGGCGCGGGCTACGCGCGGCACCTCGACTGTCTTCGCGACAACGACGCTCGCGTGCTTTCGGCGGTGTTCTACCTCAACCAGGCCTGGCTGGAAAGCGACGGCGGCGCGTTGCGACTGTATCTGGCGGACGGCTCGTCGCGCGACATCCTTCCGCAGGCCGGCAACCTGCTGCTGTTCCTCTCGGCGCAGTTCGAACATGAGGTCCTGCCGGCCACACGCAACCGCATGAGCATTGCCTGCTGGATGCGCCAGCGAGTGCTCGTGGCAGACCGCTGAATCGTTCCGCTCAGGGCCTGGCTGGTACCGCCCCCAGCAGCTCGATTTCGGCAAGCGAGCGCATCTCGCCGGCGCTCGCCGGATCAAAGCGCAGCCGGTAATGCGCGTAGTCGCCGGGCACGGCCATGGCGAAGGCCCGGGTCTGCTGCGCCCACGCAAAACGCTGGCGAGCGCGCGTATCCAGCGTGATCCAGTGCCGGCCGTCGACGGAGGCCTGCAACTGCCAGCCCGATGGCGCCACCCCGGACGCCGCCGAGGTCAGCGTGAGCATGCTGATCCGCCTCGGTTGCG
>JAJXYE010000125.1 GCA_021780735.1 Pseudomonadota bacterium | reverse complement strand
CATCTCGCCGGCGCCGTTGTACAACCGTTTCGCCGACTGCCTGGCGTTTGCCGAGGCGGTGCGGGCCTGGGCCCGGCACGGCTGATCGGCCAAACGACTGGCGCAATCCGCCTGAACGGCAAGCTCAGCGGGTAATGGCGTCCAGGTTCTGCTCGAACAGGTCGCCGTTGCGATCCTCGGTCATGTCGTACAGGTCGTAGCGCCGGTTGAGGCGGGCACCACCATCGCGCAGCAGCGGCTGCCACAGCACGGTGGCGCGGGAACGGCTGGAGCGCGGCAGCAACAGGTCGAACGGGATCGAGAAATAGATACCCTTGTCGAAACTGCCCTCGCCGTACTGACGGCCCGACTTGTTGGTGACGGTGGCATACGCGCCCATGCGCACGCCGTTGCGGAATTCGCGAAACACATCCAGTGTGCCGCCCCAGTCGCCGGCCAGGTAGCGGCCGGCGCTGAACGCCACGTGCATGCCTTCGATGCCGGTGTCCAGGTACAAGGTGGCCTGGCCGGTGACGACGTGATACGCGCGGAAGGAGAAGTCCTGCCGAAAACCGCGCTGGCGCACCCAGTTCGCATCCATGCCCAGCGCCCAGGATTGTCCGAACGGCCGGTACAGCACTTCGCCGCCGACGCCGCCGAACATGCTTTCGAGCATGCCGGCATAGGCCATGCCGTACAGATCCCGGCCCAGCATGCGGGTGCCGGTGAGCTGCAGGTTGGGCATGGTCAGGTCGGAAGTGACCAGGTATTCGCGCACATAGGTACGCACGCGTGGCAACAGGCTGGTCGCGTCGTAGTGGTAGCCGCCGTAGTTGTTCAGCAGGTTGTAGTTGAGCGTGCCGTCCAGCCACCAGTGGCGGTTGAAGTTCCAGCGCGCATCGCCTTCCAGGCTCACCTGGTAAAGCACGAACGCATTCGGACCACCCAGGCTCTGCACGTACGCCGGCTGCACCGAGGCTTCCCAGTGTTTTACCGGCGCGGTGTACAGCACCTGTTCGCGCTGTTGCCCCGGCGGATCCTGCTCCACGCTGCGGCGAAAGCTGGCCAGGTCGATATCGTGCCGCAGCAACGCGTCGAAGCGCGGCCGATGCAGGCTGCTTTCGACTACCGGCAATCCGTGTTTCTCCGTGGCCAGGGTGATCCAGTCGATGCTCGGGTCGAGCCGGTTGTCGAGGATGCGCGCGGTACGGCCCAGTGCCTGCGCCGGATAGAAATAGCGCTGCTCTTCGCCATGCACCACCAGTTCCGAGCCGCGCCGGCCGATGCGGCTGACCTGGACACCGGCATTTTTCGCCAGCACCTTGCTCACCTCGGCCCACGCCACCCGGGTCGGTGCCTTCGCCACCGGCTCACCGGCCGCCGGCGTGGCCGGGTCGCGCAGCGGTTCCGGCGGTGGATCGAACACCTTGCTGGTCGGCGTCTGCGTGGCCAGGTTTTCATGCAGGTTGATCGAGGCCATCAGCGTGTTGCCGCGCTCGTAGCCGAGGCTCATGTCGATGTGCCGGCTGACCCGGAACAGCGCGGCAAAATTGATCGGCGAGCGCTGCCGCTGATTGTTGTTCAGCGGCTCGTGCTGGTAGTTGTTGCCGTCCAGCTCCAGCTTCAGCCGCAGCCAGTGCAGCGGGGTGCGGTATTCCACGCCGCCGATGACACCCATGCGCCCGCGGAAGTAGCTCTTGCTGTTGAACTGCCCGCCGGTGGCAGACTGATCCACCCGCGAAGGGCGGGTCTTGAAGCGGCTGTCCAGCCAGCCCAGCGGATTGGCCAGGTCGCCGCGTGCGCCCATGTAACCCCAGGCCACGCCCAGGCTGACATCGAAATCGCCCAGCCGCTTGCTGCCGACCAGGTACTCGCTGGAAAACAGCCCGGTGCCGCCGAGGTCGCGAATGCCCACCGCCACCTCGGGCAGGTAGTGCGACTCCTGCAGCAGGTGCAGCTTCACGTCGATGGATTTGTCCTTGTAGCTCTGGTTGCCGGCAATCGCCGCGCCGTAAAGGCGATTGCTGACCTTGGTGTAGCGAAAGGTGGCTTCCAGCCAGGGCAGCGGCTGCAGCGACACGTTCAGATGCGTGTATGGCTGCACATGCGTCACCACCAGGCTCAGTTCGCCCGGCGCCGCCATCCGCGCGGTCGGCGTCTGCAGCAGGCCGACGCCGCCGAAGTCGCTTTGCGTGTAGCCCGGCGCGTCGTCCGGCATGACCTGCGCATGCAGCGCGCTGGCGATGCCCAACGCCAGCAGCGTCACCAGCGGCCGGGCGAGGTGCCGGCACATGCGCCCGGCGCTCATGGTGTGCTCTCCGTGGCGGGCAAGATCTGGGTGGCCAGAAACCGGGCCATCTCGGCATTGAAGCGATCGTCGGCGGCCGGCGCGATCCAGTCGCGCCGCAGCGGCACGTAAAGCACCGCACCGGGCGCCAGCGCCAGCGGTGCGCTGCGGTTCCACAGCGCCACGCCCTGCTCGAACACGTGGCCGTCCGGCTGAATCACATACAGCAGATCCGCGTCGGCCGAGGCCGCCCGCGGGCAGGCCTGAAGGTAGTCGCGCGCATCGCGCAAAGGCACCTGCGCCAGGCGGCAATCGTGCGCGACCGCACCCAGCACACGAATCGTCCGCGGCCGCCATGGATAGAACAACTGGTCACCCGCCTGCAATGGCAGGTTGGCCGCGTCATCGATCTGCAGCGCATGCGGCTCCAGCGTGGTCACCACTTGGCGACCGGTCAGCGGCATCGCCGCCAGTTGCGCGTGCAGGCGCTGCGCCAGCATCTGCAGGCCGGCATGCTGCTGCACCCGCGCCTGCAGCGCGATCACCTGCAGCTCGTACAGCAGGCCGGCCTTCAGGCGCAGCTGTGCACGCTGCAGTTCCGGCCGCAACCACGCCGCACCGAGCACATACGCCGTGTTGTCGACCTGCGCCGCGCTGGTCACGTCGGCCAGGCGCGCACCCACAGGCACCTGCAGCACGCCGGGATGCGCCACGGCTCCGCTCACCTGTACCCGCAGCGACGGCTGCGCGCACAACGGCATGATCCACAGCGGCATGATCCACAGCACCAGCGCGAAGATCACCATGCGGCAGCCGCGCCGCCCAGGCGCGCCGGCACGAATCACGTCGCGGCAACGGCAGTGCATGTGGTGCAACATCACGGCGCCGGCTTCCGGTATCGGCGCAGCACGATCAGATCCAGCGCCAGCCCGGGGGCGATCAGCTGGTGGCTCTTCCAGATGAAGCCATCGCGCGGGTCGACCCAGTAATGATTGCTGCCGCTCAGCCCCAAAGCGGGCACGCGCACGGCCTCGTCGACACGTTGCAGTCGATGCACGCGGCCGAGAATGTCGACGTTCTCGATCGGGCCCGGCTGCAGTTGCGCCTGCAGGCTGGCGCCATAGCGATAACCTGGCGACAGATCGAGCACGCGCTGATCGGGCGCCGGCCCGTGCAAATGTTGCAGATCGTGCGCGAAGGGGTTGTGCTGCGGCCAGCGGGTGTCGTCCAGGTTCTGTGCCAGGCCCAGCGTGCGCACCACCACGCCATGACGGGTGAACACGGCCTGGCCGCCCTTGC
>JAJXYE010000204.1 GCA_021780735.1 Pseudomonadota bacterium | reverse complement strand
CGCTTGGGCATTGGCGGTCGAGAACGCGATGAAGATGTCGCCCGATCCATTGCCGGCGTAGCTGCCCATCCGCGCCAGCCCCATGCCGGCGCGCCTGGCGATGCGCTTGAGCTGATCCGGCCGCAACGGGGCGTCGGTGGCGACCACGATGATGATCGAGCCGGTGTCCGACGCGTGCGGGTTCGGGTTGCTGTAGATGCGGTCGTTGCGCAGGTACTTGCCGACCGGCACGCCGGCGATGCGCAGGCTGTCGCGCAAGCCGTAATTGGCTTGCACCAGCACGCCGACGGTGTAGTCGGCGTCGCCGATGCGCACGCGCCGCGACGACGTGCCGATGCCGCACTTGAACTCGTGGCAGATCATGCCGGTGCCGCCGCCGACATTGCCCTCGGCAACCGGCCCGCCCTTCGCCTCGTGCAGCGCCCGCGCCGCGTCCTCGGCATGCACGTGAAAGCCGTTGATGTCGTTGAGCTCGCCGTCCCAGGTCTCGGCCACCACCGGCAACGACCACCAGTAGCCGGAAGAGTCCGCACCGCCGGCGCGCACGCGTTCGGCGATCACCGCGTCGCGCACCACGCCCACACTGTGGGTGTTGGTCAGCATCACCGGACCCTCGAGCTGGCCGGACTCCTGCAGCCACGCGGTACCCGTCATTTCGCCGTTGCCGTTGAGCGCGAACCAGGCGCCGAACGCGGGGATGTCGTAGCTGTCGTGCCCGCGCGGCAGGATTGCGGTGACGCCGGTGCGCACCTTGTGACCGTTGGGCAGATCCTGGATCAGGGAGACCTGACCCACGGTGACGCCGGCGACGTCGGTAATCGCGTTCAGCACGCCGGGGGTGCCGTCGAACGGCACGCCCAGATCTCGCGCACGATGCCCGGCCGCAGAAGCCGTACCCCACAGAACACACAGGATGAGTGCGAGACACAGACGGGGCATGGATACTCCGGAAGGCGACGGTACGTCGCACCAGTCTATCCCCTTGCCGGAGCTCCCCATGCAGGCTGACCCCATGATCAACGACCTCGACCGTGCCCGTGCCCTGCCAGCGCGCTATTACGCCGGCGAGGCGATGCTGGCGATGGAGCAGCGCGCGGTGTTCGCGCGCAGCTGGCAGCTGGTGGCGCAGCAGGGTCAGCTGGCCGACCCGGGCGACCACGTGGTGGAGCAGATCGGCCAGGTGCCGGTGCTCGTGGTGCGCGGCCAGGACGGCGTGCTGCGCGCCTTCGCCAACGTCTGCCGCCACCGCGCCGGGCCGATGGCGCTGTGCAACGGCAAGGGCGCCCGCGCCCTGCACTGCAAGTACCACGGCTGGACCTACACCCTGGAAGGCCAGCTGCGCAGCGCGCCGGAAATGCAGGGCGCGGCCGACTTCAACGTCGAGGCCATCCGCCTGCCGCCGTTGCGCGTGCAGGAATGGCAGGGGCTGGTATTCGTGGCGTTGAGCGAGCACGTGCCGCCGCTGGAAACGGTCTACGCCGGCATTGCCGAGCGCATCGCGCCGATCGACCTGGCCGCGATGCGCTACCTGCGCCGCGACAGTTACGAGATCGCCTGCAACTGGAAGGTCTACATCGACAACTTCCTTGAGGGTTACCACTTGCCGCACGTGCACCCCGGGCTGTCCAGGGTGCTGGACTACCGCGCCTACGACACCGAGCTGTTCGAGTGGCAGTCGCTGCAATCCTCGCCGTTGCGCAACAGCACCGCGATCTATGGCGACGGCGAGGCGTTCTACTACTTCATCTACCCCAACGTGATGCTCAACATCATGCCCGGGCGGATGCAGACCAACCGCATCGTGCCGCTGGGGCCGGACCGCTGCCGGGTCGAGTTCGACTACTACTACGCGCAGGACGAGCACGCGCAGGCGCGCATCGCCGCCGACCAGGAATTCAGCGACGAGGTGCAGCACGAGGACATCACCATCTGCGAGGCCGTGCAGCGGGGGCTGTCCTCGGGCACCTACGACGCCGGCCGGCTGTGTCCGAAGCGCGAGAGCGGCGTCTGGCATTTCCACAACCAGCTGCGCGCGGCCTATGCCGCGGTTGCGGGAGAGTCCGCATGAATCCGCTGTTTTCCGCACTGGCCCTGGCCACCGCGCTGGTCGCTTCGGCGCACGCCGTCGATGCGCAAGCCGCAACGCGCACCGTGGTGCATGCCGGTCACCTGCTCGACGTGGACAGCGGCAAGATGCTCGCCGACCAGGCGGTGTCGATCGAAGACGGCCGCGTCGTCGCCGTGAAGCCGTGGTCGGACGACGCGACCAGGGGCTCCCGCGTGCTCGACTGGACTGCCTGGACGGTGGTGCCCGGCCTGATGGACATGCACACCCACATTTCCGAACCGGCCGAGACCGCCGACGTTGGCGCGCCGCTGAAGATCAGTCCGGCGCAGCAGGCCTTCATCGGCGCGATGAACGCGCGCAAGACCTTGCAGGCCGGCTTCACCACCGTGCGCGACGTCGGCGTCTACCGCGGCTTCGCCGACATCGCCCTGCGCGATGCGATCAACGCCGGCGAGATTCCCGGCCCGCGCATGTTCGTCGCCGGCGCCTACATCACCGCACCCGGCGGTGGCGGCGAGATCACCGGCCTGCCACCGGGCACGGTGGTACCGCCGGAGTTCCGCCAGGGTGTGTCCAGCGGTGTGGACGACGTGCGCAAGCATGTGGATTTCATCCTCGACCACGGCGTCGACCAGATCAAGGTGATCGCCACCGGCGCGGTGCTGGCCAACGGCACGGAGCCGGGCAAACCCGAGTTCAGCGAGGCGGAGATCCATGCCGCCGTGGTGGAAGCGGCCAGGCGCGGCAAGTTCGTCGCCGCCCATGCGCACGGCGCCGAGGGCATCAAGCGCGCGATCCGCGCCGGCGTACGCTCGATCGAGCACGGCTCGCTGATCGACGACGAGGGCATCGCCCTGCTCAAGCAGCACGGCACCTGGCTGGTGGCCGACATCTACGACGGCGACTACATCGAGGAAATCGGCCGCCGCGACCACTGGTCGGCGGAGATTCTGCGCAAGAACGAGCAGACCACCGAAGCGCAGCGCGAAGGCTTTCGCAAGGCGGTCAAGGCCGGCGTGCACCTGGCCTTCGGCACCGACGCCGGCGTCTACCCGCACGGCCAGAATGCCCGCCAGTTCGCCTACATGGTGCGCTACGGCATGACCCCGCTGCAGGCGATCCGCTCGGCCACCATCGACGCCGCACGCCTGCTCGGCAAGGAAAAACAGCTCGGATCGATCGCTCCCGGCAAGGCCGCCGACCTGGTCGCGGTGGGCTGCGACCCGCTGCATGACATCGACTGCCTGCGCCAGATCCGCGGCGTGATCAAGTCCGGTACGCCGGTTTCCCTGGATTGACCCAAGTGAGCGTACCCATGAGCGAAAGCAAGAAAATCGGCTTCTGGACCTGCACCGCGCTGGTGGTAGGCAATGTGATCGGCATGGGCATCTTCCTGCTGCCCGCCTCGCTGGCGCCGTATGGCTTCAACGCGCTGATCGGCTGGACCATCACCCTGCTCGGCTGCCTGGCGCTGGCACGCGTGTTCTCGCACCTGGCCCATGCGCTGCCGCATGC